>CALGYO010000097.1 GCA_937934715.1 uncultured Desulfovibrionaceae bacterium | reverse complement strand
GTCATGATCTCCGGTTTGTACGGCGCCTTCACCTTCGCCCTGAAGGGACGCATCGAGATCGTGGCGGTGTTCGTCATGCTCACCGGCGCGGCCATCGGCGCTCAGATCGGCACCATCGCCACCAAGTACGCCAAGGGCTACGGCATCCGTCTGGCCTTCGGCATCGCGGTGGTCTGCTGCATGTTCTCCATCATCCTGAAGCAGTTCAAGTTCAACGCTCCGGCCGCCGTGATCATTCTCGGCACCATCTCGCTCATCTGCCTGTACATCATCAAGATCATGTTCACCGGCGCCGCGAAGGAGCTGCGTGATAAGAAGGCCCGGGAATCCGCCCGCGCGGGCGCCTAACAACCCGGACGAACAAGGAGAAAAGCCAATGCGTCTGAGAAATATCGCAACGACCCTGGCCCTGGCGGCCATCCTCCTCCTGGCCGCGGGCGCGGCGTTCGCCCAGGAAGTGGCCGAAGGCAAGTGCCTCACCTACGACAAGGCGGCCAAAACCCTGACCATCGACGAGTACGACACGGAATTCAGCAAGGAGAACCCGTACGGCAAATCCACGGGCGTCGAGGCCGCCTTCGATCTCAGCGGCGCCAAAGTGGGACTTGAGCCCGAGCCGGGCAACATCCTGCGCATCGCCTACCAGACCGAGGGCGACAAGAAGATGGCCGTCAAGGTCATGAACGTCACCAAACAGGATCTCAAGAAGTAAACCCCGAACGCGAACCGGGAGGCCGCCAGGCGGCCTCCCGGTCATACGAGCGGAGGAGCCATGAACTTCGAACGTAAATACGAAACCCCTCTCAACATGAAGCAGAAGATCCTGCTCATCGTCATGGACGTCCTGCTCCTGGCGGAGCTGGCGTTCACTTTTTACCGGTGCAGCGTGGCCGGGGGCGATCTGTCCGAAACCTTCCTGCGCACCTATGTGCCCATGTTCATCCCCACCCTGGTCGTGTTCATTTATTTCGTGCGTAAAAATCGCGATCCCCAACCGGCGAAGCCCGTCGCCGAATAGATACGGAAGGACCGGAGCCCCCCGAATGAACGGAAAATATCTTTCCTTCCTCTCGAAAACCCTCTTCATTCTGTTCCTGTTCAGCATCGGGGATACCATCTTGTATATGGCCCTCGACTCCCGGGGCGCCATCCGGGCCTTGCCCGGATCCCGCGTGTACGTCGTCGGCGAAACCGCGCCCGACATCGGCGGGGGCAAGCCGCTTCCCGAGGATTCGGATGATCCGGAAAAGGCGGCCCTGCGGAAAAAAGCGCTCAACGAAAACCTGACCTATTCCGCGGACACGGACAAAATCCATCTGGAATTCAACACGCTGAAAGGCAAAATGTGGCAGGGCGAGCTGACGATCGATCAGGACGTCCCCCCCGGCGTCCATCTGATCCGCGTGGAACGCGCAGGAAGCCAGCTCGCCGGACCGGGCGTGACCACGAGCGAACAGCCCGCGCCCCTGGAAGTCAAGGTGTTCGCCAACAATCGCGAATACCACGGCGATTTCTGGTCGTTGACCGAACGCTACCTGGGCATCGGGCCCTGGTGGATAACCATCGGCATCATCCCCTTGGCCGCCGTCATTCTGGTCCTGGTCTACCGCGAGGGAGACCGGGAGGACGAACGGCTGCGCCGTAAGGGGTTCGGCCCCATATACAAACTGGCCAAGCGCAAGGGAGGCTGGGACATCATTTTCGGACTGGGACTTCGCCAAGGAGTAAGCGAGGGCGAGCGCATGTCCGTGGTGGACCGGGACGGCCGGGAAGTGGTGGAAATTGTCGCTGCGAACGTCGGGCCGGACGCGGCCAAGGCCTTTGTGGCGACGGACAGGCGCCTGCACCCTGAGTATCTGGTGACGCGCAAGGGGACGATATCATGAATCTACGGTTTTCGCACAAGATCATCCTGCTGGTGGTGGCTTCCATTTCCGTGGTCAGCCTTTCCATCATTTTCACCACAACCTATTTCCTGACGCAGGGAATGGACGAGGAGACCGCCCGGGCCTTGGCCCAGCGGGAAAAAGCCGTACAGGCCAGGTTCGACAACCTCATGCGCGAAAGCCTTTCCGAGGCCTACCTCATCGCCTCCAACAGCGCGGTGGCCGAAGCCGTCGCCCGGGGCGATACGCCCTTTCTTCAGAAAATCGCCAAAGACCTCCTGGAAAAATCCTCTCCGGACTTTTTGACCATCACCAACGACAAAGGCGTCATCCTGGCCCGGGGACACTCCCCGAAATTCGGGGACAGCGGCATGAAACAAAAAGCCGTGCAAAAAGCCCTGGAGGGGCAGGAAAGCGTGGGCATCGAGGAAGGCACGGTCATCAAGCTGTCGGTGCGCGCGGGCTGTCCCATCATGCTCGACGGGAAAATCGTGGGCGCGGTGGCCGTGGGGCTCGATCTCGGCACCCATAATTTCGTGGACGGAGTCAAGCGCGACATGGACGTGGAATGCACCATCTTCCAGAACGACGCCCGGGTCTCCACCACCATCATGCGCGACGGGCAGCGGGCCATCGGCACCAAAATGGACAATCCCGAGGTGCTGGACACCGTGCTGACCAAGGGCAAGTCCTTTGAAAAGCGTAACCTTATCCTTGGGGTGGAATACGACACCGCCTACTGGCCGATCGTCACGGCCGACGGCAAGCGCGGGGGCATGCTGTTCATCGGCAGGGATCGCACGGTCATGAACCAGACCACCCGCGAAATCATTTTGTCCATCCTTGTTTCAGCCACGGCGGTGGGACTGATCATGGTCGTCATCGGGGCGCTTTTCGCCCGGTCCCTGGCCCGGCCCATCGTGGCCACGGCGGCCTACGCCGAAAAGGTGGCGGGCGGGAATCTCGACGAGACGCTGACCGTCACCCGCAAGGACGAGACCGGCGTTCTGGCCGATTCCCTGCGCAAGATGGTCCAAGCCTTGAAAACCAAGATCGCGGACGCCGACGCCCAAAGCGTCAAGGCCGCCGAAGAGGCCGATCGGGCCAACGAATGCCGCCTGGAAGCCGAGGAGGCCGGACGCCGGGCCGAGGAAGCCCGCCGGGAGGGCCTCACCATGGCCGCGGGCCAGCTTGAGGGCGTGGCCCAGGGCATCGTCGCCCTCTCCGAAGAGCTCGCGCGCCAGATCGAGCAGACCGATCAGGGCGCTGAAATCCAGGAACAGCGCGCCGCCGAGACCGCCACGGCCATGGAGCAGATGACCGCCACCGTGAACGAGGTGGCCAGAAACGCCTCCGAAGCCTCGCTCCAGGCCGAGGAATCGCGCCAGCGCGCCCTGCGCGGCGCGGACGTGGTCAGCCGGGCCGGACAGGCCATCGGACAGGTGGAGCGCCTGGCCGGGGAGCTGGAAAACGGCATGATGAGCCTCGGCGAGGAAGCCAGGGGCATCGGCGCCATCATGAACATCATTTCCGACATCGCCGACCAGACCAACCTTCTGGCCTTAAACGCCGCCATCGAGGCCGCCAGGGCCGGGGACGCCGGACGCGGCTTCGCCGTGGTGGCCGACGAGGTCAGAAAACTCGCCGAAAAGACCATGAGCGCCACCAAGGAGGTGGGGCTGGCCATCGGCGCCATCCAGGACGGCGCCGAGCGCAACATCGGCATGGTCAAGCAGGCGGCCGAGGCGGTCAAGGAAGCCGCCAGGCTGTCCGGAGAATCCGGCAAGGCCCTCGGGGAGATCGTGAATCTGGCCGAGGCCTCCTCGGAACAGGTGCGCGGCATCGCCACGGCCGCGGAAGAGCAATCCGCGGCCACCAACCAGATCAACGCCGCCGTGGCCGAGGTCAGCCGGATCGCGGTGGAGATTGCGGGCGGCGCGCGGGATTCCGGCTCGGCCGTGACGAATCTCGCCGGACATTCCCGGCAATTGCATGACATCATCGCCTCCTTTCGCGACGGGCAGGGCGATGGCGGCCGAAGCGGCGAGACGGGAGTTCCGGTGAGGACGGCCGCCAGACCGGCGCCCGGCGCGGTCAAGCCGGCCTCCCCGGCCAGGACGGCCTTGCCGGCCAAAAAGGCTGGCGCGGCTCCGAGGAGGGCGCTGACGTGAGCGGGATCGCAGGCGGGATCCTCATGCGGCAAGAGGCAAGCGGAAGCGGACGGCCGGTTCGCCGGACCCCGGACCAACGCGAGGGAGAGGGTATGCGCTTTGCGGCGTATCAGAGCAAAGAGGAACCGACATGGTACCTGTTCACCCGGGAAAAGGGCGGATTCGACAGCGTGCCCGAGGGGCTTATGGAGCAGCTCGGCAAGCTCAAGTATCTGCGCATGATCCGGGACAAGGAGTCGGAAACGAACGCCCTGCGCGAGGTCTACGAGGAGATCGCGGTCAATGTGGCCGTGCGCGGGTATCATGTCGTCAACTGGAAGAAAACCGCCTGACAGACCATCTACAAAGGAGAAGGCTATGCTTGGCGTGGAAAAAAGGATTCGAGCGGAATACGGCGATGTGGAAGCGGCCCGGGAAGAGGTTGATCCCAAGAGCGATCCGGGCGACGCCTGGCATATGGCCAGAATAAGCCTGGCCATCGGGATCGTGGCCCTCATCGTGGCGGGCGTCCTCTACGTGGCCATGGATCTCAAGGTGTCGGGCGCCAAAACCGAGCTGGAGGAAAGCCTGGGCGCCACGGTGGCCCAGAATGCGGCCATGGTGCAGGAATTCGACAAACGGCTGGCCGCCCTTGAGTCCATGCCCGAGAAGGTGCGCGCCCTCATCCTTTCCTCCGAGGCGTCGGAGATCGCCATGCGCGCCCAGAAGCTCGGCGCGGCCGTGGAGACCGAGGAGCAGAAGCGACTGGCCCAGGACATCATGGAGCTTTCCCAAAAGCTCGAGGCGTCCGTCAGGAAATAACTTTCCCCAGAGCCACACCCCCCAAGGAGGGAGCTTGCGCGGCGCCGTCGCATCCGGCCAGGACGGCGCCGCGCCCCCTCCGCGGCTTCCCGGTTCATCCTCCGGTCGCGCGCCTGCCCGGCGCGGTCTCTCCCCCCCCCAGCCGTTCCTTGCTTGCGCGTCGCGTCCCAGAACGAGACGCTGCACAATTGGCCGGGGTGGCGCCCTTCGGCGAAAGGGCTCTCGCCCTTTGGAATCCCATTACAATTTTACTCTGTCAGGATTTGAGTGAGAGGCGCGTACGGACTTTCTGGGAATTATGCATCTCAAAACGGGCGCGGGCGAAGATCTTCGCGGCATGTAACGATACGCGGCGGCCCTTCCCTGGGTTCGGGCCGGACGGGAGAGGGGGCGCGGTCAAAAAAAACGGCGGCGCCTTGCGGAAGACGCCGCCGGAATCCACAGCCCGCAACGGGCGCTCCTGATCCGTTACCAGGGGCTCAAGGTAAAGGGGCTTGAGGGCTTGACCACTTCGTCGGGCCTTTTGTTGGCCACTTCCACGAATTCCTTGGACCAGTCGTCGATGGAGGCCTGGCACTCGCCGTACCAGGTCAGGCCGCGCAGGTTGATGGGGGCGAACTTGCCTTGCTCCCGGTCCGCGAACATGGCCAGGACCTCGCCGGACTCGCTGTCCAGAATCTTGGCCTCGAAGGCCACGGTGGCCCGGGCGCCCGTTTCCTTAGCGGCGGCCTGGACCACCACGCCGGAGCCGTAGGGTCCGGCGATGCCAAGGGCTTCCAGAACGGGATTGCTCGGCGTCAGCTCGGTCAGGGCGACTTCGGCGGTGAGCGAGCCGGGTTCGGGCTTGTCGATGATTTCGTAGCGTTTTTTCGGATCGTCCTTGAAGGCCTTGGCGAAGGCGTTTCCCATGTAGTCCGCGATGGTCTTCATGTCCTGCTGGATCTTGTCCTTCCGGAAATGCTCCTGCCAGGCGTTGCCCTTTATGAGGTAGTCCGTGTTGGGCTGTTCGATGTAGAGCTTGTGGTATTTGTCCCAGTCCACGCCGGCCTTGATCCAGACCTTCTGAAAGGGCAGGTCGGCCCTGGGCGCCATTTCGTCCATGGGAACGAAGCCCGCGCCCTTGGATGGCTGCGCCTGCATGGTTTCGCAGCCCGTCAGGGCCAGGGACAGGAAAAGACAGACGGCAAGGAGCGTTCTTCCGGTTAGGGGCATCGTTTCCTCCGATGGGCGCGGCGGCGTGAATGTGATCCATGCATCATAGCGCGAATAGCGCGCGAGGCCAACCCCCCCGGCGGCGATCCGGTTCGCGGGCGCTTTTTCATCCAAAAAACGACATTCACGGAATTGTCATTTCCTGATTATACTATATAGTGGTGGGAGGAAAACTGTCCGTACGGCTTTTCAACCCATCATCCAACACGCGCGGGGGAGGGAAACATGCTCCGATCCATCCGTCTTAAGCTCATCGCGGGCCTCATCGTGGTGATCCTGATTCCCATGGCGATCATTTTCGTCATGGTTTCCGGCAACGTGTCGGACATGTCCTTCGCCTCCTATCTCGAGTCCGCCGGGATCGAGATCCGTCAGGTGGAAAACGCGGTGGCCATCTTTCTCGAGGATGTGCAGGAAAACGCCATCGAGATGGCTCTGCTTCCCCAGGCCCAGCTCGTGCACGACAAAATGCCTTCGTACATGGACGCCAAGGCGGAATCCAAGGTCAACCCCGGGCCGGACGACGCCCCGGGCATGGCTGTTTTCGAGGCGCTGGAGGCGCTGCTGCGGAGCCACCCCAGCTACATGGACGCCTACATCGGCACCAAGTTCGGCGGTTTCATCAGCGGCTCCAAAGACCTGATGCCGCCCGGATACGATCCCAGGAAACGCCCCTGGTATCAGGAATCCCAGACCGATCCCGGAAAAGCCATCGTCTCCAAGGCCTACATGTCCACCAACGGCAAAGCGTGCATCAGCGTGGCCAAGGGCGTGCTCAAAGGCTCCGAGCTTATCGGCGTGGCGGCGCTGGACCTGTCGCTCGAGCGGCTGACAGCCCTGGCGAAAAGCGTCAAGATCGGCCGGACCGGCTACGTCATGCTGGTTCAGGGCGACGGGACCGTCATTTCCGATCCCAATAATCCCGATTTCAATTTCAAGAACCTCACGGAAACCGGTCAGCCGGGACTTAAGGCCCTGTTCGATCGCGGCGACGGCAGCCTGGAATTCGCCTTGTCCGGCCGGGAAGTCGTGGGCGTGGTCATGACTTCGCCGAAATTCGGCTGGCGCATCATGAGCGTCATTGACAGGGATGAGCTGACCGCTCCGGTGACGGCCACGGTGACCAGGATCGGGCTCATCATGGCAGTAAGCCTCATCATCATCGCCGCCGCCATCTGGCTGCTTTCCGACCTGATCGCCATCAAGCCGCTAAGGGCCGTGTCCGCCGGGCTTTCACGCATCGCCGAGGGCGATTACGGCCAGCGGTTCGACGTGGCGCGCGGGGACGAGATCGGCGGCGTGTTCAAGGCGCTGACCGCCCTGTCCGAAAAACTCAAGGCCAATATGGAGGAGATCTTCGCCAAGACCCGCGAGGCCGAGGAAAAGGCCCAGGCCGCCATGGCCGCCACCTGCGAGGCCCAAGAGGCTACGTGCAAGGCGGACAAGGCCAGGGCCGAGGGCATGCTTCAGGCGGCCATGATTCTGGAACAGTCCGTGGCCAACATTACCGGGGCCATGGAGGAGATTTCCGAAAAGGCGGCTGAAATCCGCCAGGGCAGCGACATCCAGAAGGAACGCATCGCCTCCACGGCCACGGCCATGGACGAGATGAGCGCCACCGTGCTGGAGGTGGCCAAAAACGCCAGCGACGCCGCGGCCAAGGGCGTCTCAGCCAGGGACGGCGCCTTCCAGGGCGCCAAGGTGGTGGAGCAGTCCATCGCGGCCATGAACGAAACCCAGCGCAAGGCGCTCGTCCTCAAGGAGGACATGGCCGAGCTCGGGCAGCGCGCCCAGTCCATCGGCGGCATCATGACCGTGATCGAGGATATCGCCGATCAGACCAACCTCCTGGCTCTGAACGCCGCCATCGAGGCGGCCCGGGCGGGAGAGGCCGGACGCGGCTTCGCCGTGGTGGCCGACGAGGTCAGGAAGCTGGCCGAAAAGACCATGACCGCCACCAAGGAGGTGGGCCAGTCCATCCGCTCCATCCAGGATGCGGCCTCGCGAAACGCGGCGGCCGTGGAGGAGGCCGTACGCGGTCTCGACGGCGCCGCCTCCCTGGCCAAGGAATCCGGCGAAGCGTTGCGGCGCATCGTGCAGGGAGCGGAGGATTCGGCCGCCCAGATCCAGAGCATCGCCACGGCGGCCGAGGAGCAGGCCGCCGCGGCCGAGGAAATCAACCGTTCGGTGGACGAGATCAACGGCATCGCCGTCAACGCGGCCAGAAGCGTGGACGAATCCGAACGGGCGCTGGAGAGCCTGTCGGAGGAGGCCAGAACCCTGTCCGGGATCATTGCGGATTTGAAAAACGAAAGCGAGGGCGGCGGGCCCAAGGCTCTGTCCGCGAAATAACGTCCTGTCGGCATGCGCGGATTTGCGGCGCTTCCGGTTCACTGGAGCCGGAAGCGCCGTTTTTTGGAATTTGCCGCGTCATGCGGGCCGTGCTAACGGACGCTGCGAACAGGACTAGCCGCGTGCGTCATAAAGGAGGGCGGCATGCCGATTTCGGGACTGATATTCGATCTGGACGGAACCATCACGCACACGCTGCCGCTTTGCATCGCCGCGTTCAGGGAGGCCGTCGAGCCCCTTGCCGGGCGCGCGGTCACGGATGACGAGATCGTGGCGACCTTCGGACCGTCAGAGGAGGGAACCATCCTCGCGCTCGCGCCCGAACGCTACGAGCGGGGCGTGGCGGATTTTCTTGCGGCCTACGAGCGGCTCCTCGGGCCGGAGCATGGCCCCTTTCCCGGGATCACGGACTGGCTTTCGGAGCTTATGTCCTCGGGCGCCCGGCTGGGGCTTGTGACCGGCAAGGGAGCGCGCAGCGCGCAGCTCACGCTTGAGCGGTTCGCGCTTACCCCCTATTTCGAGCATGTGGCCACGGGTTCCCCCCACGGTCCGGTCAAAACCGAGCGTATCGCCGAAATCGTCGAAATATGGGGGCTAAAGCCCAGCGAGATCGCCTATGTGGGCGACGCGCCGAGCGATATCGAAGCCGCGCGCCGGGCCGGAATCAGGATGATCAGCGCGGCCTGGCTCCCTGGAAGCGAGGACGAGATCTCCCGTCTTACGGCCCTGGGGCCCGACGTGATCGCTCGATCGGTCGGCGAGGCCAGGCGGTGGGTGATGGAACAAGGCGTCCCGGAAGCTGTTTTTGGGGGATGATGCGCCGCCGGGTCCGCGCTTTCGCGGGGACCCGGCGGGGCGAACCGGGAGCGCTTGCGTCAATTGCGGCGGATGCGGTGGGGAAAATCCGTGATCACGGCGCTTGCTCCGCGTTCGAGATACGCGGCCGCTTCCTTCGGGTCGTTCACGGTCCAGACGTTGACCGGGATGCCCGTCCTGGCCAGCTTTGCCGCCAGTTCGGGCGGGCAGAGGTCCCGGGGCGGGTGATAGGCGTCGGCGCCGAGGGAACGGACCAGCGCGGCCGGGTCCTCCGGCGCGTCCCCCTGGATCAGAACTCCCCAGGGAATCTCCGGCGCCAGGCGTTTGCCTTCCGCGATATAGCCGTGGTTGAAGGAGGACAACAGGGCCAGCTCCTGGCAGCCGGTCTCACGCAGCGCGTCCAGGACCTTGGCGACGATCCGTTCGCCGCCGGGAACGCCCGTCATGTCCTTGATTTCAAGATTGAACGGCAGGCCGCGTTTGCGGAAAAAGCCCAGGACCTCGCGCAGGGAGGGGATGCGCTGGCTTCTGACGGCGCCGTATTCCAGCGGGGAAAGCTCGCCCGAGGCCACCGTCCCGAAGGGATCGGAGGTCAGAAACCAGGAGCCCGCGTCCAGCGCCTGCAACTCGGCCAGACTGAAATCGCGGGGGTTCCAGGGGCGCCTGACCGCGAAGGCGGGCCGGGCGGGGGCGTCCGTGGTCCGGGCGAGGTCCTCGTCGTGAAAGACCGCAAGCTCTCCGTCTCCCGTGAGCCGCACGTCGAATTCGATGAAATCCGCTCCCAGCCTCTCGGCCTTCTCAAAGGCGAAAAGCGTGTTCTCCGGACCCAGCGACCGGGCGCCCCGATGGGCGCAGACCCGTCCCTTTCCGGGGACGTGGCCGGAAAGAACGTCGAAAAAACTCAATCCGCCTCCTTCTTGTTGAAATACAGATTCACCAGGGCCAGACACGAGGTGCCCACGATGAGCAGGAAGGAGATGGCGTTGATGACCGGGGTGCTGCCGTCGCGCACCTGAAGGTACAGGTTGATGGGCAGGGTGGGTTTGGAGCCCACCAGGAAGAGCGTGGTGTTGAAGTTCTCGAAGCTCATGAGAAAGGCCACCGCGCCCGCGCCGATGATGGAGGGACGCAGGAAGCGCAGGGTGACGTACCAGATGGTCTCAAGGCGCGTGGCCCCGAGGTTCAGGGCCGCCTCCTCCAGGCTGCGATCGAATTTCTTGAGCCGGGCCGAGACCACCAGGGCCACGAAGGTGGTGATGAAGGAGAACTGTCCCAGAACCACCAGCCAGAAGCTCGGCCGCAAGAAGGATACGTCGAAGCCCGTGGCGTCCTCCACGAAGGTTCCGGCAGAGTTGGCGGCCAGCAGGATGGAGATGCCGAGGATGACTCCCGGGATGACCAGGGGGGCGAGCATGAGGAAATAGAGCGCGCCCTTGAAGGGAAACTCCTCCTGCTCGAACAGAAAGGCCGCGCACGTGCCCACGATGACGCTCAGGATGGACACGCAAAAGGCCGTCTCAAAGCTGGTCCAGATGGAGCGCAGGTTCTCCTCGTCGTGGAAGATGCCGATGCGCGAGGGACCGTCCGCGAAAAACCAGTCCAGGGAAAATCCCTGCCAGGGAAGGGAAGGGAAATCCGAATTGTTGAAAGCGAGCACGCAGGTCACGGCCAGCGGCGCGAACAGGAACACGAAATACAGGATGATGAAGAGGTTGTACGAAAAGGCGTATCCTCTGGTATTGGGCAGGCTTCTGATCATGACGCGGTCTCCCCGAGCTTCTGGCCGGTGATCTTGAGCCCGGCCCAGATGATGAGCGAGCTTAAGGCCAGAAGCAGGAAGCCGAAGGCCGAGCCCTGGTTCCAGTTGAAGCTGGCGATGAACTGGTTGTAGATCTGCTCGGTGAACCACAACGAATTCTTGCCGCCCATGAGGTTGGGGGTGAGGTAATTGCCCAGGGAAAGCATGAAGACCACGATGCAGCCCGAGGTGATGCCCGGCTTGCAGTGGGGGATGACGATGTCGCGCCAGATGACCAGTTTGGAGGCCCCCAGGTCGCAGGCCGCCTCGATCAGGCTGTCGTCCAGGCTCTCCATGACCGAGACCAGGGGCACCACCATGAAGAGCATGGAGGTGTAGACCAGGCCCATGATCATGGTGGCGTCGTTGTAGAGCATCTCGATGGGCTTGTTGAGGATGCCCGCCTTGATGAGCAGGAAGTTGAGCACGCCGGATTCGCGCAACAGGATCATCCAGCCGTAGACCCTGACCAGCTCCGAAACCCAGAAGGGCAGAAGGAGCAGGATCATGAAAAAGCCCTGGAACCGGGCCCTGCCCACCTTGGCGATGTAGAAGGCCGTGGGCAGCCCGATAACGAGGGTGATGAGCATGGTCAGGATGGAATACAGGGCCGTGCGCACGAAGGTGAGCCAGTAGATGGGTTCGGAAAAGAAATTCATGTAGTTGGCCAGGGTCCAGGCGGGCTTGCCCAGTTCGTCCTTGCCGCGCAGGCTCATGATCAGAAGATCGATGTGGGGCAGGACGATCATGAGGACCAGCCACATGAGGACCGGGGTGAGGAAAAGCCAGAGGGCGGCCTTGGAGGATTTCACGGCGCGACCCCCTCTTCGCCGGTCTGGGCGGCGAGGTCCGCCAGGGTCTGACCGGGATTCGCCGCGAAACAGGCTCCGGATTCCGGGTGCCAGCCCGCCTCGATCTCCTGGCCCGGCCGCACGTGGTCGAATTTGCGGTTCTGGGGCAGGCTGACCAGAAGCTCCTGGCCGGAGGGGGTGGCCGTCAAGAGGCGGCTGTTGGCCCCGTCGAACAGGATGGCCTTGACCGAAAGGCGCATCATGTTGAGCCCCTGGCGATCCTTGGGCTCGATGCGGATGGCTTCGGGCCGCAAAAAGAGATCCGCGGGCGCGCCCGCCGCGCAGGCGTCCCTGGCCTGGGCCCTGAAGGTGAAGCCCTCGTTCGTGCGGATGGTCACGTCATCGCCCGAGCGCTCGAGAATTTTACCGGACCAGGCGTTGTTGTCGCCCACGAACCGGGCCACGAAGGGGGTGGCGGGCTCGCGGTAGAGCTCCTGAGGGGCGCCCACCTGCTCGAATTTGCCCCTGTTCATGACGGCCACCTGGTCGGACATGACCAGGGCCTCGGACTGGTCGTGGGTGATGTAGATGAAGGTCGTGCCCACTTTGGCCTGGAGCTTTTTCAGCTCCACCTTCATCTGTTCGCGAAGCTTCAGGTCCAGGGCGCCCAGGGGCTCGTCCAGGAGCAGGGCCGAGGGGGAGAGGACCAGGCAGCGGGCGATGGCCACGCGCTGTTTCTGGCCTCCGGAAAGCTGGTTGATGCGTTTTTGGCCGTAGCCCGGAAGCCCCACCCGTTCCAGCACGTCTTCCACCTTGCGGACGATCTCGGCCGATGGGACCTTGCGGCGCTTGAGGCCGAAGGCGATGTTGTCGGCCACGTTCATCATGGGAAACAGGGCCAGGTGCTGGAAGACCAGGTTGATGGGGCGGTTGTTGGGGGCCACGCCGCGCATGTCCTTGCCCCGGATGGCGATGACGCCCGAGGTCGGTTCCTCGAACCCGGCAACCATGCGCAGGATGGTGGTCTTGCCGCAGCCCGAGGGGCCGAGGATGGAAAAAAAGGAGCCCTGGGGCACGTCGAAGGAGACGTTGTCCACGGCTTTGAACTCGCCGAAGGTTTTCACCAGATTCTGAATGGAAAGATCGTTTTGCATGAGACCCCGGGGCGCCCGTCCGGCCGTCTTGCGCGTGGCGGGCGAAATGGCTTCCTGCGGCGAAGGGCCGGACCCGGGAAATCCGGGTCCGGCCGCGTTTGTCGCAACGTTTGTCGTCTCCGGCGCGCCGCGCGCCGGGAAAGGCCGGTTAGTTGGCCGCCTTGATCTTGTCGAGGACCTTGCCTTCCATGGCTTCAAGCTCCGCCGGGACGGGCGGGTACCACTGGATGTTGTCGATGACCGCGGGCGGGAAGCAGCGGTCGAAGTTGGCCTTCACGGCCTCGGACAGCTTGGAACCGGCGTCCTTGGAGGCGGTGGGGGTGTTTTCCTGCTCGGTGAAGTAGGCGGCGTTCTCGGGACGCATGATGAAATTGATCCATTTGTAGGCGGCGTCCACGTTCTCGGCCTTGGCCGGGAGGGCGAAGGTGTCGATCCAGCCCAGGGCGCCCTGCTTGGGGGCCACGAAGTCGATGTTGGGATTTTCGCTGTGCAGCTTGAAACCGCCGTTGTCCCAGGCCATGGCCACGAAGACCTCGCCGGAACGCATGGATTCGAGCAGGGCGTCGCCGTTGGCCCAGTAGTTCTTGACCAGGGGCTTGGCCTTGATGAGGGTTTCCTCGATCTTGTCGAGCATTTCCTTATAGGCCTTGGCGTCGCCGTACAGCTCGAAGGGCTTGTAGCCGAGCGCGTAGCCCATGGCGATCAGCGTGGGGCGCTTTAAGCGGTAGCTCACGCGGCCCTTGTACTTCTCGTCCAGCAGGGCGTTCCAGGAGTCCACGCCCGGAGCCTTTTCCTTGTTCACGATAAGCCCCGAGGTGCCCCAGCAGAAGGGAGCGGCGAAGGAATCCTCGCCCACCTTGGTGTTCTTTTTGACCGCGTCCAGCATGGAGGGGATGAAAAGGGCGGCGTCCAGCTTGGAATAGTCCATGGGCTTGTAGAGCTTGAACTCGGCCTGGACCGAGGAGATGCGGTCCTGGCTCGGCTGGGCCAGGTCGAAGCCCGCGCCGCGCGTGGCCCGCAGTTTGGCGATCATTTCCTCGTTGTTGGAATAGGTGGCTTCCACCTTGATGCCGGTTTCCTTTTCGAATTTGGCCACGAGTTCGGCGGGAGCGTAGCCCTTCCAGGTGAGCAGTTTCAGGGTTTCGGCCTGGGCGGCATAGGCGCTGGTCAGAAAGAGACACAGGGTCAAAAGCGTAATGATCCGTTTCATGGAACCTCCCTCGTTACGGGCGCGCAGGGCGCATTTTGATTGTTCGTGAAAATTATCCTTCGAAAACCGAAAGAGCAACACCGAACTGTGGCATTTTGAAAACAATAATGTAAAAAACCGAAAATCGCTGAAATATTTATGGCGAGCGCTCCGTTGCGGCGCGTGATCCGGCCGTCTAGTCCTCATAGATCATTTTCCGGGTCATGCCGCCGTCCAGCGGCAGGCAGGCCCCGGTCATGAAGCCGGCCTTGTCCGACGCGAGAAACATGATCAGCTCGGCCACGTCCGAGGGCTCGCCCACCCGGCCCGCGAAATGCTGGGCGTGGTCCCTTGGCCGCAGCTTCTCCGGCTTGCGGACCGAGGTCTTTTGCCAGGAGCTCACGTCGATCCAGCCCGGGGCTATGGCGTTGACCCGCACCCTGGGCCCGAGACTGGCCGCCAGGGCGTGGGTCAGGGCCGCGACCCCGCCCTTGGAGGCGGCGTAGGATTCCGTGTGGGGCTCGGACATGAAGGCCCTGGTGGACGCGATGTTCACGATGCTTCCCCTGGCTTCGGCCAGGGCCGGGGCGGCGTATTTGGCGCACAGGAACATGCCCGTGAGATTGACGCCGATGACCGTGTTCCACTCGGCCAGGCTCAGCTCGGTTATGGGCTTGCGGATCATGATCCCGGCGTTGTTGACGAGAAGGTCCAGCCTGCCGAAGCGGTCGAGGATCGCCCCCATGCCGCTGGCCACGTCGCCCTCGTCGGCGGCCGAACCGCAGATGGCCAGGGTTTCTCCGAGCGCCCGGCAGGTGGTGCGCGTCTCGGCCAGGGCTTCCTCGTCCGGATCGAGCAGGGCGACCGCGCCGCCCCGCCGTAAAAAGGCCTCGGCGGCGGCCCGTCCGATGCCCTGGGCGCCGCCGGTGATGAGCGCGGTTTTTCCGGAAAAATCCTTCATAAGCCCTCCTTGCGGGCCGGAAAACGCCGCTTTTCCGCGAGGGGGCGGCGCGGGCCTGAAATCCAGGCCGGAAAAAATTCCCGGCCTATCGCCGCTTATGCCCCAGCGCTTCGTAAAAATCCAGCATCGCCGCGCGGGCCCAAGCGGCGCCGTCCCGGCTCCATGCGCCGATTTTGTCAAAACCGCGAAAAAAACGTCAACCGCCGGCCGCCGCGAAACGTCCTTGAATCAAGACGGAAAATGCGCTTTCACCACAGGATCGGGCCGCCCGGGGCGCCCTTTGTCTTGAAGGGGGCCGCCGTTCTTGTTACAAGCCGCCGAGGCGGAGACGTTCCCGGACGGACCGGGAGGTTGACGGACTCCGGGACCATGGGCCGGACAGGCCCAAAGATTTTTTTGAGGAGGGGAAAATGTTCAAACGGATGCTCGCCATGGCCGTTTTGGCCGTCGCCGCGCTGGGCTTCGCCGCCGCCTGCCAGGCCGCGGACAAGGACCTGACCTTCGGCATGCTCCTGGTCGGTCCTTACAACGACAAGGGATACAGCCAGGCCCACTACGACGGCGGCCTCTACGCCGAAAAGGCCGTTCCCGGCGCCAAGATGATCTACCTCGACAAGGTCAACCCGGCCGACCGGCCCGGTTTCACCATCCCGCAGTTGGTGGATGACCTGGCCTCCAAGGGCGCCAAGCTCATCATCGCCAACTCCGACGACATGAAGGACGGCGTGCGCGAAGCGGCCAAGATGCATCCGGAACTGAAGTTCCTGCATATTTCCGGCGACGACGTGCTTGCCGGCAAGGCGCCCGAGAATCTGGCCAACGCGTTCGGCAAGATGATCTACGGCAAGATGATGGCCGGTTTCGCCGCCGCCATGACCACCAAGACCGGCAAGATCGGCTTCCTGGGCCCCCTGGTCAACGACGAGACCCGCCGCCTGGCCGCCGCCGCCTACCTGGGCGCCCGGTACGCCTGGGTGAACGTGCTGAAAAAAGACCCCAAGGATCTGTCCTTCCAGGTGACCTGGATCGGCTTCTGGTTCAATATCCCGGGCGTCACCTCCGATCCCACCCAGGTGGCCAACAAGTTTTTCGACGGCGGCTATGACGTGGTCATCTCCAGCATCGACACCCCCGAGGCCGTCACCGTGGCCGCCCAGAAGAAAAAGGCCGGCAAGGACGTCTGGGCCGTGCCCTACGATTACGAAGGCGCCTGCGAGGGCTTCGAGGACGTCTGCCTGGGCGTTCCCTATTTCAACTGGGGTCCCACCTACGAAAAATTCATCAAGGAAGTCATGGACGGGTCCTTCAAGCAGACCTGGGAATGGAACGCCCCGGACTGGAAGAGCGGCGACAACGCGCCCGACAGCGCCGTGGGCTACGCCTACGGTCCGGCGCTCTCCGGCGCGGCCAAGACCGAACTGCATAAGTTCATGAAGGGCCTGGGCGACGGCTCCATCAACCTGTACGTGGGCCCGCTCAACTACCAGGACGGAACCCCGTGGCTGGCCGCCGGCGAAAAGGCCGACGACAAGAAGATCTGGTACATGGGCCAGCTCCTGGAAGGCATGGAGGGCGCAAGCTCCAAATAGACCCATGGACATTACCCTTCGCGAAATACGTAAAAACTACGGCGCGGTACAAGCGCTCCGGGGCGTGGACGCCAGTCTGCGCCCCGGACGCGTTTATGGGCTCCTCGGCGAAAACGGCGCGGGCAAGAGTACGCTCATGCGCGTTCTGTGCGGCCGCACCCGGCCGGACGGGGGAGACATCCTTATAAACGGCGCCAGCGCGGGCGCCTTAAACCCGGCCAGGGCTCTCGCCGTGGGCGTGGGCATGCTCCAGCAGGATCCGCTGGATTTCCCCGCCATGAAGGTCTGGGAGAATTTCAGCCTGGGCGGGCGCGGCGGGGGCCGGGCCAAGGCTGCCGAGAACCTGGCGAACCTGTCGGGCTCCTTTCATTTCTCCTTCGACCCGGACATGCGCCTTGCCGACCTGACCGTGGGCGAGCGCCAGCAGCTGTCCCTGCTGCGGCTTCTGGACGCGGGCGTGCGCGTGCTCATCCTGGACGAGCCCACCACGGGCATCTCCCTGGAGCAGAAGGAAGCCCTGTTCGCGGCCATGCGCCGCCTGTCCAAGGACGAAAACCGCACGGTGATCTTCGTCACCCACAACCTCGAAGAGGCCGTGGACATGTGCGACGACATCCTGGTCATGAGCCATGGCCGGGTGACGGGCGAATTCACCCCGCCGTATTCCAAGGAAGAGCTCTTGACGCGCATGTTCGGCGAGGACGCCGCAAGGCCCGTCAAATCCTCGCCCGCCGCGGCCGGGCGCCGGGACGGCCGGGAGACCCTTGCCCTGTCCGGCGCGGTCTTCGAAGGCGAGGGCTTCGACCTGGCGGACATCGATCTTTGCGTGCGGCCGGGCGAAATCATCGGCCTGGCGGGGCTTGAGGGCAACGGTCAGGAGCCGCTTTTGCGCGGGCTGGCCGGACGGGCCCGGATGAAGGCCGGCCGTCTCCTGCTCGACGGGATCGATCTTTCCGGCAAGCCGCCGGAGCGCTTCCGCTTTTCCGGAAGCCACCTGCTTCCCGCCGCCCGCCTGGAACGCGGTCTTTTCCCGGACATGAGCGTGCGCGAGCATTTTCAGCTGGCTTTTCCCGAACTCAAAGGCGCCGGGGGGACGGCCTTCATGGAAGCGTCCTGCCGGCGTTTCCGCCTGCCCGTCAGGTTGTCCGAACCGGCCGTCAACCTCTCGGGCGGCAACCAGCAGCGCCTGCAGCTGGCGCTCATCCCCGAGAACGTGAAGCTCCTGCTTCTTGAACATCCCACCCGGGGGCTGGACCTCGAATCCTGCCGCCAGATCTGGGAGCATCTCGAAGAGCGGTGCCGCCAAGGCGCGGCCATCCTCTTTTCTTCAGCGGACCTGGAGGAAATCTTGGATCACTGCCATCGCGTCCTGGTGTTCTTCCAGCGGCGCCTTTTCGCCGACGTGAATGCGTCGGGACTTTCGGCGGGCGCCCTGGGGGCTCTCATGTCCGGCCAGAAAGGGGAGGGGCTATGAGCGCTCCCGGTTTTCGCATGGCCGCGCCCGTCAGACTCGTGGCCGTGGCCGCGTTCGCCGTGGCCGCCACCCTGATCATCCTGCTTCTGGCGGGCGCCCCGCCCCTGGACGCGGTTTCGGTCATCCTGGACGGCGGCGTGGGGTCCCGCATCAGGGCCCTGCAATCCCTGGGGGTGTGGACCCCGCTCATGCTCTGCTCGGCCGGACTCCTTCTGACCTTCGCCGCCGGATTGTGGAATATCGGCATCGAGGGCCAGGTGGTCATGGGCGCCATCGCGGCCACCTGCCTGCTGCGCTTTTTCGGCGAGGGCGCGGGAACCTTTCCCCTGGTCCTGGGGCTTCTGGCGGGCATGGCCGGGGGCGCCCTGTGGGCCTGGCTGTCGGGCGCCCTTCGGGTCTACGGCCGGGTGCACGAGATTTTTTCCGGCCTGGGCCTCAATTTCGTGGCCATCGGACTGACCCTGTGGCTCATCCTGGGGCCATGGCGCCAGCCGGGCGCGGCCTCGCTTTCCGGCACGGAGCCCCTGCCCGATGATTTCTGGCTGCCCATGCCCGGGGGCTTTCCCCTGTGGCAGACGGTCCTGGCCGCGGCCGCCGTCATCGCCGTCCGGATCATCCTGACCAAGTCCCGCTGGGGACTGGTGGTCAAGGCCTCGGGCCAGAACGCCTCGGCCGCCGCCTTGTGGGGGCTGCGTCCCGGGCTGCGGGCGCTCCAGGCCATGGCCGCCTGCGGCGCGCTGGCGGGCCTGGCGGGCGCCTTGCAGGTGACCGGGCTCTATCACCGGCTTTTGCCCTCCATCTCCTCGGGCTACGGCTACACGGCCCTACTGGCCGTGATGATGGCCGGGTTCAAGCTCGGGCCGGTCATTCCCATCTGCTTTTTCTTCGCCATCTTAAACGTGGGCTCCATCCAGCTGCCCCTCGGCCTGCGCCTGGATTCCTCCCTGGCCGGGGTCATCCAGGGCGTTCTGGCCCTTTCGGTCTTCGTGGTGGCCGGACTCGAACTGCGCCTCCGGCGCCGCAAGGGAGGCGCCTGATGGACATGTTCATCGCCACCATTCTTGGCATTCTGGCCGCCGGATCCCCCCTGGTCCTGGCCTCCCTGGGGGAGACCATCTCCGAACGGGCGGGCGTGGTGAACCTGTCCCTGGACGGCGCCATGCTCCTTTCCGCCATGGCCGCCTTCGCCCTGGCGCTGACCACCGGCAGCGCCTGGCTGGGCTTTCTCTTCGGCGGCCTGACGGGCGCCGCCGTGGCCGGGTTCCTGGTCGTGGTCAGCGTCTATCTCGGCTGCTCCCAGATGGCCATCGGCTTCATCCTGACCCTGCTTTGCCGCGATCTGGCCTATTTCCTGGGCAACGACTACGCCCGGCTGCCCGGTCCCGATCTCGGCTATTGGAGCATCCCGGGGCTTGGAGGCATAAGCCCCGTGGTCTACGTGAGCGTGATCGCCATGTTCCTCGTCTGGCGCTGGATGTTCTTCACCCGTTCGGGACTGCGCGCCCGGGCGGTGGGCGAATCCCCCCAGGCGGCCTTTTCCCGGGGAGTCAAGGTCAACCGCATCAGGATCCTGTGCGTTCTGACCGGCGGGTTCATGGCCGGGCTCGCGGGCGGGGCGTACTCGCTGGCCATCAAGAACGGCTGGGGCCGTCCCCAGGGCTGCGAGGGGGCGGGCTGGATCTGTCTGGCCATCGTCATTTTCGGAGGCTGGTCGCCCTGGAAGGTGGTGGCCGGCGCGTACTTCTTCGCCGCCCTCCAGGTGGCGGGCATCCATCTGCAGGACCTGTTCCCGGGGCTCCCTGGACCGGTCTTCCAGGTGGCCCCCTTCCCCATCATGATCCTGACGCTGCTTTTGGCCAACCTGGGCCGCATGCGCCGCGTCAAGGACCTGGCCGCCAGGAATCCCTTCGTGAAAAAGATCGTCTCCGGGCTCAACGCCTCGGCCCCGGAAGCCCTGGGCAAGGATTTCAACGAGGACATGTGATCGCGGACCGGCCGTGCGGCGGCTATCGCGAGAAACCCCGGGAAGGACGCCTTCCCGGGGTTTTTTCGCGTAGTGGGCGGGAGAAGGGGACGCGGACGGCCGTTTCCGCGCCAAAGCCCGGGCCGGGGGCCTGGCGCGGCGTCCCTGAAAAAAGCCATTGTCTTGTTGGGTAGAAAAAAACAATCAGCGTGACGGAGTCTCCTCGAAGAGCGAATGGACGTTCTTCGAGGGCGTCCCGCTAATGTCGCGTCCTCGAAAAACATGCTCATGTTTTCCGAGGAAAAAACCACTATCTCAGCGTATTGCCTGTATGACAAGCGTCCACTTTCTTCGGGGGCGTCCCGCTAGGACTCAAGCGCCTGGGCCGCCTGGGGAGGCGAGAGCTGGGAAGCCGGGGTCAGGGGCAGACGGATGGTGAAGCGGCTGCCCTGACCGGGCCGGGACGTCACCGTGATGGCGCCCCCGTAGCGCTCCACGATCTCCTTGCAGATGCAAAGGCCAAGGCCCGTACCCTTGGGTTTGTCGCCCAGGTCGCCCTTTCGGCCTTGTTGGAATTTCTCGAAAATTCTGGGCAGGTCCTCTTCGGCGATGCCAATGCCCGTGTCCCAGACGCAGACGCGCAGTCCGCCGTTTTCCGTCGCGGCGGAAACGCCCACCTCCCCGCGCTCGGTGAACTTGGCGGCGTTGTTCAAGAGATTGAGCATCACCTGGATGAATTTGTCCGGATCGAAACGGATGCCGGGAAGGTTGCGCATGTGTTCCACCTTGAGGCGGACCATGGGATTCCTGGCGATCTCGCCCTGCACGGTCCTGGCCGCGTGGCTGATGAGCTCCGCCGGATTCACGAAACGGTCCCGCCACTCCTGGACGCCGGATTCGATCTTGTTGAGGTCCAGAACGTCGTTGATGAGCCTGGTGAGCCGCTCGCCCTCGGTTTCGATCACGGCCAGGTTGGTCAGAAACCGTTCGGTCTTGCGCGCAAGGGCCGGTTCCTTTCCCAGAACGCCAAGGAACTGGGTTCTGAAGGTTTTGCCCAGGATCTTGGCGAAGCCCATGATGGAGGTGAGCGGGGTGCGCAGCTCGTGGGAGACCGAGGACAGGAAGGCGGATTTCATGGCGTCCAGCTCGCGCAGCCGCTCGTTGGCCCGCATGAGCTCCTCGGCCTTGCGGGCCAGATCCCCGGTGCGCTCCTCCACCAGCTTCTCCAGGTCCCGGTTGAGGGACTCCAGCTTTTCCTCGGCCCGCTTGCGCCCGGAGATGTCGCGGATCACGGCCAGGACAAGGGGCTCGCCCCTGTTCTGGGCGGCGGACACGGAAAGCTCCACCGGGAAGAGCTCCCCGTCGCGCCGAAGGGCCGTGTCCTCGTAGACCCGGTCGTAGGCCGCGGCGGGAAGGGCGCCCCTGACCACGGCGGCGACGAAGCCCCGGATGCGGCGTTTGGAGGCGCCGGGCATGAGGTCGTCCGGGCGCTTGCCGCGCATCTGCGCGGCCGTGCGTTGGAACATGCGCTCGGCGGCCGGATTGAAGAAGAGGATCCTGCCCCGCTTGTCGAGAACGGCCATAGCGTCCTGGCTTGCGTTGATGACCCCGCGAAAAAGGGCTTCGCTTTCGCGCAGGGCCTCCTCCGCCGCCTTGCGCTCGCTGATGTCCCGCAGGGCGGTCACCCGGACCATGCGGCCATGGTATTCGATCAGTCCAGCCCGGATTTCCAGGATGAACCGGGAGCCGTCCTTGCGCAGGCCCACGCTTTCCACCGGGTCCTTGCCTTCCTCGATGTCCCGGTTGAGCTTGTCCAGGCATTCCGGCGCGATGGTCATATTCCTCGAAATCCTGCCCTCCAGTTCGCCCGGCTCGTAGCCGAACATGGCGTAGAAGCGGGCGTTGGCCAGGACGAGGCGTTCCTGGTCGTGGATGGCGATGCCCTCCCAGGCCGCGTCCGAAAGCCGCCGCAGCCGCGTTTCGCTGAGGCTCAGCTGGGTCTGGGCCTGGCGCAGTTCGGCGATGCGCTCCTCGAGCCCCTGGTAGACCTCGGCCAGATGCTGCTTCATTTTCTGGAACGAACCGGCCAGGGCGCCGATCTCGTCGTTGGAGGAGACCGAGACCGGAGTGGAGAGGTCCCCGGCCGCGATGCGTTTGGCCTCATCCATGAGGGCGTGGAGCGGGGCGGTCAGCCTGCGGGCCATGACAAGCAGGAGCCCGGCCGCGATGATCGCGGCGGCGGCCCCCGCCAGAACCCCGTAGAGCCTTGCCTGCATGGCCGGGGCGAAGATCCGCTCCGAGGAGGCGGCCGCCAGCACCCGCCAGCCCCAGGGCACAAACGCGTCGTAGGCCGCCTCGTAGGAAACGCCGTCCAGGGTCAGGCGCAGCCTGCCCCGGGGGGTGGTCTTCATGGTCTTGAACCAGGGGACGTCCGCGAAGCCGTTTTGCGGGTTGATGCGGGCGGGGTGGGCCAGGACCCGGCCCGCGTCGTCCAGGACCAGCGCCAGCCCGCCCCGGCCGAACGACATGTTCCCTATGGTTTTGAGGGCCTGAGCCTTGGCCTCCTCGGGAGTGAGGCGGGAATCCGGCCTGCGCAGGTCGTCCCTGGCCCGGACCGCCACGCCCAGGGCGTCGGACAGGCGCGAATCCAGCCAGTCGCCCGCCAGCCCGTCCAGGGCCCGCTCGGTGAAAACGGCGTTGAGCCAGCCCAGGCACAACATGCTTCCCGCCATGAGCGGCAGGGCGATGGCGAGAATCTTCCAGGAAATCTTCATGACGCGCCGTGGCAAGAGGATGCGGCGCGAGCCTTGAGGAGGGAAGGCCGCGGCGAAAAGAGGACGAGGGGGAAAGCAAGGAGGACGGATGACGGCATGCGATCACTCCAACCGAAGCCCAGGCGGCTTTCCGGTCACTGTTACGCGCATCGTGTACGTATAGCGTCATCCTAGCAAATACCGCAGAGAAAACAAGCGCGCCACACAACACGGCCCAGCGCGCGAAACGTCCCTCAGCTCTTGCCCCCTGGCCGTAAATCTGCCATGGAACGCCGAAACGAGGGGATTCGCAGAGGATTCATGGATACGGTCAAGCGCGGCGACATCATCTATTCGGCCAGGCACAAGGGAAAGCTTTTGGTGGTCATCGCCGGAACGCGCGTCCTGGTGTGCCGCAAGCATCGCCGGAACGGTTTGCCCAGCCTTCAGGAAGTGGTGGTGGAGCGCGGGGAAGTCATCGGCGTGAAGCTGCGCCTGCCCGTGTGATCGCGATAACTCGCGCGTTCGCCTCGCATTCGTCGCGCATTCGCATAAAAAAGCCCGTCCGGCGCGATCCGGGCGGGCTTTGTTCGTGAACGCGGAGCCTGGTCCGGCGGGCCGCCTACCGGGGCAGATACCCCTCGATATCCCCGCCGGGCGAGGCAGTCCGGGGCGCGGGCGCGCCGCCGGTTTTCCCGCCTCGGGCGTATTCGTAACAGGAGCGTTCGGCTTCCATGAGGGTCTGGTTGGCCAGCTTGATGACCACCCCCTGGCTTACGTCCGGGTCGCCGTTCTGGGCGCGCTGGACGATGAGGCTGATGGATTCGCCGTTGGCGTTGGTGAACGACCATTTGTTGCCCATGACCTCCCCTTCGAGATCGCCCTTGTACTGGGAGGGATTGCCGTAGCGCTCGAGCAGGGCGCCGATGAGCTTGCGGAAAAAGGGCAGATCGTCTTCGCGGTATTTGAGCTTGATGCGCAGGATGCGGCCCTTGGCGAAACAGCGGCCGGTCATGACGTAGCCGCTCTTGAAGATATCGTCCGGCGCGACCCCTATCCGGGTAAGCCACGGCGCCTCCTCCACGGCCTGGGCGCTTTTGAGCGCAAGGAGCGCGCCTGCTTTTTCGGCGCTTTCCCCAAGGGTCAGTCCGCCCAGACGATCCGGCGCGGGCGGCTGGGCCATGGCGGGGGCGGCCAGGAGCTGCAGGACGGCGAAAACGGCGAGAATGGCCGGAAAACAACGGATGAAACGCTGCATGGGGAGGTCCTTTGGTCGGGCGTCGTTCGTGGAAGGCGCGAAAGGCCGTTTAGTAGCAGGCGCCCCCCCGGCGTGGCAAGCGGCGGAGGACGGCCAGGGGCTGTTGTGGCCGTCCGTGAATATGCTATGCAATCACCTGACTCATGTCGCCGTGTTTTCCCACGCCGCCCGCAAGGCGGCCGAAACCCGAGGATGGAGCGGATATGGCGGACGCTCGGGACAAGAACAAGACCCTTCAGGGCGAACTCGCCGCAGCGCGGGAAACGATCGCGCGGCTTGAGGAGCGTCTGGCCCGGGCGCGGCGCCAAGACGCGCAGGCGGCCAACGGCTCGGAGATCTTCATGGCGGCGCCGGACGCCATGTTCCTGGTGGGCGGGGACGGCCGCTTTTACAACGTCAACCGGGCGGCCTGCGAGGCCTTGGGCTACAGCCGCGAGGAACTGCTTTCCATGGGCGTGGCCGACATCGTCACCGATGACCAGGCCAAGCGCCGGAAGCGCGTGGACGAGCTGCTCATGGAACGGGGACGGCTGGAATTCGACGACGTCCATTGCCGCAAGGACGGCTCCTGCATGCCCGTGGAGGTGTTCGCCTCGGCCTACGCCGCCCCGGACTTCGAGGGGCATATCAGCATCGCCCGGGACATGAGCCGCAGGGCCCGGGCCGAAAAGGCCCTGCGGGAAAGCGAGGCCGTGAACCGGGCCATCATCGACAGCAGTTCGGACTGCATCAAGATCATCGCCGCCTCGGGCGAGCTGCTGTTCATGAGCCGGGGCGGACTGGCGCTTTTGGGACTCGACGAGGCGAGCCAGATGATCGGCCGGGACTATCTCTCGCTGTGGGAGGAGCCTGACCGGACCCGGGCGGCCCAGGCCATAGCGGCCGCCTTTTCCGGCCGTCATGTCTCCTTTCGCGGCGAAACCCGGGACGCATCCGGAAAAACGAGGCTGTGGGACGTGGCGTTCAGCCCCATTGCCGGCAACCTGGGCGCCGTGGACCGGATCCTCGGCATCTCCAGGGACGTGACCGGGCAATACCAGGCCCAGAAAGCCCTCGAGCGCCGCCAGCGCATGGACGCGGTCATGGCGGAGCTGTACCGGAGCCTTTTGGCCCAAAGCGACGTGGGGCAGTCCGCGCAAGCCATCCTTTCGGCGGGCCTGAACCTGTGCGATGCTCCGGAGGGATACGCCGGAGCCGTGGACGCGGCCTCGGGACGGTTCATCCTCCACGCGGCCACGCCGGGCGTGGGCAAGGCGTTCCTGGCGTCCGGGGGGGGCGGCGGCGATCCTGGAGGATTGTGGGGACGGGCCCTGCGCTCGGGCGAGCCCGAATTCGGGGACGGCGACGATCTTGCCGGGAAAGGGATTCTGGCCAGCGGCGCGCGCATCCGGAATTTCCTCAGCGTTCCCGTCATGGAGGACGGGAACGCCGTGGGCGAGATCGCCCTGGTCAACGCCAGGGACGGGTTTTCGGAGGAGCGTCAGGAGGTCTTGCAGCGTCTGGCCACGGCCTTTGTCCTGGCCTTGCAGCGCAGGCGCCACGAGGACGAGCTCTTGCGGGCCAAGGAGGAAGCCGAGCGCGCCAATTCCGCCAAGAGCGAATTCCTGGCCAGGATGAGCCACGAAATCCGCACCCCCATGAACGCCATCCTCAACATGAGCGAGATCGCCCTCTACGCCAGCCGGGACGAGGAACAGCGCGACTATCTGGGCATCATCCGGGAATCGGCCGAGCGCCTGTTGACCATCATCAACGACATCCTGGACCTGTCCAAGGTGGAGGCGGGCAAGCTCGAACTGGAGCGCGTGGATTTCAATCTGCGCGACATCCTGCATTCCAGCATGGGGGTCCTGCGGCGCCAAGCCGAGAGCAAGGGGCTTCGCCTCACCCTGGAGCTTGAGGGCGTCTTCCCCCAATGCGTCCGGGGGGATCCCTCCAGACTGCGCCAGATTCTGCTCAACCTGGCGGGCAACGCCGTGAAATTCACCCAGAGCGGCGGGGTGACCGTGACGGCCCGCTGCCATGGCGGCTCCTGCCCGGCCCCCGTTCCGGGCAGGGAAAAGGAGCTGGCCGGAGCCCGCTTCACCCTGCATTTCTCCATCAAGGACACGGGACCGGGCATTCCTGAGTCCTTGCGCGAGTACGTGTTCGGCCGGTTCAACCAGGCGGACGGCTCCATCTCCCGGCGGCACGGCGGCGCCGGTCTCGGGCTCGCCATTTCCAAGGAGCTGGTGGAACGCATGGGCGGACGCATCTGGCTCGAGAGCCCGCCCGAAGGAGGGGCGGATTTTCATTTCATCCTGCCCCTGGAAGCCGGGGACCCCGAGGCCGCCCAGACCCTCCTGGAAGGGGAAACGGCGGATGTTTCGCCCGGCGTCGCGCGCCTGCGCATCCTCCTGGCCGAGGACAACGAGCAGAACATCAAGGTGGCCGCCATCCTGTTGCGGCGCCTCGGGAGCGAACCCGTGGTGGCCAGAACCGGTCTCGAAGCCCTGGAGGCCTTTTCCCGGCAGGATTTCGACATGGCCTTCCTGGACGTGGAGATGCCGGGCATGGACGGTCTGGAAACCGCCCGGCGCCTGCGGGCGGGGCAGGCCGGGCCACGGAACCGCGACATCCCCCTGACGGCCATGACCGCCCACGCCATCTCGGGCTTCAAGGAGAAATGCCTTGCGGCGGGCATGACCGATTATCTGTCCAAGCCCTTTTCCCTCGGCGATCTCTCCCGGGCGCTCTCCCGGGGCATCGCCGGGCGGACCGGGGCCGCGCAAGAGGAGAAAGCGGCCCGGATGAACGCGCATCCGGCTTCCGGCGAGGACGGCGGCCCCATGATCGTCGACCGGGCGGCCGCCGTGTCCCGGTTCGGCGGGGACGAGGCGCTGTACGCCGAGTTCGTTGGCGACTTTCTGGCCGCCGCGCCGGGGAAGCTGGACGTCCTTGGCCGGTCTTTGCGGGAACGCGATCCGGAACTGTACATTCTGGCCCACGGCTTCAAGGGAAGCGCGGGCATCGTGGGCGCGGACAGGACGGTCCGGGCGGCGCAGCGCATGGAGGACGCCGCCCGGGCGCGCGACTGGGAGGGCGCCGGGGCGGCCCTTAAGGCCCTGGAAGAGGAATACGCGCTTCTTGCGGACGCGTTGCGCCGTTTCGCGGCCGCCCGTCCTTGACAGGAGCGCCCTGTTTTTCAACAATGCTCTGTAATGGACCGGCGCCCGCCGCGCCGTCCGTCCAGGCCAGGGCGCCGGTAGAGGTCCGCGTTATGGATGTTTCCGGTTTCGGTCCGGGCCGGAAGGCGCCCTTCAGGCCGTCCGGCGAAGGCGCGCTGTGCCTGCTGGGCGGCGCGGGACTCGACGTCTTCCTCTTCAGGGAGGTCCAAAGCCGGTTCGCCCTTGCGCTTTTTTCACGGGGCCCATTGCATTACGGCCTGTACGCCGCGGGTTGCATCCCCTTTTTCCTCGTCCGCATCCAGGGGTTCGGGGAGATCGCCGCGGCTGTGAACGTGTTGGCCCAAACGGGCGAGGGGAGGCGGGCGTTCGCGGATTTCGCGGGCGAAGGCGAGGCCAGGCTTGTCTTATGCGGCTTTCCGGAACCCGACATCTTGGGGCGGCGCCGGTTCGTCCTGCGCCGCGACGTGCTCGCGGAGCTGCGCCAGGCGGACGCGGCCCAGTCCCAGATCTTTGAGGACGCCTCGGCCTGCGCGGAGGCGGCCGCCCTGATCATGGCCCGGCAAGGTCCCGGGCGCATGCTCGGCGCGACCGTCCTGTACCCTGATAAACCCTGCGACTAAGGAGAAAACGTCATGCATCGCGCCCTGATCCTCTGCCTTGTTCTTGGTCTCGTCCTGGGGCTTAGCGCCTGCAAGAAGGTCAAGATGGAAACCCTCACCCTGCCGGAATTCAACGAATTCTGCCTGTCCGACGCCAGTCTGGACTGCGAGGAGGCCTGCGGCGCGGTGTCCTCCGCCCTGCGGCCGGACTTCTCCTCGGCCGCCCAGTGCCGGGCCGCCTGCGACAAGGCTGGCCAGGACTTCCAGATGAACAACATCGAAAGCGGCGACAAGGATTGCGCGGGCTCCATCGGCACGGCCGTGGACCTGTGCTCGGAGTATTGCGACGGCCATTTCCCCAAATGAACCGGCTTCCCGGCAAGGCCCGGCCAGGCGTTTCGCCTGGTCCGGGCCGCCGGAGTCCGCCGCCCCTTCGCCGCGTGATGATTGCATTGACAGGCGCCTTTCTCCCTGGTATGCTATCTCCTAAGTTATTCAATTAATTCAGCAGGTTAAATACTAAGACAGAAGATCGTTCATACCGCCGCCTCAAGCGCCGCCGAAACGCGGCCTTCTTTTCCGCTTTTCCGCGAAGAACGAGTGAAGGTTTCATGAAAAAGTATCGCGTGTATTTCGCCATCAAGGTGCATGTGTTTCGTTCCTGGTTCCGCCGCAAGGAAAAAACCGAGACCGATTACGTGGTCGTGGCCGCCCACAACGAGGCTCACGCCGTCAAGGAGGCCAAGAACATCATCGACCTGGACGCGCTTGGGGCGCCCTTTCAGGTGACCCAGATCGTGGAAGCCGGTCCGGACGAGGAGATCGGGTATGCGCGCGCCGGGGAGCGGATTCGGGACGCCGGGGAGTAATCGTTTCCGGCGGTTCGGAAAAGGGTTCTCGAACGTCTTTGGGCTTTCCGGGTAATGGCTTGAGATTTTTGCATCTTTATGCTTATTGGAATGTCCGCGCCGCCGCCTGGGCCGGATGCCTCGCGCCCGGGCGGTGACGGCTCTTCCAAAAAGCGCTAGAGTGCGGAAAAATTCAAGAGGGGAGTCCATGAGAAAGCTCTTCGCGCTGTGCATGCTGCTGGCCCTGCTCGCGCCGGGATGCAAAGCCAAACCCCGGTCCGGGGCGCAATTGGCCACGACCTACCAGGTCGGGATTTTCGCCAATCCGGAAAACGCCCAGAGTCTCAAGGACTCCCTGGTTTCCATGGGGTACGAGGCGTCCGTCGAGGACTTCACGGAAAAGGGCGTGGCCTACAAGCGGGTTTTGGTCAGCCACGCCGGGCCGCTTGAATTCATCTACCAGGTCGGGGCCTTCAAGAGCGAGGACAACGCCAAGAAGCTCGCCGATACGCTCGCGGCCCAGGGCTACTACGCCAACGTGCGCAAGGTCGCCATCAACGACGCGACCTATTACCGGGTCTACGTGCACAACAAGGATTCCCAGGAAGCCTTTTCCATCAAGATGCGTTCCATGGGGTTGGGCGAACCGGTCTTCCGGAGCCTGAAAACCTATTGATCAGCCGGACGCCGCGTATCGCCGGGCGCCGGTCGCAGCGGACGCGCCGGTCATAGCGGGCGCGCCGCCTGTCTTCGCCGACAGGCCCTAACGCTTCGCCGCGTTCGCCGTTGATCGCGCCGGCGCCCTCTCGGGGACGCGACGTCCGGGCAAGGAGAGGCCATGCGCTTCGTGACGGATTTCATTCGGGGCATGCGCGGGCACGCGGACGGTCTGCGCTACGCCTTTGCCCGCAAGTCCCTGCTCCCCCTCATCGCTTTGCCCTTTGTCATCACCATCCTGCTCTTCGCGGCCGGGTTCTACGCCTTTTCCGCCTACAGCGACGCCATGCTGGCCTATTTCTGGAACCCGCCCGCGGACGCGGCCGGGTTTTTCGGCGCCCTGGCCTGGGTCTGGACCCATGTGGTCAAGTATTTCCTGTATCTCGTGCTTTTCGTGATGACGTATTTCCTGTTCATGGTGGCGGCCAACGTGATCGCCTCGCCTTTCTATGACGTCATCAGCAAGCGGATCATGCCCGGGGAAAGCGGCGAGGGCATGGGGATTTTCCGGGTGATCCTGGAGG
>CALGYO010000096.1 GCA_937934715.1 uncultured Desulfovibrionaceae bacterium | reverse complement strand
CGCCGCCGGCCGGGGTCTGGTCCAGGGGGATTTCGCCGTGGACAGCTCGTCGGGGAACACCGACCTGCTCACCGCCGGGACCTTCGAACTGAAGGGCGATTTCACCCAGCTCAGCAATTTCACCAACACCAACGGCTATTATACCTTCCATTGCTCCGGGACGCACCGCACGCTTCTCTCGGGCGACGGCGTCCAGACCGTGAGCTTTGAGGACCCAAGCGTCAACTACTCGCGCTTCAATATCCTTGAACTGGCCGGTTCGGGCGGGGCGTCCGCCGTGTTCTCCACGCCCGTGGCCGTGACCTCGCTGTTCAGGCACGGCTGCGAACCGTTCGCCTTCGGCTCGGCCCTGCCGTCCAGCTTCCCGGATTTCGACGGCGATACCCACAAGGACCACCAGGACGCCGCCCCGGAAAATCCGGCGGTCTGGCAGGCCTCGGGCTACTGTCCCGGCGTGAACGCCGACGTGGACGGGGACGGCATGGACGACGTGGCGGAAAAGGCCGCGTTCGGCGACCTCTCCCAGACCCCCGGCGGTGATTTCGACCACGACGGCATGGCCAACAAATGGGAGCTCGATCACGGCCTGAACCCCGCCTTGTACGCCGACGCCTTCCAGGACGCCGACCATGACGGGGTCATAAATTGGGATGAATACGCAGCCGGGACCGATCCGTTCGATGCGGCTTCGTTCCCGGCCCCGTCCGTTTCAGTCAATCCCGGGGTGCTGCTTTTGTTGCGATGAGGCGCTGGCCGGACCGCGAGCCGGGGCAAGACCCTCGTCCGCATCCCGGTACTGTTCCGCGCCGCGGACAACGCCCGGGAGGGGGCGCGGGGATAACGGAAGGACGGGCTCTTGAAAAGGCGGGGAGCGCCTGCCGCGCGCCTTTTTTCCTCAGACGCGCCTTGCGCTTTCCCTTGACGGGGCTGGCGCAAGCTTCTATTTTTATAGCATCCGTGACAAAAAAGAAGCGGCCGTCCCGTATCACGGGGGGATGGGGCTGGGAGAAAGCCGGTGAAACCACGAATCGCACATATCCTTGCAATACTCATCCTGCTCGTTCTTGCCGCCAGTCCGATGCTTGCGCGCGCCGCGTCCGATGAAGCGGCGGGGCACAACCGGACCGGCCTCGCTTCCCTTGACGCGGGCGATTACGCCAGCGCCTACGCCAGCTTCACCAAAGCCATCGAAGCCGACGAACTCTACGCCGAAGCCTACGCCAACAGGGCGCTCAGCCTGTTGCGCATGGAGGATTCCTCCTCGGCCCTGACGGACGTGAACCAGGCCATCGATCTCTACGCCAAGAGCGAATTGTGCGAGGACATCAACAACGGCGACTACGCCCTGGCCGAATACCTGCAGAGCGTGATGGAGGAACTGCACGACATCAACGCCATGGACGATTCCCTGGCCGTGGACTTCTCCTTCTCCAACTCGGGAAACAACTCGGGCGTGTCCAGCGACTCCTCGGATTCCACGGGCGCCACGGCCACGGACGAATCCAGCGTGACCGTGACGGACAGCGGCGACGACGCCTCCGTGACGCTTTCCAACTCCACGACCTCCACGGCGGATGCCACGGACCTCACAGCCTCAAGCGTATCCACCTCGGGCGACGACCGCCGGGCGCGCATCCAGGACCTCAATGTCCAGATCGCCGAGGAGATCACCCTGATCAGTTCCTGCAGTTTCGTGGCCGCCCTCAACCAGGAAGGGCTCAGCCGGGCCTATTACATCCGGGCTCTGACCCTGACCGAGGAAGGCGATTACGAAGGCGCCATCGAGGATTTCGACTGGCTGATCGCGCATTCGCCGGACAACGCCATGCTCTACGTGGGGCGCGGCGAGGCTTATCTGAAAAGCGGCGCGCACAACCTGGCCCTGTCGGACTTCAACCGGGCCATGGCGCTCGAACCAACCCGGCCCGAGGTCCTGATCGGCATGGGCGACTACTGGCTTTTCATGAAAAACTACGACCTGGCCCTGGAGTACTACGACCTGGCCCTGGAATACGCGCCAGCCTCCTCTGAAGTCTACAACGCCATCGGTCTGTACTACATGGATCTTGGCGACTATTCCGCCGCCATCGCCGCCTTCACCAGCTCCATCCAGTACAATCCCTATTCGCCCAAGACCTATGATTATCGCGGCGACGCCTGGACGGCCGAGGCCTCCCGGGCCTCGAGCGCCGGTCAAGCCGACAGGGCGGCCGACGCCACGACGTACGCCGCCGAGGACTACGCCAAGGCGGACGAACTGCAAGCGGGATACGCATCCGCTTCCTCTTCCTCCAGTTCCACGAGCTGGTGGCAGTTCCCTGAGTCGTAGAACGGATGGCGACGGCGATCCTTCCCGGTCGCCGTGATTTCCCGGGCCGCGTTCGCGGTCATCGTTCGCGTCTTTTTCGAAAACGCTCGGAAGAGCAAGGAGCGCCCCGTGAACGTGCGCCTGAAGACGTTTGTCGTTCCGGCTGTTCTCGTCGTATCGCTCGTCATCGTCCAAACCCGCGCCGCCCTGGCCGCCGGCATGGTCATCGACCACCGGTGCGTGGACATCACGCGCGTCCCCTTGCGGGCCATCCTTGCGGCCAAAACCAACCTGCACATCGGCTACGGCCATACCTCCCACGGCAGCCAGCTGGCCGACGGCATGCGGGGGCTCGTGGATTTCGCCAACGGCGGGGGCAAGGGGCTGGCCCTGCCCCAGAACGTTTTCGCCGTGAGCCAGGACGACCAAAGCCCCGGCAGCCTGCATCTGCACGAGAGCGACGGCCTGGATGGGGACGTGGGCTACTACCCGGACTGGGTGAACTATACCAGGAGCTTCCTGGGCGACCCGGACCCGGTCACCGGCAGGGGACAGGCCAACCCGTCCTACAATGTGATCATCTGGTCCTGGTGCGGCCAGGTGAGCTCCAAGTACGCCTCGGGAACGCTCATCCTGGAATACCTCGCCCCCATGGCCCAGCTCGAACTCGACTATCCGGGCGTCCGCTTCGTATACATGACCGGTCATCTGGATCACTGGGACGACGCCAACAACAAGGCGGCCAATGCGGCCATCCGGGCCTACTGCAAGACCAATGGAAAGATCCTTTACGATTTTGCGGACATCGAATCCTGGGACCCGGACGGGACATACTACGAGTACGCGGGCGACGACTGTTCCTATTACGACGCGTCCGGGACCTATCTCGGCAATTGGGCGCAAAACTGGCAAGGCGCCCATACGGAGAATGTGGATTGGTACAATTGCGGCTCGGCCCACAGCGAACCGCTGAACGCCAACCAGAAGGCCTACGCCACCTGGTGGCTCTGGGCCAGGCTGGCGGGCTGGCCCGGTCCCGTCCCCTTGGCTGCGGTCCACTCCCTGCTCATGCAATAGGGCGAGCGCGTTTTTCCGTTGAAAAACGCCTTCGCGTGTTGTCCAGGAGATCGTCTTTGTGTATTGTTTCACAAAACGCAAAGGAGGCGGCTATGAGAAAGACCGTGCGCGCCCTGATTGCGGGGCTTTTCCTTTTGGCGATGGCGAGTCCAGCGTTCGCTCAGGATACTCTGGGACTGGCCAATCCCGCCTCCACCTTCTGTTCCGCCTGCGGCGGCTCGGTGGAGATTGTGGGTTCGCAGACCGGTGAAACCGGGTATTGCGTTTTCCCGAGCGGATTCATCATTGAGGAATGGAGCTGGTTCTATTTCTTCTTCGGCGCGCAGCCCACGTTGTACTGAAACGGGCGTCGCGTCCGCGAGGCCGGCGCGAAGCCCCGTCAGGGGACTTCGCGCTTTTTTTGGCCCATTGCGGCGGCATGTATCTTGCTAATATTTTCGCGCGTTCCCTGGCCGCTGGGCTCGCACTGTCCGCTTGCCCAGGGAGGCCGGGGGAGAATACGCGCCCGGGAGAACGGCCTGGACGCGGCCTGCGCACAAAATGCGCTGCGTTTTCGGGGTATTGCAACGCGTTGTCCGGCGTCGCCGGGGCATGGGCCGCCTGGCGCTCCGGGCCTTCCCGGCTTGCCGGGACGGAACCGGGAACAGCTTTCCTGGAAAAAATCGGTCGCGCTTCGCTGCGCCGAGTTGCGGATTGTAATATTGTTCGCTTGATTTTTTTACCTTGATCATGCTGAGTGGATTTCGCCGGGACGTTCCCAATAAACGCCCGCGTCCGGACCGCGTGATCGCGCGCCGGGCGCTCAAACGCATGAGGATTCGCCCATGTCCTTCGCCGGGAAACCTATCGTGAAGACGGTTCTTGCCGCCTTGATCCTTGCCTTGTGCCTCGCCGGAACGAGCGAGGCGAGAATCATCCAGGCCATTTCGCAAGCGCAGTCGTCCGGGCAGACCGTGACCCCGGAGGTCCTGGCCGATATCGTCAGCGAGGCCGCCTCCTCGGACACGTCGGCCCAGGACGCGGCGGAAGCCGCCGCCCAGCAAAGCGCCAACGTCCAGACCGCCACCGAGGTGACGCGCACGGCCGTGCAGACCACAAGCTCCATCATCTCCACCAGGCTTGAAGCCATAAGCCAGCCCCAGCTTCCCACAGGCGCTCCCGGCCAGGGAAACGAGGGCGCCCCGGGCGTTCCGGTCCCCTCCAAAGACAACGCCGCCCTTCCGGACGATTCCGGAACCATGCTGGCGAGCGCCAAGTCTTCCGCAGCGGCGGGCATGTCCGCGGGCCAGGAAGAGAACGGCAAGCCCGGCCGGCTGGGGCTTTGGGGCATGGGCACGGTTTCGTGGGCCGGGAACAACCAGAGCAGCACGAGTTTCGACGGCAACATCTACACGGCCATGGCGGGCGTGGACTACCGGGTTCTCGACGTCCTGACCCTGGGCGCGGCCATCGGCTACGAGGGGACGAACATCCAGACCTGGTACAATGAGGGCAAGACCACCGGCGACGGCTTCACGGTCATGCCCTACGCCAGCCTGGCCCTGACGCCCCAGTTCATCGCGGACGCCGCCTTCGGCATGACCTTTTCCCAGTACCACTCCTCCTGGATCGACGAATCGACCTTCCTGAAGCGTTCGAGGGACTACGGGGCCTTCCGGGTCATGGGCGCGGCCAACCTGTCCTATTACATCCCGGTCGAAGCCTGGCTTTTCAAACTCACGGCCGGAACCATCCTGGCCAACGAGAACAGCTCCTATCTGACCGGCTCCTCGGCCACCTCCACCAGCCGCCAGGACAATTTCTTCGGCGAACTGGCGGCGGGCGGATCGGTCAAATACAGTTTCGACAAGATCGCGGCCAAGATCGGGGCCACCTACCGCTACGACTACGCCCTGAAGGACGCCGACCAGGACCGCGACGAGGTCCAGGGGCTGGCCGGGATCGAACTCACGCCCAGGGAAGGGGTCTTGCTGGACGTGCAGGCCACCAACAGCTTCTTTCGCGAGCACGTGAACAACACGACCTTAAGCGCCACCTTGCGGCTGGAATATTAAGCGCCTTCGCCGGTTCCCGGCGCCGTAAGTCCGGCCCGGAACGCCCGGTCGCGAGCGGTCAGCGGGCGGGCGTTCCCGGCGCCGCCCCCCGCCGTTCCCTCCCGATGCGATCCAACGCGTCCCTGGCCCTGGTCAGGGACGCCTGCGTTTGGGCGTCCTGATCGTGGATTCCCGTACGCCGGACCAGGTCCAGGTACCGGGTCAGATCGGCGGCGGCCTTGTCGGCCTGGCCCCGGCCTTCGCGCCAGAGCCCCCGGGCCAGGTAGGCGGGGGCGTAGTCCGGCCCCAGTTCGATGGCCTTGGCGTACATGCGGCTGGCCAGATCCTCCCGCCCGGTCCCGGCGAAGATGTCGCCCAGCTTGACGAAGGCCCGGGGGAGATCCAGAGGAATCCGCCGGACCGAAACGTAGGACGGCGCCGCGTAGACGCCTGTGAAATGCCTGGCCGCCTCTTCCAGCATGGCGTTGGCCGCCGCCACGCCGCCGATTCCCGCATCCGCGAAATCCGCCGCCCGCTTGATCCTGATCTCGTTGCCCGGCAAGAACGCCAGGGCGGGATCATAGTCCTCGTACAGCCTGAAATAGGTGGGGTCGGCCAGCCGCCAGGCGCCGTCCGCGAACACCTCGATGAAGGCGTGGCCGTTGGGCGTGGCCTGGGGCAGGGTTTTCACCCGCTCGATCCATTTGGCGTTGACCGTGAGGACCAGCCGGGAGGGCAGCCCCAGGAGGCGGAAAAGAGCCAGTTCGGCCAGGGCGTAATCCGAGCAGCCCCCCAGGGTCTGGTCCGCGAAGAGGGTCTCGGCGTTCCGGGTGAATTGGAGGCTGTTTTCCCAGGGGGCGTAGGCCAGGTTTTCGGCCACCCATTTCATGGCCGCTTCGGCCCGGCCGGTTTCCGATTTCCCGGCGAGGGCTGAAGCCGCTTCGATCATGCGCGGCCCCGGGCGGGTCTGGGAGGAGGACAGCAGGGCCGGATCGCCGGGCGCGGGGACGCCGGGCGCGGGAGCCGGGCGGCCGGCGCATCCGGCCGCGAGGACGCAGCAGAGAAAAGCGGCGGACCAGAGGACGGCGAGGGGCCGGATGCGTCGCCCTTGAGAAAATGGCATGCGATTATTTCACGAAACGAGTGGTCTTCAAAACGCTTCTCCCAACTGCGCGAAAACGCGCATTTCGAGGACCCGGCTCCGGGGGCGTGGCGGCTCCTCCTGACAGGCCCGACAGGCCGGGCGAGAACAGGCTGCGGGGTTGCGAACCCTGCGGGGGTTGCGAACCCTGCGGGGGTTGCGAACCCTGCGGGGTTGCGAACCCTGCGGGGGAGTGCAAACCGAGCGGAATGACGAACCGCGCGGGGCCGGATCGGTCCGGCCCCGCGCGTGGGGCTTACTCCAGGAAATCGGGCATGCCCATGACGGAGACGCTGGGAGCCAGGTTGTTGAAAAGCCTGGGCGTCTGCGTGGGCGAGGTCGGAATCGGCGGCGTGGGCGACTGTCCGCCGAGCACGGTGGAGGCCGTGAACGAGGTCAGCAGCACCGGCGCGCCGGTCAGGCCCCGCAGGGACAACCTGGTGTCCGGACCGGCCACGGCCACCAGGACTAGGCCGGTCTGGGCGTAGGCCGGGGCGGGGGAGAAAAAGTCGAGGAAGCTCGTCTCCCGCTTGCCGATGGCCTCCTGGGGAACCAGGGCCAGGATGAAGTCGGAGCCTCGCACGCCGCAGGAGCCCACGGGAGTGGTCACTTCGAAATTGTTGGACTCGCCGAACATGCCGCCGAGCTTGGTCACCACGAACCGGGCCTTGCCCGCGACCAGGCTGACCAGGGTGTCCCGGAAGCTCTTGTCCGGGTTGTAGACGCTCTTGTCCAGGACGAGCTTGGAGGAAGCGTTCACGGAGATGCGGCTTTCATCGTCGAGCAGCAGGACGGCGGAGGATTTTTCCTCCACGATCACGGCGTCGCCGGTGAAAAGGGGCTGGGATTTGACCAGCTTGTAGGCCGTAAGGGGATCGTCGGCGTGGATGACGTAGGCCAGGTTCTGCACGAAGTCCGTCAACCCGATTTTCGCAGCGCCGGATTCCTTGAAGGTTTCGGCGATCTTCACGCCCTCGGGCAGGAGGGGAGCGGCGGGCTTGTAGTCCCGCTCCAGGGCCTTGAGCAGGGGGTCCTGCCCGGTCGCGGCGTCCTGGGCGGCCGCGAGGGACCAGGCCATGAGGATGGCCAACGATACGAAGGCAAGAACCAGGGCGGATTTTCGCATGGCGATTCGTCTTCCTTGCGCAAGGCGGTTGCGCGGCCATGGCGCTTGACGGACGAGGTTCGCCGCAAGCGCGCAATCCGGGCCGCGATATGGGAAAAACAAAGCCGCATCAGGGGCGAGACCGCTTATTTCTAGCATAGCCGGGTCCGGACGCTCAAGAGTAAAACCGCGCGGCCGGGCCGGGCGGCGGCTTTAACGCGTCCGCGCCGCGTCCTGCGCCGCGATATAGGCCGCCACATCGAATTTGCGGCGGCAGCCGCGTTCGTTCATATACCGGATCTTTCCGTAGACCGGCCGGGGGGTCCAGGGACGGTCGTGCAGGCCGGTGATGGACCAGTGGACCCCGGTGAAGCCGTTGGGATCGCGTCCGTCCAGGCTATAGCGGTCGTTGAGCGTCAGCGCCGTCTCGAAGGCCGCTTGCGGACTTTCGCTCCATTCCAGAATTTTCTTCGCCCAGTACATGCGCATGTAGCCGTGCATCTTGCCTGTGACGGCAAGCTGGCGCTGGGCCGCGTTCCACAGGGCCGAATGCGTGTTCGCGCCTTCGAATACCTCGAAATCATAGAGGAAGGGGCGCTTGTCCCCGGCGTGGGCGGCAAGCTCCGCAAGCCCCCAGGCCGGGCCGCCCGAGAGCGCATCGTAATCCGGCTGATGCAGGCAGAAATTGTCCGAAAGCTCCCTGCGTATGATGAGTTCCTCCAGAAAGGCGGCCTTGTCTTCGGCCGAGCCGGTTTTCGCGGCCATCACGTCGAGGGCGGCCCGCTGGGGAGCCAGTTGGCCGAAATGGAAATAGGGCGACAGGCCGGACTGGCCGTCCGGGGCCGGATCGTTGCGCCTTGACGCGTAGCCGTCGAGACGATGCGCGATGAAGTCTTCGAGCGCCTTGGCGGCGGCCAGGGGGCCGGGCTCGAAGCCGGGAACCGGACCGGGCTCGTTCGCCGCCTGGGGATAGGCCGCGGCGGCCCGCCAATCCGGCGCGGAAGGGGCGTCAGGGCTCAAAAAAGGATGCGGCTCGGGTTCGGGGAAGGGCGTCAGGTATTCCGGCAAAAGCCGCTGGATTTTCGGCCGGATGGTCCGGGCGGCGAATTCCTGCTTGTCCGAGGCCAGGCGGCAGGGGACCACGTTGTGGGCGTCAACCTCGTACAAGGGAGCGCCGATGCGCCGGGCCGCCTCGTCGAGCCAGGCCTGTTTGTGGCGCAGGGGATCGAAGTCCGCCACGACGAAGGCCGCGTCCTTGGCCGCGCAAAAAGCCGCCAGTTCGTCCGGGGGGCGTCCCGTGAGAAGGACCAGGGGGATGTTTTGCCCGGCGAGAAGACGCCCGGTCAGCGAGAGCCCCCGCAACATGAACTCGTAATGGCGGCGGTTGGCCCTGGGATAGCCGGGGGCCAGGCAGAAGACGGTCCAAAGCGGGCGCTTTTGCGCAAGAGCCAGCTCCTGGGCGAAGGCCAGCGCCCAGTTGTCGAAAGGCCGCTGGTCACGGCTCATCCAGTATATGCCCGGGCCGCGACCGGTCGCATGTTCCCGGTCCGTCGCAAGCGCCGGGTCCGCCCGGCCTGCCCGGTCTGTCCGGTCTGTCCGGTCAATGCGCCGGACGCGTCCTTGCTGGGTCAGCATGCGGCCTCCACAAAAATGGGGGAAAAAGGGAGCTTGGTCCTTCCTGGTAGCCCTTTGAACGCGTTCCGGTCAATGGGCGGCGTGGGGAAAGGGCGGCGACGCAAGACCTGCGCGGTTCGCGGGAGCCGCTTCCGGGATGCGCTACGCAAGGGGCGCCGTTCGCCATTGTGGACCCTTCGGAGGGTAAATATACCAAAATGTCAATCGTACCAGGAAATGGACGCTCCCGGCAGGGTCGAACGGGGGCGGCTTTTCCGAGGGATTTGAATTTAATACGCTGAAATACAACATATTATTTTTGAAGCGTCTCCTCTGGGCGAATTTTCGCGATGTGACGGTTTATTATGGGGAAAGGGTTGACGCAAACGTCAATTTTTCCTATTGAACCCCCCTATGGAACTTTTCGTTCCTCTGAGCGGAATGAATGGTTCACAAATCAACCGATTCGGCGGCAAAGCCGAAATGACGGAAGGGCGGGGAAAAAACGGCATGACGTCCAAGGACAGTACGTCGGAAACGCTGGCCAAAGGCCTTCGCATCCTGGATATATTCGGGGTGGAGAACGCCGGATACGGCTTGAGCCAGATCGCCGCCCTGGTGGGTCTCAACAAGACCTCGGTTTACCGTTATGTAAATACCTACTGCGAGTTGGGCTACCTGGAGCGGGACGAGAGCGCCCGGCGCTACCGCCTGGGTGCCCGCACCCTGGCCCTTTCCCTGTCCATCCTGGAAAAAAGCGACATGGTCCGCCAGGTCCGGGATCTGGTGGACAAGGCCGGAGAGACCTACGACCTGCATGTGGACGTGGGCGTCGTCGCGGGGGACGCCATCTATCTGATCCATCGCCGGGAATCCAACGACACCAAGGTGTTCCGGTCCTTCAGCTACGGTTCGGAGCCGTATTATCTGGCCACGGGCAAGGCGGCCATGGCCTTCATGGAGCCCCGGGCCCTGGATGCGCTTTTAGACAGGCTGACGCTGACGCCGAAGACCGAGAAGACCATCACGGACAAGGCCGCGCTCCTGGAGGATCTGCGCCAGGCGGCCAGAAAGGGGTATTCCCTCAATCGCGAGGAATTCGTGCCGGGGCTCATCGCCATCGGCGCGCCGCTTTTCAGCCTGCGCACCGGCAAGGTGGTGGGGGGGGTGAGCTTCGACTCCTCCACGGAGCGGCATTCCATGGAGGAATTCGAGGAACGCTTCGCCCCGTATCTGGTGGAGCTGGCCAAGAAGATTTCCGCATTGGTCTCCCTGTAGGGCCGGGTCCAAGGCCTGGACCGGCGGTCTTTCGGGGAGGAGGTCGGAAGCGAAGGAGCGCCTTCGCGAACGAAAACAGCCGCGTACGCGCGAGAAGCCGCCGCGCGGCGCAACCGGAAACCGTGGAGGGATTTCGATGAAACGGATGACTGCTCTGTTTTTGGCCTTGATGATGGCCCTGGCCGGCGCGGCCTGGGCGGCGGACGACGCCGTCCGCGTCGGCGTGTTCTTGCCCCTGACCGGCCAGAACGCCTTTGGCGGCCAGTTGGAGCTTGAGGGCGTGCAGATGGCCCACAAGGAGATGGGCGAGGTGCTCGGCAAAAAGGTCGAGCTTTTCGTGGTGGACAACAAGTCCGACAAGGTCGAAGCCGCCAACGCGGTCAAGCGCCTGATCGACAAGGAAAAAGTCCAGGCCATCATCGGCACCTACGGCTCCTCCCTGGCCATGGCCGGCGGCGAAGTCTCCGAAAAGGCCGGCATTCCCCAGGTCGGCACCAGCTGCACCAACCCGCTCGTGACCCAGGGCAAGAAGTACATCTATCGCGTGTGCTTCATCGACCCCTACCAGGGCGCCGGCGCCGCTACCTACGCCTTCAAGGACCTGGGCCTGAAAAAGGCCGCCCTGCTCGTGGACGTGGCCAACGACTACTCCGTGGGTCTGGCCAGCTTCTTCAAGAAGTCCTTCACCAAGCTCGGCGGCGAGATCGTGGCCACGCTGAACTACCAGTCCGGCGACCAGGACTTCACCGCCCAGCTGAC
>CALGYO010000095.1 GCA_937934715.1 uncultured Desulfovibrionaceae bacterium | reverse complement strand
TCCTTGGCCTGGGGGATCTCGGCGCCAACGGCATGGGCATTCCCATCGGCAAGCTGCAGCTCTACACGGCGGCCGCGGGCGTTCCGCCCGAGGGGCTTATGCCCATGTATCTGGACGCCGGGACCAACAACGCGGAGCTTCTGCGCGACCCGCTCTATCTGGGGCTTCGCCGGCGCAGGCCGCCCACGGACGAACTCTACGCCTTTGTGGACGAGTTCGTGGAGGCCGTGCAGGAAGTCTTCCCGGACTGCTGCATCCATTTCGAGGACTGGACCGGCGTGGACGCGGTGCATCTTCTGGAGCGCTACCGGGACAAGGTCTGCTGCTACAACGACGACGTCCAGGGCACGGCGGGCATCACCCTGGCGGGCATGATAAACGCCACGCGCATCAAGGGAACCAGGCTGGCGAACGAGTCCTATCTCTTCCTGGGCGCCGGATCGGCGGGCATCGGGCTCAGCAATCTCTTGTGTTCGGCCCTGGTCCAGGAGGGGCTTACGCTTACTGAGGCCCAGGCGAGAATCCACATGTTCGACGTGAACGGCCTGCTGGAATCCACGCGCACGGATCTCGTGGACTTCCAGAAGCCCTACGCCCATCCCCACGCGCCCATGGGGCGGGAGGAATTCGCCAAGGCCGTGGAGGCGTTCAGACCCACCACCATCATCGGCGTGAGCACCACGGGCGGCGCCTTCGACCAGGAGGTGGTCGAGGCCATGAGCCGGGTGAACGAACGTCCCGTGATCCTGGCGCTCTCGAACCCCACGGACAAGGCGGAATGCACGGCCGGGCAGGCCTACGCCTGGAGCAAGGGCAAGGCCATCTACGCGGCCGGGGTGCAGTTCCCGCCGGTGACGTTCGATGGCGAGACCTTCCTTCCCGGACAGGCCAACAACTTCTACATCTTCCCGGCCGTGGGCATGGCCATCTACGCCACAAACGCGAAACGGGTGACGGACGACATGTTCATCGAGGCGGCCCGGGCGGTGGCGGACCAGGTGACGGACGCCCAGCGGGCCAAGGGGCTGCTGTACCCCCTGCAATCGGACATTCTGGAAGCCGAAATCAAGACGGCGGCCAGAGTGGCCGCCCTGGTCCACGACAAGGGCCTGGCCCGCGTTGAGCGCCCCAAGGATATGGAAGCCCACATCCGCTCCCTGGTCTACACGCCGGCGTACAAGCCGCTGGCTTGACGCCCCGATAAAACGCGAAAGGGGGGGACGGTTGCGGCCGTCCCCCCCCTTTATCGCCGAAAACGTTCGCCGATCAATCCCGGATCACTTCCCGGACCTTGCCGCCCCAGGCCACCTTGTAGGCGATGCCCCGCCAGCGCATGGTGTTGGTGAAAAACGTCCGGCCGAAACACCAGGCCAGCATGCAGAAGGTGACGTAATAGCCCCGGAGCCAGGCCAAAACCGGCACGGGACGGGGGGAAAGGCGCCGGAAGACCAGACCCAGCCCCAAAAAGCCCGCCAGATACGCCCCGGCGCCCAGGGCGGCGCAACCCGAGGCCAGCCCCAGCGCCCAGCCCCCGAGCAGGCATGCGGCCAGAATCGGCGGCGCGGACAGGACGAACACCGCCAAGGTCGCCCCGATCCAGCCCGGCGGAATGCAGAATTTGAGGTAGAGCAGCTGCCGGGTGAGCCAGGCGTCCCAGGCCGCCACGCTCCTGCCCCGGATGGGCGTGGACAGGCAGGCCGAGGCCACGGGATACGTGACGACCTTGGGCTTTTGCGTGTGCAGATAGGGGCCGAGCGAAAAATCGTCCACGATGTTGGTGGACCACAGGGTCTCGATGTCATGCTCGAGAAAGGCCTTGCGGGATATGGCCATGGCGCCGCCCCAGGGCTGGGTGATAAGCCTTATGGGTTGCATGAGGTGCAGGGCCAGGCAGGTCACGAGCATGCCGATGGTTCCCACGGCCCCGTCCAGGGGGACCACCTTGTGGAAGCCGCCGGCCAGATCGGCCTCGCCCCGGGCGATGGGCGCGATCAGGTTGCCCAGGAAACGCCGGTCGGCCTTGTGGGAGCTGTCGCAAAAGGCGAAAACGGCCACATCCGCCGAAACGCGCCCCAAGGCCGCCAGGATGGCGTGGTTCTTCTGGCTGGAGCGCGTGGCGTAACCGCTTTCGATCCAGCGCGCCCGGGGATATTGCGCGCAAAGCTCCCGGGCCAGTTCCGCCGCCGGATCCTTGTCGTCCGCCGTGACGAACCAGGCCTCGAAATTCCCGTAATCCTGGTCCAGCAGGGAGCGCAGGCATTCGCGCATGCCTGGGGCGTTCCCGGTCATGGGGACGATGAGCGCGGCCTTGGGCATGTCCGCCGGGCGGGATTCGCTCCCCCGGCCGCCCAAAACATGCGTATGGCCCAAAAGCCAGAGCAGGACCAGGACCGCCAATTGCAGGCCCATGGCCGCGAAGACGAAGGTGAGCACATCCATCCTTTTTGTTGCAGCGTGAAAAAAACGAAAGCCTGGCCGAAAGGTCAGGCCGCCTTGTCTTGAGACTGACTTGCGCCGCCCGAGCCGCCCGGGCCGCCCGGACTGGCGGATCCGCCGGAACCCTCCGACCCGTTCGAGCCGCCGCCGGGAGACGCGGGCGTCCCGCCGTCCGGCGATCCCGTTTGCGGCGAGGCCGAAGTCCCCGTTCCCTGGCTTGACGCCGGCGCGGTCCCGCCGTTCGCGTTCCGCCCCGCGCCGCTTTGGACCGGCGAGACCGCGGCGGAAGCGGCGCCCCGTTCGGCCCGCAAGGAAAACGTACGTCCTCCCACCAGGGTCAAAACGCCCCCGATGGCGTCGGGGCCGGAGAAATCGCCTTCAAAGACATGTCCCGAGCCGTGGAGCACGTACATGTGCCCGTTGCCGAACACCGCGCCCTGGACGTGGTAGACGGTCTCCCCGCCGAAGGGGCCGAACACCGTGACCACGCCGGACATGAAATCGCCGTCCTGGGAAAGGTCAGCGACGATTTTCGAGCCGTACAGGCTCCCCCGCCACTGCCCCGTCAGGTCGAACGCCCTGGCAAGCCCGGGAATGAAGAGGATCGTCAGGCACAAAAGCGCCGTCATGCTTCGCATATCACCTCCGGCGCGAACCCCGCTGGCCGCCCGGAAAACGGTCCGCCCGCGCGGGAACGGTCCCGCGGGGCAAGGTCACGGCAACGCGTCGAAAACAGCCTCGTGGGCCCTGGCCATGGCATGGAGCGAATACCGGGAAACCGCCTTTTCCCGGCCCGCCCGGCCCATGGCCAGGCGCCGCGGCTCGTCCGCCAAAAGCGCGTCCAGAATCCCGGCCAGGGCGGCCGGATCGCGAGCCGGGGCCAGAAGTCCGGTCACGCCCTCTTCCACGGCCTCGGGCACGCCGCCCACCCTGGTGGCGGCCACGGGCAGTCCCATGGCCATGCCCTCCAGAATCACGTTGGGCAGTCCCTCGCGCACGGAGCTCAGGGTCAAAATGCTCGCCTGCTGATAAAACGGCCGGGGGTCCCCTCCCGGATACGCCCGGATGCGGGATCGCGCGGGATGCCGGGCGACCTGGCGGGTGACGCTCGCGGCCAGGGGGCCGTTGCCCACCAGCCACAGCTCCGCGCGCTTGAAGCGTTCCGCAGTGAGCGCGAAGGCCTGGAGCAGGGTTTCGTGGTCCTTGTCCTCGCAGAACCGGGCCACGCACAGGATGACCTCGCGCACGGGGCGCAGCTCCTCGGGCGGGGGCGTGAAAAAATCGATGTCCACCCCGTTGGGGATGGCGGTCACGCGCTTCGCGGGCAGCCCGTAGCGGCCGGTCATGATGTCCGCGAGCGCCTGGGAATTGCAGATATGGCGGTGGGCCAGCCCCTTGAGAAAACGTTCGTGCTGGCGCTTGGGGGCGCCGCCGCCCCGGCAGGTGCCCACGATGGCCGGATACCCGGCCAGGCGCCCGAAGATCCGGCCCCAGATATTGGGGATGGCCGTGAGCGGAAGGAGGATGTCGACCTTGCCGCGCTCCTCGATGAGCTTGCGGCGAAGGGCGCCGAGCTCGCGAATCCCCACGTTCGCGCCGTCCGAAAGCCATACGGCCGGGACGCCGTAGTTGGCGGCCAGGGGGGCGAAATCCCTCCCCCGGGTCATGACCCAGATCTCGGGGCGGTATTTGTCCGGGTCCAGGGCGCGGGCCAGCTCCAGGGCCTGGCGCTGGGTGCCGCCGAAAGACAGGTCCTGCAGGAGCATGACCAGCCGGGCGGGCCCGAAAGCCCGCCCGGCTGATTGGCGCTTGTCGCCGGAATCGGCCGGGGCTTGGGTCATCAATAGCCCATCAGCCCGCAGCAGCGGGTGCAGGCGGGCATGAGCCCTTCGGTGTGCAGGCTGGCCCGGAACTTGCGGTAGCGATCGGAATTCCACAGCTCCGTGATGGTCTTGTCCCGCACGTTGCCGATGATGTAGTCGTGATAGTCGCGGCAGGGGGACATGTCGCCGTTGGAATCAAGCTCCACGGCCTGGTAGATGGAGATGCACCGGTCGTAGCCGAACACGGAGTCGTGGTTGGAATAGTATTCCTTGAGGTTGTCCACCCCGGTGATGTTGGGGATGATGTTGATGGCGGGCATGTTCATGGGCTTGCTGAGCTTCTGCAAGGTCTTGAGCTGCTTGTCGAGCGTCTCGTAGTCCTTGATAGTCCAGTCGCCCACCCAGCCCCAGTGCAGCTTGGGGGTGAAGCCGAAGCGCCGGGTGAAATCCTCGTCGTGGGCCTGGGCGCTTTTCTCGTCGATCCACCAGGACAGGTAGTAGACGAACACGTCCACCCGGTCCTTGTAGGCGTTGTACACGTCCACCAGGTGATGCACGTTGGCGCTGGAGATGGTGCACAGGGCGGCGATGAGCGGCAGCTTGCCGCCTTTCCTGAGCCGGGCCTCGCGCACGGCGCCCAGGGCGTCCTGCACGGTCTTGTAGTTGTCGCCGCCGCTGGCCATGGGCCGGGCGGCGTTGTGGGTGGCGGCGTCGTGACCGTCGATGGACATCTGCAGGAGGAACATGGGGGCTTCCACCAGCCGTTCGGCGGCCTTGGCGATGCCCGTGGAGTTGGTGGCGATGGAGGTGGGCATGCGCAGCTCGGTGGCCCGTTCGATGATCTCCAGCCAGCCGTTGTAGAGGGTGGGCTCGCCGCCCCAGAGATAGACCGAGGGCCTGTGGCCGTGGGCGGCCAGATCGTCCAGCAGCTCCAGGTAGCGTTCCTTGGAGATTTCGGCCTTGCGCAGGTCCTTCAGGTTCTGGCCGTGCAAAAAGCCCTGATCGCCCCACTGGCCGCAGGTGTGGCAGCGCAGGTTGCACAGGTCGGTGATGCGGATGGAGAGCTGGCGGATGCTGCGGGCGTTGCCGCTTTCGGCCTTGGGGTTCAGGAAATCGAAGAATATCTTTTCTTTTTCGAGCGCCGCCAGCTTCCCGGCCATCCAAGGTTTGGAGGCGACTTTCACGGATTGCTTCAGGATGGCGCCCAGGGACACGCTGCTGCGTTTGGACATGTGTTTTTCACTCCCGCGCCCGGCGAACGGGGCGCTTTTGGGTTCCGCGCGCGCCGGAATTCGCGGCTGCGCCTTCTCTTGGACCGCCTGCATACTCCGCGCTCATTTCAAGGTCAACACCCGCCCGGCCAGCCGGAACGGACGCCCCGAAAAGCGCGAGAGCGCCTGCAACGCCGCCGTTGACGCGCGCCCATCCTCCCTATACATATATACTCTCCGCGCTTTGCCGGAACCAACCGCAACCACGACTCACGGCGCGCCATGCAAGAAAACGAACGGACCGGAACCCGGCAGTATCTGACCTTCGCCCTGGGGGACGAACATTTCGCGCTCGAGACCTCCGTGGTCTCGGAGGTGCTCGAACTCATGCCCATCACCCGCATCCCGCGCACCCCGTCCTTTCTGCGCGGAGTGGTCAACCTGCGGGGCAACGCCGCCACCATCGTTGATCTGCGGGTGAAATTCGGCATGGGCCGCACCGAGGCCGGGGTGAACGCCTGCATCATCGTGGTGGAGCGCGATTACGACGGCGAGATCCTGCACGTGGGCATCCTGGCGGACGCGGTGGAAGAGGTGCAGGAATTTCCCCAGGACGACATGCTGGAGACCCCGGACATGGGCACGGCCATCGACGCCGCCTTTCTCTCGGGCATCGCCCGCCGGGGTGACGATTTCATCATGATCTTCGACCCGGAGAAGCTCTTCTCCCTGGAGGAACTCGCCGCCCGGCCCTCCTAACGCCGCGTCCCCGATGAAAGCGCATGCCTTTTCCGGGGGGATGAATTCCTCTGATTATCCGTAACGGACGCCACGCCGGGGCCGCATCTCCAACGCAGGCTCGCGAGGATTTCAGGCGCCATGCCGCCTGAACCCCCGTCTTCAAGCAATCACATCATCTTGTCACGGACGCCGTCGTCCCCGGTTTTGACGCCGTCCCGGGCCGCCCGCCCCAGGTCCCCCGGATACGCGCTCCGGCGTTTCCGTTTCTCCGTGATAAACGCGCCGCGTTTTGGGACGCGCCGAAAGCCAACCCGCCGCCTTTGTTGCAAAATCCCGCTCCCCCCTCGAAAACGCTGGAAGCGCGAAATGAAATGGCTTATTGCTCACGCGTTCCCGCCCCTTGGCGGAAAACCCGTTCTCCACGCTGAGCGCGTCATGAAAAACATCCGCAATCTGGCCTTGCCCCTGGCCGTCCTGTCGGTCCTTTCCTTTGCCGCCGCCGCCATGGCCGCCGCTCCCATCCGGGGCGCCTTCGGCTATGCCCTCGGCGCGGCCTACGCCGGGGATCTGACCGCCCTTTCGGTCAACGAGGACGGGTTCTACGAGGTGGAATTCCTGCCGTCGGAAGGATCCAAGGACTTCGACGTATACCTTTTGTCCATCGCGCCCGGCGAGGGCCGCATCGCCCAGATCGTGGCCGCCAAGACCTTCGCCATGCGCGCGGACGCCGAAACCTTTCTCTTCGCCAGGGAAAAGGAGCTGGAAACCGCCTACGGCCCCTCGCGCATCGAGGAGGGGGCCATGGTCATCGAGGACGGCGCCAAAAGCGTGGCGCTCTCCATGGACGAAGAGGAGGACGGCGCCTACGTGGTGGCCGTGGTCTACCAGGATGACGACCTGACCGCCCGGGCCCTCCTGGGCCAGGATTCCGAACCCGCCCAATAGCCCGCCCCCGGCGCAGACCGGAAAGGAAGCCTCCCCCGGGGCCGCCGCCAGGGCTCGAGGGCCGATGCGCCCCGCCTGCCAACCGGCGCGCGGACGCCCGGCTATTGGTACAACGCCTCGTACATGTCCCGGTTGGCCAGAATCCGCTTCACGTAGTCCCTGGTCTCCGTATACGGAATCAGCTCGATGAAAAGCTCCTCGTCGAGCCCCCCCAGATGCTCCCTCCACACGTTTATCTTGGCCGGGCCCGCGTTGTAGCTGCAAAGCGCGTAGGAGACCCTGCCGTACTCGGCGAGCTTGTCCAGGAAATACCGCGTCCCCAGCCGGATGTTGTACTCGGGATCAAAGAGCTTTTCCCTGGAATAGGGAACCCCGATCCCGGCCGCGAGTTTCTTGGCCGTGGCGGGCATGACCTGCATGAGCCCGATGGCTCCGGCCCCGGAGACCGCGTCCGCCGTGAAAAAGCTCTCCTGGCGGATGAGCCCGAAGACCACGTTGGGATCGGCCCCGGAACCGGCCAGATATTTGACGACGTCTTGGGCGTATTTGCGCGGATAGACGTAGTCCCGCACAGGCCCGAGCCCGGCGGCGCTTCCCCGGAAAAGGCAGGCGGCGAAGGTCCTCCAGGCCGTACGCTGGGCCTGCATATGGCGGCCCATGGCGTCGGACAGGGCCATGCTTTTTAGCGCCAGTCCCTGGTCCTTGGGAAAGCGCGCGGCCGCGAATTCCATGGCCTGGCAGGCCAGGGCCTTGGCTCCGCCCTGATCGAGCGCTCCGGCCGCGACGGCCAGGGGCGCGGCTTGCGGCGAGAACGCGGGCGGCGCCGGCGGCGGGCAGGACGGCTGGCCGTAGACCGGTCCGGCGGGCTTGGCCGCGGCGCCGGCGGCGGGATCGCGTTTCTGGATCCCGGCCAGGGCCAGGACGCATTTGCGGCCGTAATACCCATGAGGCCGGTTGGCGGCCGGAACCTTGTACTGGGCCGCCGCCCCGGCCGCGTCCCCCTGGCGTTCCAGGGACCGGCCCAGGAAATACCGGGCGCCGTCCGCCCAGTCCGAATCCGGGTTGTCGCGCAAATAGGCGGAAAGCTCCCGGACCGCGCCCGGATCGTCCCGCAGGACGAAACGCAGAACCGCGCCCAGACGCTCGGCGTTCTCCCGCATCTCCGGATCCTTGGCGGTTCCCGCCAAAAGGTCCGCCGCCTCGAGCGCCTTCTGAAACTCCCCGCGCTCGGAAAGCAGGAGCATGAGATGCCGGGCGCTGACCTCCCGGACCTGGGCGTTGTCCGGATATTCCCGAAGGATCGCCTCCAGCAGGGCGCGCATGCGCGCGGCGTCCGCCGGATCGTTGGAGCGCCACAGGCCCTTGGCCTCGTGGTACATGGCCCAGGGCCTGACGTACGAGCCGGGATGCTCCCCGGCCACGCGGGCGAGCTGGGCGATGGAAGCCGAAGTCTTGCGCTCGTCGTACAGGAGCTTGCCTTCGAGATAGTCAAGCAGGGCCTTGTCCGCGCCCGGAGTCTTGCGCAGGCGGCCGATGAGCTCCCTGGCTTTGGCGATCTTGCGCCGGTCGGTCAGGGTCCTGGCTCTTTTCACGAGGTTTTCCAGGGAATCCGGGTTGAAGGCGATGCGTTTGTCCTTGTAAAGCCGCCCGGCCAGAGCCGCTCCGGAAGCGGCCGGACCGGTCCAGGGATGGTCCTGGACGAGTTCGCGAAGGCGTTTTTCCGCCAAAGCGTCGTCTCCGGCCGCCGAGGCGCAGAAACCGGCGCGCAAAAGAACCGTGGCCCGCAATCCTCCCGGATCGAGAGCCAGCCAGTCCTCGTACCGGGCGAGCGCCTGTTTCACCCCGCCCTGGGCCTCCAGGCTGAGCCCCAGGAGCATGAGGGCGTCCGCGCGCAGGAAAAACGACGGGTCGCCTGCCGGTCCGGCAGTTCCTTTTGTCCCTCCCGAACCGGGCGCCCCGGTCAGGGCCGAGGCCGCGCCCGCGAAATCCCCCGAACGGAACCGGGCCGAGGCCAGATAAAAGGCGGCCGTGTTCGAGAGACCGTCCGAGCCCCCCGCCGGTCCTTCCAGGAGGTCGATGGCCCCGGCCAGCTCGCCCCGGGCATAGGCGGCAAGGCCCATGATCGCGGCCTGGGCGCCCGGAGCCGGATCGAAGGGCTCCAGGCTTGCGGCCTGGGGCAGGGTCTGCGTTTTGGGGTCGAGCCGCCAGGGAACGGCCGTTTGACCGGCCGCCCGGACGGAAACCGCGAAAAATCCGGCCCAAAGGACCGCGAAGCAAAGGGTCGCCGCGTATCGTCTCACCATGCCTCCGCACAGGCGCATTTTTCCGCGCCCGTTTGTCGATTTCGCCTCAATACCGGGCAAAGGTCAATCGCGGCCGGTCCCTTTCGCGACCGGCCAGCCGGGCGAAGGGTTTCGGCCTTCCCGAGGAAGCGGTTGCGGCGACCCCTTGTATTGTCAAGCCAACATACTAATATGATGCGTAAAAATGTTGATTGATCAATCAACATTCTTTCCCTATGTTGGCGCCGTTTCCGGCCGGGCGGGCCTTTTCCCCGCCGCCGTTCGCGAGACGGGAAAAGCGCGCCGAGCCGGTTTCGCGACGCCGCATCGCGCCGTGAAAACAGGGCGCAAGGGCTGTAGGGAAGGATAATCCTAGAAAAGAAGGATGGATTTTTCCCCTCGTTGACAATTCCCGGTTTCTGGCGCAAACGTACTATGGTTAAAATAGAGTAGTTCAATTGGAACCGCTCTCAATTCCTCGCATAACCTGGCAAGCGGCAAAATGCGTTTCCGCTTTCCTCAAGCCGGCTTGGGAGGCCCCGGGCATGCATCGGAAGAATCTATGCATTCGATGATAGCCTATCGGCCGGATAAATCCATTCAAGCCGCGCCCCTCGCACAGTCTCCACACAGCCCGTCCTGTTTGAAGCGGCGCCGCGAAAGCGCCGGTATTTGCGCGCGTCCAGGCGTCCGGACATCGTCCGCCCCAAAAAGCGCTGGCGGGGAGGATCCTGCGCCGCGCGGCCTTCGTATCGTTTCAGAGTCATATGCGACGCGGCCGGTCGCGTTTCGCGCGTGCGCGCACGACGCTTCGGCCACGTTTTTTCTCCGCGTCATCGCCGCCCGCGCCCGAGGCCGGGCGGGCGTATGCGCGCCAACCCGCTACAAGTGATAGGAGGCCAAGCATGCAAGCCGCTTCCACCTGGGATTGGACTCCCGGGAAAAAGACCATCCTGGAAGACGCGACGGCCTGCTCCAGCGAATACGAGTGGATGCAGGAGAGCGTGGCTTCGCCGGATGGCGAGTCCCTCGCGGCGATCGTCAAATTGGGCGACGAGGAATTCACCATGTGCGTGAACGGGGAGCCCTGGGAGAACGTCTTCGAGAAGGCGTGGAATCCCAAGTACTCCCCGGACGGCCGTCTGACGGCCATCGTCATGACGGACATGGCCTGGACCGTGGCCATAGAGGCCGAGGCCTGGGAAGAGACGTATGATTTCGTCTGGAACACCAGTTTCAGCGAGAACGGCGAGATCGTGGCGGCCAGCATCCAAAGCGAAGGCCGGTACGGCTGGAACGTGGACGGGACGCCCTGGGACGAGCTGTTCGAAAACGCCAACAACTTCGTCTTGAGCAAGGACGGTTCGGCCACGGCGGCGGCGGTGCAGGTCAAATCCCTGGCCCAGGCCGACATCGCGGGCTTCCAGTCCGGCATCTTCAGCGTGGCGGTGGGCGGCGTCGCCTGGGATTCCATCTTCATGAACTGCTGGACCCCGGCCTTCGACGCCACGGCCTCCAAGGTGGCCACCGCCATCCGCACCTCGCTCTACGACTACTCGGTGGCCGTGGACGGCAAGGCCTGGCCCGCGAGCTTCGCCTGCGTCTGGGAGCCCGCCTTCAACCCGGCCACGGGCGAAGTGGTCGCTCCGGTGCGCCACCAGGGCGCCTGGGGCATGGCCCAGGACGGCAAGATCCTCTGGAAGCCCGCGTTCTTCCAGTGCTGGCGTCCGGCCTTCTCGGATGACGGCAAGATTCTGGCGGCCATCGTGGCGCCGGAATACGGAAAATTCACCGTGGCCGTGAACGGACGTCCCTGGGAAGCCATGTTCCCGGTGGTCACGGACCTGGTCATGAGCCCGGACGGCGCGACCATCGCGGCCCAGTCCAGCGAGGACAACGTGAATTTCCGGATCATGGTGAACGGGAAGGTCTGGAACGGGACCTACGACATGGCCTTCGGCCCGGTCGTCGGCCCTGGCGGCAATGTGGCCTGCAGGGTGGAAAAAGCCGGCAAGCAGGCGATCCTGCTCAACGGCAAGGCCTACCCCGAAAGCTTCGACCAGGCTTTCGACCCCATCTTTTCCCCTGACGGCGGCAAGGTTCTCATCCGCGGCGTGGCGGGCGGAAAATATCAGCGCATCGTGGCCGAAGCGGGCGCGTTCAAAGGCTAGGGAGGCAAACCATGAACCAACTCTATGATCTGGCCGTAGGCCCCCTGACCTGGCTCGCCATCGGCGTCTTCGTCATCGGCTCGCTCTACCGTCTGGCGGCCATGTACGCCATGGCCAAGAAAAAGGACGGGCCCTATCTCACGTACATGAGCTGGCGCTTTTCCCTGCGCTCCATCATGCACTGGATCACCCCCTTCGGGTCCCTGGGCTGGAAGGAAAATCCCGCGCTCACCATCGTCACCTTCATCTTCCACATCTGCCTGATCCTGGTCCCCATCTTCCTCATGTCCCACATCGTGTTGTGGGACCAGTTCAAGGGCATAAGCTACCCGGCCCTGCCCGACGGCGCGGCCGATCTCATGTCCGTGGCCGTGATCCTGGCCTGTCTGTACTTCATCTGGCGGCGCGTCAGCGACCCCACGGTCAAGTTCGTGACCTCGTGCCAGGACTGGACGGTTCTGATCCTGGTCCTTCTGACCTTCTGCACGGGCTTTTTGTCCTACCACCAGATCGGTTCGAGCCTGGTCATGACCACCCTGCACATCCTGTGCGGCGAAGCCATGCTCATCGCCATACCCTTCACCAGACTGAGCCACATGATTTTCGGACTGTTCACCAGAGCCTACATCGGCTCCGAGTTCGGCAACGTGCGCAAGGCCAGGGACTGGTAACCCCGGAGGAGATCCATGAGTACGATAGCGGATAGACGCATTGAAGACGCCGGACTGGAGGCGGGCATCGCCCGGCTCACCCCGGAGAAGATCAAAAAAACCATTGAGGCGGTCCTGGCCGGCGAATGCGGGGCCCGGCTCAAGACCTACATCGAGACCTGCGTGCGCTGCGGCATGTGCGCCAAGGCCTGCCACTACTACATGTCCCACAAGGACCCGAGCTACGCGCCCGTGGGCAAGGTCAAACAGACCATGTGGGAAATCATCAACAAAAAGGGCGACGTGACGCCCGAGTTCATCCACCAGTGCGCCCAGGTGGCCTACACCGAGTGCAACCTGTGCCGCCGGTGCATGCACTACTGCCCGCTGGGCATCGACACCGCCTACATCATGAGCGTGGTGCGCCGCATCTGTCACAAGCTCGGCGTGACCCCCCAGTACATCCAGGACACGGCCCACAGCCACTCCGCCACCATGAACCAGATGTGGGTCAAGGACGACGAGTGGATCGACACCCTGTTCTGGCAGGAGGACGAGGCCCGGGACGAGATGCCCAACCTGCGCATCCCGCTCGACAAGGAAGGCGCGGACTTCATGTACTCGGTCATCGCGCCGGAACCCAAGTTCCGCACCCAGCTCATCTACCAGGCCGCCTACATCTTCAACGCGGCCGGACTCAACTGGACCATGCCCTCCTTCCCGGGCTGGGACAACAGCAACATGGCCATGTTCACCGGCGACAGCGAGATCATGGCCAGGATCGAGCGCCAGCACTTCGAGGCCGCCCAGCGGCTTCGCGTCAAGCGCATCGTCATGGGCGAATGCGGCCACGCCTTCCGCGCGGTCTACGACATGGGCAACCGATGGCTGGGCTGGAAATGGCACCCCGTGCCCGTGGTCCACTCCATCGAGTTCTTCTGGGAACTTCTGACCTCCGGCAAGATCAAAATCGCCCAGAAGTATCCGGGGCCGGTCACCGTCCACGATCCCTGCAACACCATTCGCGGCCGCGGCCTCATGGACAAGCTGCGCGAAGTGGTCAACATGATCTGCGACGGCATCGTGGAGATGCACCCCAACCGCGAGCACAACTACTGCTGCTGCGCGGGCGGCGGGGTCATCAACTGCGGACCTCCCTTCAAGAACGTGCGCATCGTGGGCAACAAGATCAAGGCCGAGCAATTGAAGGCCACCGGCGTCAAGACCTGCGTGGCGCCCTGCCACAACTGCCACGGCGGCCTGGATGACATCATCCACAAGTTCGATGTCGGCATGGAACTGAAATTCCTCGGCGACATCATCTATCAATGCATGGAAAAGCCGGAAGCGGAATAGGAGGAGATGAACATGCTCAAGAAAAGCCTCATGCTCCTTGCCGTGGCGGCTGTCAGCCTGTGTTTTTTCGGCCCCGCGGCGTTTTCCCAGGAAGACATGAAAAACGTTCCCAACGAGGTCTTCGGCGCCCCCCGGCGCCCGGCCGCGGTCTTCCCCCACGACGCGCATAACGAAAAGGCCCAGATCGAGGATTGCGCCGTCTGCCACCATGGCGGAAAGGACGGCAAGATGGACAAGGAGGACATGACCGCGGGAACGGCCTGCGTGGAATGCCATCCCGTGGCCGGCGCCCCGGGACAGACTTCCCTTATGCGCGCTTTTCACAAGCAGTGCGTGGGATGCCATCTTGAACGCAAGGCCGGCCCCGTGGCCTGCGGCCAGTGCCATGTGAACAAATAGGCGGCTTCGCTGGCGCGGCTTCTGTTGTATTGCTGCGCATTTGGCACAAGAGTTTGTGAAAAAAGAGACGTAGAAAAAGGTGTTGACACAGTTCAGAAGAAATTGCATATGATTGGATAATTGCTAAAAATTGTATGAGGCGGCGCGGCGTTGCGAATCACGTCCGCGCCGCTTTCAAACAATTCATAGCGACTTAAGCTGAAACCGTAAGAGACAAGGGGGTGTGGCTCGATGGTTTTCACTTGGTTGCATTTGGCTATCCTCGTCTTCCTCTTTGTAGGCGTCGCATTCGCCGGAGGCCCGCTCGCGGGCAGCCTGCTCCTGGCGCCAAAGGAGCGCGGCGGCGACGTGGGCATGCCCTATGAATGCGGCATGCGTCCCCACGGCGGCGCCTGGACCCAGTTCGGCGTGAACTACTATGTCTACGCGCTGCTCTTCTTGGCCTTCGACGTCGACGTACTGTACCTCTTCCCCGTCGCCGCATTCTATCCGGACGCGGACGGATTCTCCGCCTTCCTCAAAATCTTCGTGTTCCTGTTCGTTCTCGCCCTGGCTATCGTCTATTTCTGGGCGAAAGGAGTCTTCACGTGGCCCCGCAAGATATCCTAAGGCCGTCCCAAAGCGCGGTCGAGCCGGCGCTGGTCAACATGCAGCTGGCCCAAAAGGCCCTCGACATCTGCCGGGCCATGTCCGTCTGGCCCATGACCTTCGGCCTGGCCTGCTGCGCCATTGAAATGATGGCCGTGGGCATGGCGCGGTTCGACATCGCCCGTTTCGGCGCCGAGGTCTTCCGTCCTTCCGCCCGCCAGTCCGACCTCATGATCGTGGCCGGGACCGTCACCAAGAAGATGGCCCCCGCCGTGGTGCGGCTCTACGAACAGATGCCCGCGCCCAAATGGGTCATGGCGCTCGGCAACTGCGCCATCTCCGGCGGCCCCTTCGCCATCGAGGGCCAGTACAACGTGGTGGAGGGCGTGGACACGCTCATCCCGGTGGACATCTACGTCCCCGGCTGTCCGCCCCGGCCCGAGGGACTCCTGGAAGGACTCTTTCAGCTCCAGGAAAAGATCACCGGCCGCCGCTGGTGGCCCGAACCCAGGCTCGTGGGGGAAACGGCATGAGCGAGCATCTTCTCGACGGCGTCCCGGTCCTGCGCCTGGAATCCTGCGATCCCAAAAAGACAGGGCTCACGCTTGCCGCCTACCTGCCCGCCCGGGCCCTGCGCAAGGCCGCAAAGCGCCTCCTGGACAAGCGGTACCACCTCGAGGACGTCTGCGCCCTGGACGTGGCCGAGGGCTACATCGCGGTCTACCATTTCGACCATTTCGAGACCCCGGGCAGGGTCTGTCTCAAGGTCCTCGTGGACAAGGCCGACCCGAAAATTCCGACCATCTCGGACATCTTTTCCGGCGCCGTGTGGCATGAGCGCGAGACCCAGGATTTCACCGGCCTCGTTTTCGAGGGGCTCATGAATCCCACGCCGCTGCTTCTGCCCGCGGACGCGGATTTCCACCCCCTGCGCAAGGCGGACAAGGCGCTGAAAAAGGCGGCCGATCTTATCGAGCCGGGCACGGTTCTGTACGAAGACCCGGGATTCACCCTTTTCGCCGCGCCAGAAGCCGAGGCGGCCCCCGAAAAGGAACAAAAGGCATGAGCGTTCAGCGCGAAATCTGCGACGTCAATCCCTTCCCCGAACACGTGGCCGGGGATTTCTACTCGAACTATTTCGAAAAAGGCCAGGCCGAGAACACGCTCATCATCAACATGGGCCCCCAGCACCCCTCCACCCACGGCGTGCTGCGCGTTCTCGTTGAGGTCGACGGCGAATACATCCTGCGGGCCGAGCCGGTGCTCGGCTACCTGCACCGCATGCACGAAAAGATCGCGGAGCTCAAAACCTACTACCAGTACATGCCCAACATGGGCCGGGTGGACTATCTGCACGCCATGGCCTGGAACTGGGCCTACGCGGGCGCGGTGGAACGCCTGGCCGGGATCGAGGTCCCGGAACGCGCCGAATACCTGCGGGTCATCGCCAGCGAGCTCAACCGCATTTCCTCGCATCTTCTGTGGTGGGGCGCCTATCTTCTGGACCTCGGCGCGTTCACGCCCATCATGTACGCCTTCGACGACCGCGAACGCATCCTGGACATCCTCCAGCGCCCCTCCGGGTCGCGCCTTACCTACAGCTACTTCCGCCTGGGCGGCGTGGCCGCGGATTTCGACGACATCGCCCTGGCCAAGATCCGGGAGTTCATTCCCCACCTGCGCGGCCGCCTGCCCATGTACAAGGACCTGGTCACGGACAACGTGATCCTGCGGGGCCGGGTCGAGGAAATCGGCGTACTGCCGCTCGAGATGTGCCGCCGCTACGGCGCCACCGGCCCGGTGGTCCGGGGCTCGGGACTGGCCTACGACGTGCGCCGGGCCGAGCCCTATTCCATCTACGACCGCTTCGAGTACGAGATCCCCACGGATACGGAATGCGACGCCATGGCCCGCTACAGCGTGCGCCTGGCCGAGATCGAACAGAGCCTGCGCATCGTGGAACAGGCGGTCGCCGCCCTGCCCGAAGGAGATTTCCTCTCCAAGGGCGCGCCCAAGCCCAGATGGAAGCCGCCCAAGGGCGAGTCCTATTTCGCGGTGGAAGGGGCTCGCGGCAAGATCGGGATCTATCTGGTCAGCGACGGCTCCAATTCGCCCTACAGGCTGAAGCTGCGCGCGCCCGGATTCAGCAATCTGAGCCTCTTTTCCGAGGCCTCCAAGGGAACGCTTCTGGCCGACGCGGTGTCGATCCTCGGCAGCCTGGACCTGGTCATCCCGGAGATCGACCGCTAGCCTGCCGCGTCAAGGCTCGCGAAAGGAGAACGGCGCGGCCGTTCCGGAGCAGGGGGAACGCTTCGGGAAGCCGCAAACACGGCCGAAACGGCGCACGGCGAACACCGCCGCAAACGAGGGCTAATAAACGGGAAACCGCTTTGCCGGGCTTTTGAGGGAAAGGAGACTTCATGGACGTTCCTTTTGAACTGGTGCGCATCGTCATCGCCATCCTGGCCCTGGCGGCCTTCGTGGGCGTCAACGCCGTCATCCTGGTCTGGGTCGAGCGCAAGGCGGCGGGATTCATCCAGCGCCGCCCCGGCCCCTACGAGGTCGGCCCCCAGGGCCTCTTGCAGACCGTGGCCGACGCGGCCAAGCTCGTGGGCAAGCAGCTCTTCACCCCGGCCGGGGCCGATCCGGTGCTGTTCTGGCTCGCCCCGCTTCTGGCCTTTCTGCCCATCTTCGTCCTGCTTCTGCCCATGCCCTTCGGCCCCACGGCCACGGGCATGGAGGTCAATCTCGGCCTGCTCCTCATCCTGGCCTTCGCCGGACTCAACGTCCTGTCCCTGTGTCTGGCGGGCTGGGGCTCCAACAACAAATGGTCCCTGCTCGGGGCGGCGCGCGCCGTGTCCCAGGCCGTGGCCTACGAGATTCCGCTGCTGCTGTCCGTCCTGGCCATCGCCTTCATGAGCGGGGGCATGGATCTCTCGGCCATCGTGCGAGAACAGGGCGGCTGGCCCTGGCAGTGGAACCTGGTTCTGCAGCCCGTGGCCTTCATCATCTATTTCGTGGCCGCCATCGCGGAAACCAACCGGGCGCCCTTCGACCTGCCCGAGGCGGAAAGCGAGCTCACGGCGGGCTTCCACACCGAGTACTCGGGCATGGGATTCGGCCTGTTCTTCCTGGCGGAATACGCGGAAATGATCGTGGTGTGCGGCGTGGCCGCCGCGCTGTTCCTGGGCGGCTGGCGGGGCCCCTTCGGCACGGACGGCTGGTGGTGGTTCCTGGCCAAGCTCTACGCCCTCCTGCTCTCCATGATCTGGTTCCGCTGGACCTACCCCCGCATCCGTTTCGACCAGCTCCTGGTCCTCAACTGGAAGTGGCTCATGCCCCTGGCCATGATCAATCTCCTGGTCACGGCTTTCATCATGAAACTCTAGGCAAGGCCGGATTATGAGCGCGCCAACCAGCATCACGGAAAAAATCACCCGGTTGTGGAGCCTGATCGTAGGGCTCAAGGTCACGGGCAAGTATTTCACCAAGCCCCAGGTCACCCTGCACTACCCGCGCAAGACCCTGGACGACGAAAACCTCCTGACCTACCGGGGTCATATCGAACTTGTGGGCCTGCCCAAGAAACCCGGCACGCCCAAATGCATCTCCTGCGGCATGTGCCAGGCCGTGTGTCCCAGCAATTGCATCACCCTGACCAAGCGCAAGCCGCCCAAACCCACCGAGGCCGAGAAAAAGGCCATGGAGGAAGCGGAAGCCCGGGGCGAAAAGGTCAAAAAACCCTCCGCGCCCAAGGACCCCGCCAGCTTCAACCTGGACTACACCCTGTGCAGCCTGTGCGGCTGCTGCGTGGAAAACTGTCCGGTGGAGTCCATCCGCTTTTCCAACGACATCTACCTGGCCGGAACGGATCCCAACGCGTTCCGTTACGACCTGTTGCAAAGACTGAAAGAACAGGCCGCCGCCAAGCCGGGCGCGCAAAAGGCCCAGGCCGCAAGCGGCGGCGAAACCGGCGAGGGAGAGGCATAAGCATGGAGCTTGCAGGAAAGATCATCTTCTGGTTCTACGCGGTCGTCATCGTGGCCGGCGGCGGATTGGCCGTGACCTCGCCCAACCTGGTCAGGGCCATGCTCGGGCTCATCGCCACCCTTTTCGGCGTGGCGGGCATGTATCTGCTCATGAACGCCCCTCTTCTGGCCTTCATGCAGCTGCTCATCTACGTGGGCGCGGTCAGCGTGCTCATCTTTTTCGCCATCATGCTGTCCCGGGCCTCCGCAACGGGCGACGAGGGCATGGAGCCGGGGCTGTGGCCCAACGTGCGGGCCTTTCTGGCCTTCGCCCTGCCCATGGGCGTGCTGGGCCTGACCGCCTTCCTGGCCCCTCCGGCCGGGGTTCTGGTTCCGGCCGAAGTCGACCCGGCCAAGCTCGGCCAGGCGCTGCTCGGGGAGTACACCCTGCCCTTTGAACTCATTTCCATCGTGCTTCTGGCCGCCATGGCCGGCGCGGTCCTCATCGCCTTCGAGAAAAGGGGAAGCAAATGAGCCCTGTCACCTGGTACCAATTCGTCGCGGTCCTGCTTCTGGGAATCGGGCTTTTCGGCCTGGTTTCCCGCCGCACCCTGGTGGGCATGCTCATAAGCGTGGAGCTGACCTTGAACGGCGCCGGCCTGTCCATGGCCGCCGCGGCCCAGTTCACGGACATGGACGCGGTCATGGGCCAGCTCGGCGTGCTCTTCGTCATGGGACTGGCCGCGGCCGAGGCCACCCTGGTCCTGGCCATCCTGGTCATCGTCTCCCGCCGCGTGAAATCCACGCAAACCGACGCCGTTTCGCAACTGAGGGGTTAGGACATGTCCGCATCGCCTGAATTCATCGAAAGCGCCCGGGTCCTCGTTCCGCTCGGGATCACATTCCTTGCGCCGTTTTTCATCTGGTTCAAGCGCGGCGACGTGGACAAGCGCGAAGGCATGTCCTTCGTCGCGGCGCTCACCACCTTCCTGTCGGTTCTGTCCATGGTCCCGGCCGTGCTCCAGGGCAAGATCTGGACCTACACGATGTTCACCATCCTGCCGGGCATCGAGGTGAAATTCTGCGTGGACGGCCTGTCCTGCATCTTCGCCATCGTGGCCTCGTTCCTGTGGTTTTTCGCCACCAGCTACAACGTGGGCTACATGCGCGGCCTGCACGAACACGCGCAGACCCGCTATTATTTCTGCTTCGCCGTGGCCATCTTCGGCGCCGTGGGCGTGGCCTTTTCGGCCAACGTCTTCACCCTCTACCTCTTCTACGAGGTCATCACGGTCTTCACCTACCCCCTGGTCGCCCATCATCAGGACGAGGAAGGCTACCACGGGGCGCGCAAGTACATGGTCTACCTGATGGGCACGTCCAAGATGTTCCTCCTGCCCGCCATGGTGCTGACCTACGTGCAGTGCGGCACCCTGGACTTCAACCTGACCAATATCCAGCAGGGCATGTTCCCGCCGGGCGCCAACCCGGTCCTGGTCACCGTCACCTATTATCTCTTCCTCTTCGGTCTGGCCAAAGCCGCCATCATGCCGTTGCACAACTGGCTGCCCTCGGCCATGGTGGCGCCCACCCCGGTCTCCGCGTTGCTGCATGCGGTGGCGGTGGTCAAGGCGGGCGTCTTCTCCCTGGCCCGTGTCATCCTCTCGGGCTTCGGCGTGGACATCATGAGCAGCCTGGGGCTCGGGCTCGTGACCGCCTATCTCGCCGCCTTCACCCTGGTGGTGGCCTCCATGATCGCCCTGACCAAGGACGATCTCAAAGCCCGGCTGGCCTACTCCACCGTGAGCCAGCTTTCCTACGTCATCATAGGCATCGCCATGCTCTCGCCCATGGCCGTGCAGGGCGGGCTCATCCACATCGCCCACCACGCCTTTTCCAAGATCACCTTGTTCTTCGCGGCCGGCGCCATCTTCGTGGGCTCCGGCCTGCGCAGCATCAAGCGCATGAACGGCCTGGGCCGCAGGATGCCCTTCACCTTCGCCGCCTTCGCCGTGGCTTCGCTGTCCATGATCGGTGTCCCCCCGGTGTGCGGCTTCGTCACCAAATGGTACCTGGCCAACGGCGCCCTTTCCATCCACCAGTACGTGCTTCTGGGCGCGCTCCTTTTGAGTACGCTCTTGAACGCCTCCTATTTCGCCCCGGTCATCTACAGGGCCTTTTTCAAGGCCCCGGCCGAGGGGATCGTGCTCGCGGACTACAAGGAGCCGCATCCGGCCATGGTCATCCCCTTGTGTCTGACCGCGCTCATTTCCGTCTATCTGGGGCTTTTCCCGGAGACGTTTCTGCAATTCGCCAACGTGTTCGGGAAGTTCTAGGGAGGGGTCATGAAAGAAAGCCAGGGACTCGCCAATTGGCTCATCAACGCAAGGAAAAACGCCGCGGGCTGGAAAAAGGCCATGTACGCCTTTTTGATCCTGCTGGTGGTCCTCAACATCTTCATCATACCGCACCATCCCCATGTGGCGCCGGAAGCCATTCCGGGCTTCTGGGCGGCCTTCGGCTTCCTGGGCGCGGTGGTCATGACCTTCGTCCTCAAGAAAATGGTCTTCCCCATCATCTCCCGCAAAGAGGAAACCTATGAACGCGATTGAGCCGGTCTCCCAGGCCATGAACTTCATCCACCCGAGCATCGGCTTCATCGCCCTTGGCGTCCTCATGCTGTTTTTCCGGAAGGAACAGCACGCCGTCTGGCGCTGGCTTCTGCTCATGCCGCCCATCGTGGCCATCTACTCGGCGGTAACCCTGAGCTTCGGACCGGAAGGGACGCTCGTCACAGCTCCCGTCCATTATCTCGGCCAGGACCTCATCTTCGGCAAGGTGGACAAGCTCTCCATCATCTTCGCCCACGTCTTCGCCATCCAGTCCCTCATCGGCATGATCTACGCCTTGCACGTGAAGGACAAGGTCCAGCACATCGCGGCCTGCTTCTATGTGGCGGGCGGCTTCGGCTGCGTGTTCGCCGGGGACTACATCACGCTGTTCATCTTCTGGGAAATGATGACCGTGGGCTCCACGCTGCTCATCTGGCGCAACATGAACCCGGTCTCCACCGCCGCGGGCTTCCGGTACTTCCTCATGCACGTCTTCGGCGGCCTGCTGCTTCTGGGCGGCCTGCTTTTGCGCTACCACGCGGTGGGCAACCTCGTTTTCGGTCCGGTGGACCCGGCGGCGGCCCGCTACTACGACTGGATGATCCTGGGCGGTTTCGCGGTGAACGCGGCGGTGATTCCGCTGCACGCCTGGCTGCCCGACGCCTACCCCGAGGCCACGGTCACCGGCGCGGTCTTCATGAGCGCCTTTACCACCAAGACGGCGGTCTACGTCCTGGCCCGGGGCTTCTCGGGCTTCGAGATCCTGGCGGTCATGGGCGTGGTCATGTGTCTCTACGGCGTCTTCTACGCGACCATTGAAAACAACGCCCGGCGCATCCTCTCCTACCACATCGTCTCCCAGGTGGGATACATGGTGGCGGGCATCGGCATCGGCACGGCCATGACCCTGGACGGCGCCTGCG
>CALGYO010000094.1 GCA_937934715.1 uncultured Desulfovibrionaceae bacterium | reverse complement strand
CAGGCTCTATCATGACTCTGAGACTATACTTTCCCCCCAAGGCGGCCTGCCCGGCCCTTCCCGCCGACTCCGGGGCGCGGGAGGGCGGTGGCGGTCTTGCCAGTCCGGTTTGTCCCTGGGAGGCGTCATGAAGATCAAGCGTTTGGCCCACATCGGCCTGGCGGTCAAGGACAACCTCTCCAACTTCTCCTCGGGCATCCTGCTTGTCTTCATGCGCCCCTTCACCATCGGCGACTGGATCAACGTCTCCGGCGTTTCGGGCTCGGTGGAAAAGATCAGCATCTCCACCACCATCCTGAACACCGGGGACAACCGGAAAATCTTCATTCCCAACCGCAAGCTCCTGCTCGAATCCTTCGTCAACGATACGGCCAACCCCATCCGGCGCATCGATCTGGTCATCGGCATCGGCTATGACGACGACATCGCCAGGGCCAAGGAGGTCATCGCCAAGACCCTTCAGGCCGACCCCAGGCTCCTGTCCGACCCGCCCCTGTACATCGTGGCCGCCGAACTCGGCGACAGCAGCGTCAACCTCTACGTGCGCCCCTGGGTCGCCACCAAGGACTATTTCCGGGCCAGGATGGAATTCACCGAAGCCATCAAGATCGCCCTGGACAAGGCGGGCGTCAGCATCCCCTATCCCCAACGGGACGTGCGTATTGTCTCCCCCGCCGAAACGGCGTAGGAAAGGGACATGCTGCGGCCCTGCGCCATTCGGGGCGAGCCGCGTCCTTTTCAACCAGGCGGAGGGCTTTTTATGGACGGGCTTCGCGTTTTCGCGGCCCCGGGATCGACGCTCGGGCCCGCCGAGCGCCGCGAGATCCTCTGCCTGTGCGCCGCCGCCTTTGGCGCCTCCTTCGACGCGCTCTTCGACCTGACCGGCCCCGAGGCCGTCCACATCCTCGGCCGCCTGGACGACGGAACCCTGGCCAGCCACGCCGTCATCACCAAGCGCCATTTCATCATAAACGGCCGCCTCAGCCTGCGCGCCGCCTACATCGACGCCGCCGCCACCCGGCCCGGCATGCAGGGCGCGGGCCGCGCCTCGAAAATCATGCGCGCGGCCCTGGCCTACGCCAAGCCCCGCTTCGACATCGCCGGGCTGTCCACCTTCATTCCGGCCTTTTACGGCCGGTTCGGCTTCAAGCCCTGGGAGGGGCCGCTTGGGCTCTTGCGCGACGGCGAGGCCATCATGACCGGGGACGTGGAGGGGGTGGTCATGGCCAATGTCCTGAAAGACGGACTGCCCCTGACCTTCAAGGAGGAGCTGGTGGCCGGCTGGCGGCCGGGCGGAGGATGGTAGCGCCAGGCGCCCGGCGAGGGTCGCGAATCGCTCATCTCTCTTCGCGTCGCGCTTTCGGGATCAGCGCATGCCAACGCCGCCTCGCCGATACGTGAGGGAACCGTACGCTCGCGTCTTTCAAGGACGTCCCGCTGGCTGCCTGTTGCAGAATTCCTTTTCAGCGGGTTGTTGAAAATTTTCCCTGGGTAGGCGCAAGAAAAAGTCAGGGCCGAAGCGCACAGAGCGTACGCGAGGGGTTGGCTTTTTCGCAGCAAGGACGCCAGGGGGAATGTATCAACGTCCCGCTAGCGCCCCTTGAACGCCAGCCGCATGCCCTTGCCGAAACAGCGCCTGGCGATGAAATGGGCCGTCAGAAAGGAGCCCAGAGCCGTGGAGCCCACAAGCATGAGCATGACCACGATCTGGTAGCGCACGGCCATGACCGGATCGGCTCCGGCCAGTATCTGGCCCGAGGCCATGCCCGGGATGAAGACCACGCCCACGCCCATCATGGAATTGATGGAGGGGATCATGCCCGCGCGCACCGCGCTCGAGACGATCTCTTTCGAGGCCTCCCGGTCCGTGGCCCCCAGACAGAGCATCATCTCCACCTCGTCCCTGCGGGAGCGCAGATCGGAAAATAGCCGCTCCAGAGTGATGGCAAGGGCGTTCATGGAATTGCCCACCACCATGCCCGCGAGCGGCAAAAACGCCTCCGGCCGCCACCAGGGCGTAGCTCCAACGATCACGCCGGTCACCGTGGCCGAGACCACGATGTAGCTCAGGAACATGGTGAAAAAGACCGGCAAGGCGAAATGCACGTCCTTTTCCTTGACCCTGCCCCGGATGATGCGCACGGCGAAAAAGATCATCATGCAATAAAAGGCCGCCACATACGCCAGCTGTCCGGACCTGAAGATGAAGACCAGGACGTAACCCAGCAGGAACAGCTGGATGAACGTGCGCACGGTTCCGAAGAAGAGATCCCGGCCGAGCCCCAGGCCCCGCGCCAGGGAGGCCGCCCCGGCCGCCAGGACGAAGACCAGGCCGAAAGCCAGTTGCCACAGGGAAATTTCCGTCAATCCGTTCACGCCGTCTCCTCCCGCAGGGTTCCGTCTTTCAGGACAAGCCGCCTGGGGGAAACCAGGGTGGGCGCGAAGCCCGCGTGGCTGACGAAGATGACGCAGGCGCCCCGGGAAAGGCACAGCCGCTGGGCCGCCTCCTCCACCGCGCTCCGGCTTTCGGGGTCCAGGGCGCTCACCGGCTCGTCCATGAGCAGGATTCTCGGCTCCAACACGAGGGAGCGGATCAGGCACAGGCGCTGGCGCTGGCCGGTGGAGAGGATTCTGGCGTTGGCCTGAAGATCCATCCCGTCCAGAAGAAATTCCGCGAGCAGGGCGCGCAGGGTCTCGTCGTCAGGCCGCCGCAGATCGGCGTTGGCCTTGAAGGAAAAGGGCAGCAGCAGGTTGTTTAGGATCGTGTCGTCCGTCACTGTGGGCGTTTGGGGCAAAAGCGCCATGGTCCGGCGCAGGACGGGCGGATAAAGGGCCGACGTCTCTTTTCCGTCCAGAAAGATTTCGCCGCCGGAGCGCTCCTCAAGGCCCGCCAGAAGACGCAACAGCGTGGTCTTGCCCCCGCCGGAGGGGCCTGCGATCAGCAGGAACTCGCCGCCATCCGCCGAAAAGCCCACGTCCCGCAGCCCGCCATGGACCCCAGCTCCGTCCGGGGGCGTCCAGGACAGTCCCGAAACGCGCAACAACGAATCCGCCATGCCCCGTCCTCGCGATGCGGCGGCGCCGCCGCGTCTCGTGTTCCGAAAAAGCGCGCCCCGGCGCCGGGGCCTTGGCCAGTATGGCCGCAAACGCGGCGTTATCCAAGAAAAAAGCCAAATCCGGCGGCCTGGGGCCGTTCGGACTTGGCTTTGTCTTCCGCGCGGCGCGCGAACCGTTCACGCCGCTTCGCGCCGTTACTTCTTGATGCGTTTTTCCCACAGCTTCATGGATTTCATTTTCTTGCGGCGCTCGCGCTGCAATTCCTTGCACACCAGGGGGGTGTTCTTGGCGTAGCCCCATTTTTCCCGGTATTCCTCGGGAGTCAGCCCGTATTTGGCCAGATGCTTCTTGGTCAGGATCTTGAAGGATTTCCCCGACTCCAGGCAGATGATGCTTTTTTCCCGGATGGCCTTCTGGGGCTCCACGGCCGGAGCGGCCGCGGTTTCCTCGGGCACGGTCACGTCCTCGGCGATGTTTTTGATCCCATCGGCCAGACGCTTCATCATGGAGGTGATCTCCTCCTCGGTCATGGTCCGGACGCTGGCCTGGGCCTTCACTATTTCAAGCGCTTCTTTCAGATAATCATCCATTGCCCTCTCCTTTGTGACAAGACGTACGATACGCTTTGGCATTTCAAGATAGAGGCAACATGTAACGGAGGACTTTTACTTTATCAATAGAATTTTGATTTCAGACTTTAAAACGGTCTGTTTTGTGCGCCGTTCCTTGCTTTTTCAATGCATCCGGGAAGACGCCGCCCCGTTAATTCCCTTGAGAGCCCTCCCGGCGTCAACGGGGTTTTACGCTCTTCTTCTTGCGCTTTTTTGGAAAAAAAAGAAATAAACGACCGCCCCCTTTCGCACTGCGTTACGTTCGCTGTTGGTTTCAAACATGGCGTAAGGATTGCGTTTTTTGAGATAGTGATAAACGGGGCGGCGAATGTACAACGAGGGCGAACGGGCGGAAATCATCTGTTTGCGAAAAACGCCGGCGCGCGTTGCAAATAAAAAAGGCCTCCCGAATCGGAGGCCCTTCCGCTTACCGCAATCCGCTTCCTGCGCCGATGAAAAAAAGCCTTCCACGCGAACCCGCCGCACGGCGGCTCCGCCTGAACGTCCGCTCCCCGGCGCGCGGGCATGATGAGAAGGAATCGGCTGACGCGTGAAAAACGCTTGCGGGGAAGCCCGAGGGCGGTGGGCTTCCCCGCAAGCGCGACCCCCTACCCTCCCAATAGGTATGGGGAAATTCCAGCCGAGCGCAGATATTCCCTGGCCCCTTCCATGGCCAGGGGCCGGGAGAAATACCCGCCCTGGGCGTAACGGCAGCCTGCGGATTTGATCAGTCGGTATTGGCGGGCGTTCTCGACGCCCTCGACCGCGACCTCCATAAGCAGGTTGTCGGCGAAGGCGCTCAGTTCCGGCAGCCAGTCGCGGATTTCCTTTTCGCCGCCGAACCCGGCGATCTCGTTGAACCGGACCCGCAAGAGATCGGCCGGAAACATTTCCAGGAAATTGTAGGGCGAGGCGCCCGGCTCCAGATTGTCCACGCCCACCCCGACGCCCAGGCGCTTCAAGCCGATGCCCAGGTCGATGGCGTCGGCCGGGCGCTCCATCAGGCTGTCGACGTTGAACAGGATCGTCAATTTCGAGGCGCTGGAGCCGTATCTGGCCAACAGCCGCGGGGTGCGCTCCAGCGGCCCCTCGCCGCAATGGTCCTTTCCCCACGGGTCAAGCTCGGCCAGAATGAATCCCGGCCCGTCTTCCTCGGCCATCCACTCGGACATGCCATCCATGACCTGATTGATCGCGCACAAGAATTGGGCGCACGACGTGTCGCGCCCGGGCAGACCGATCAGTCCGCCGCCATGGAAGGGACGGGCGGGCCGCAGGCGCCCGCAGGCGGCCTGGGCGGAAAACCCCGCCACGGCGCCCGTTTCCAGGTCCACAAGCGGCTGGTACAGGACGTCGTGACCCGTCGCGTTCTCGCCGCATAACGCCTCTCCCGGGTTCGAAGTCCTGGGCGCGGCGAAATGAATGCGTTTCGTGTTTTTTGTCATGGTTGTTTCGTTTTCTCCGCTTAGCAGCGGCTTCTTCTTTACAAAAATCGAACCACTTTGACGAAAAGCGAATAATCTTTGTTTCCGGATTGTTAGACCGGCGCGCTCCTGCGCAACCCCGGGCGGGTATCAAAAAGAGGATGCTTTTGTCCTCTTTTCAGGACTGGTTCCAGCTTAATGCACGCCCGCCCCCCTCGGCTGCGGCGCCCAGACGCGAAAACGCCGGGCATGGACAGACCGGAATACGCCGCCCCCTCGCCCGGGTCCGGGGAACAATGCGCGTTCCAGGGCGAAGGCGGACAGGCCCGGCCGCCAGCGGCGACGAGGCTCAGGACGTCCCGCCGCCCGGTTCCGAGGAGGCCCGCGCCCACGCGCGGCGCATGCATCCACGTCCTTCAGATTGGTGAGCTGACCCACGAGGACCGGGTCCGCGCGCACCGTATGCGCCGCAAGCCGCGTCCTCAAAATGAGAGGATACGAATTTTAAATAAAATACAGCGAGATAGCCCATTGTTCTTTAAAACAAGCGGCATGCCCTTCAAGGATGCGACCCCAACCGGGCATTCGTCGAGAAAGAAGGAACCGGCCCGCCCCTTGCGAAGATGCGGCGAAACGGGCGCCTGAAACGGAGCGGATGTTCGAGACGGGGGGATGCTTGCGATGGAGCGGACGATCGAGTCGGGGCGCGCGGCGAGGGTGAAAAGGACGATCCCGGGGGGACGGCGTTTGCGGGGACGGGCCCTCGGGAACGCCCCTGAAACAAGGGGCAGCGTTTCTTCAGGAACGGCGCGGGGGCTTCGCCCGCCCCGGCCGGAACGCCGCCCGGCAAAACATGCGCCCGGTGCGAGGATGCTTCGCTAGCCCGCCATGCGCGAGATCAGTTTCCAGGACTCGCTCAAAAGCCGCTCCTTGAGTTCAGGCGGCATCTCCACCACCCGCGAGACCAGAAACAACCCGAACCCGCCGAAAACCGCCATATCGAAGCCCAAGAGAATCCATTTGCGCATGACCGCCTCCCGAGAAAATTTTTCCCATCAGGGTCATGAAAGCAATCGCCGTTCCAGACGGCTCGCGGCCCCCTTCCGCCGCCCCATGGACCTTGACCGGCGATAATGCTATGCGCCCGCCAGCCATGAGCGAGAAAGACCCTTTTTTCATCATCACCCTGGGCTGCAAGGTGAACCAATACGATTCCCAGGCCCTGGCGGAAGCCTGGACGCTCCAGGGACGCGCCGCCGTCCAGAAACAGGAGGACGCCGCGACCATCGTGGTCAATTCCTGCGCCGTGACCGCCAAGGCCGTGTCCGAGGCCAAGCGCCTGCTCGGCCGCATCCGCCGGGAATCCCCGAACGCCCGCCTCATCCTGACGGGCTGCGCGGCCAGGGCCGCCGCCTCCCGGTTCGCGGACGTCGAGGGCCTGGAAATCCTCCTGGCCGAGGACGCGCCGGGAGACGGCCAGACGCCCCCCCGGGAATCCGGAACGCCCGTGCGAAACGGCGCCTACCCGTCCCTCGGCGTATCGGACTACGGCCGGGCCAGGGCCACCCTCAAGATCCAGGACGGCTGCTCCCGGCGCTGCTCCTACTGTATCGTGCCCGACGCGCGCGGCCCCTCGCGCTCGCGGCCGCTGCCCGACATCCTGGAGGAGGCGCGGCGGCTCTTCGGCGCCGGATTCCGCGAGCTGACCGTCACCGCCATCAATCTTTCCCAGTACGGCCTGGACGCCCCCGGCCGGACCGGCCTGTGGGACGTGATCCGCGCCCTCGACGCCCTGGCCGCCTCGCGCCCCCATCCGGCCAGGCTGCGCTTAAGCTCCCTGTATCCGGGCGAACTCGGCGCCGAGGCCCTCGAAACCCTCGCCGCCTGCAAGACCCTCTGCCCCCACCTGCACATCTCCCTGCAAAGCGCCGCCCCGGACGTGCTGCGCAACATGGGCCGCGACGGCGACAATCCGGAAAAACTCTCCCGCTTCCTGGAAAAGCTCGCGGCCGTCTGGCCGGTCTTCGGCCTTGGCGCGGACATCCTGACCGGCTTTCCCGGCGAAACGGACGACCAGTTCAGACAGACCCTGGAATTCGTCCGCCAGGCGCCCCTGACCTACGCCCACGTGTTTCCCTATTCCAGACGCCCCGGAACCCCGGCCGCGACCTTCCCCAACCAGATCCCCCGCGAGGTCAAAAAGGAACGCGCAGCCAAGCTGCGCGAACTGGCGGCGGCGAAAAAACGCCGCTTCGCGCAGACCCTGGCCGCGCTGCCCCAGGTCGCGCCCGTGATCGAAACCCTGTCCCCCACGGGCGGCGTGTGCGAATACTATGTGGAATGCCGGTTCGACGAGACCGCGCCCGCCCCTGCCGCCGCCCCCCGCGACATCGTCCCGGCCAGGCCCCTTCGCGCCACGGACGGGCCGCTCCTGGTCGCGCCCCTGGCCAAAGCCGCCGGAGAACGGCCGTGAGCGTCCTGAAAATCCCCGCCCCGGCCAAGCTCACGGTCTCCATCCTGGGCGCGGACTGGGACGCCTTCTGGCCGGTCCTCAAAACCGAGCTGGAAGAACGCTTCGGCCCCATGGACCACCTCTCCCCGGCCCTGCCCTTCGCCTACACCAGCTACTACGACCGGGAACTGGGAACGCCCATCAGCCGCCTGTTCGCAAGCTTCGAACGGCTCGCCCCCCACGATTCCCTGCCCGAAGCCAAACGCGCCGCCTGCGAACTGGAAAAGCGCCACGCGCGGCCGGACGGCGCCCGCGTCTGCAACATCGACCCGGGATTCCTCACCCAGGAACGCCTGGTGCTGGCCACGGGCAAGAATTTCACGCATAGGGTGTACTTGAGAGACGGCGTGTTCGCGGACCTCACCCTGATCTACCAGGGAAAAGGCTGGGTCAGCCTGCCCTGGACCTTCAGGGACTACGCGGACCCGATCCTGCAGGAACATCTGACCCGCATTCGAGACACGTACAGAGCGCAACTCGACAACCTCAACGCATAACGCCACGCAAGGTTTCACATTATGACAAAAAGCATGACCGGATACGGACGCAGCGGCATGGAAAACGACGCCTTCAACCAGGTATGGGAAGTGCGCGCCGTCAACAGCCGCTTCCTGGACCTCAAATGGCGCCTGCCCCTTTTTCTCCGCTGCCGCGAAGCCCAGCTCGAAAAAGTGGTGCGGGAATTCGTGGAACGCGGCCGGGTGGAAATCCACCTCGATTTCCAGCCGGTCAAGGCCGACATCCTGAAAATGTCCCTGAACCGGCCCATGGCCGTGGCCATGCTCGAACAGATGCGCGGCCTGGCCGACGAAATCGGGGTTCCCTTCGCCCCGGACCTCAACCGGCTCATGACTTTCTCCTCCCTGTGGCAGGAAGGATCGGACGAACCCGACCCCGCCCTGGAAGAGGAACTGATACGAGGCCTGCGCGCCGCCCTGGCGGACTTCAACAAGGCCCGGGAACGCGAAGGAGACGCCCTGTCCAAGGACATCGCCATGCGCCTTGGGCGCCTCAAGACCTGGCAGGCGGAAATCAAGGCCCTGGCCCCCTCCATCAAGGAGGAAAAGGCCGCGAACCTCATCGCCCGCATCAAGACTTCCCTGGAAAAAGTCGGCGTGGAAGCCCCCGAGGAACGCGTGCTCCAGGAAACCGCCGTGCTCTCGGACAAACTCGACGTGACCGAGGAGCTCACCCGCATGGCCGGACACCTGGACCGCCTGGAAAAACTCCTGGCCAAGGGCGGCGAAATCGGCAAGCGCCTGGACTTCCTCATCCAGGAAACCTTCCGGGAAATAAATACCTGCGGCAATAAGGCCCAAAGCCTCGACGTCTCCAAAATCGTCGTGGACTTCAAAGCCGAACTGGAAAAAATCCGCGAACAAGCAATGAACATCGAGTAGAAAAGGCGCCTCCGGCGGCCAGGGGGGAGGGAACCCCTTCTTTAAGGAAGAAGGGGTT
>CALGYO010000093.1 GCA_937934715.1 uncultured Desulfovibrionaceae bacterium | reverse complement strand
ACCGGTCCCCCAATGGCAGGGCGCCGAGATCGTCCTGACCGGGGTCAACGGCCAGGAAACCGAGGACCGCGACCTGACCAACGTTGAAGTGGAAGATTAAGCGGATCCCAACACGGGGCTCTTCGGTCCGTCGCGCCCGAAGAGCCTCCATCCCCCGCGCACGCGCCGCGCGCCCCCGGAGACCCCATGCTCTTGACCGAACACGCCGCCAAGCTGCTTTTCGCCGAGGCGGGCATTCCCGTTCCCCAGGGAGCCGTCGTTCTCCCCGGGGAGGCGGACGGCTTTGCCGCGCCCTTTCCCGGCCCTTTCGTGGTCAAATCCCAGGTCCTGGCCGGAGGCCGGGGCAAGGCCGGGGGCGTGCGCCTGGCGTCCGATGAAACAACCCTGCGCCAGGCCCTCAAGGACGTGTTCGCCCTGCCCATCAAGGGCCAGTTGCCCCCGTACATCCGGGTGGAGCCCGCGGCGCATATCGAAAAGGAATGCTATCTTTCCCTGGCCGTGTCCCGGGCCCGCAAGAGCCTGGTCCTGACCGCCGGAGGACAGGGCGGCGTGGACGTGGAGCGTTCGGCGCCCCTGTGCCAGGACGTTCCCCTGCCCAAGGGGCCGGACGAGCATCACATCCGGGCGGCCTTTTTCCATCTGGGCATCGACCATGGCCTGTGGAAGCCCTTTCGCGAACTGGTGAAGCGCCTTTTCGCCCTGACCGCGAGTCACGGCCTCCTGCTCGCCGAAATCAACCCCCTGGCTGTGGCCGATGGCGCCCTTTGCGCGCTCGACGGCAAGATCGAGATCGACGACAATTTCGCCCAGACGAGGCCCGATTTCGAACGCTTCCACGACGCCCGGTTCGCGAACGCCGAAGAGGCCAAGGCCAGGGAAAAGGGACTCAGCTTCATCAAGCTTTCGGGCTGGGTGGGGCTCATGGTCAACGGCGCGGGCCTGGCCATGGTCACCATGGACCTCCTCAATCTCTCGGGCCTGCCCGCCGCTAACTTCCTGGACCTCGGCGGCGCGGCCGACGTGAACCGCATGCGTTCGGCCCTTGATCTGCTCTTCGACGACCCGGCCGTGGGCGCCGTGTTCATCAATCTCTACGGCGGCATCCTCTCCTGCGGCAAGGTGGCCGAGGCCGTGCGGGCGGCGCTTGAGGGCAAGCCTCCGAAAAAGCCCCTGGTCGCCAGGCTCTCGGGCAACAGCGCCGAAGAGGGCCGGGCCCTCCTGCGGGACCTTGCCTGCCGGGACATCCATGTGGTCAAGGACATGGACGAGGCCATCGCCATTCTGGCGACCCTCGGCGAAAAATCCGAGCCCATGCGCCTGCCGCGCATCGAGGCCGTCGACGGCCGGGAAAAGAAAACGCCCGGGAGGACGGACGCGGCGCGTCCCGTGGCCGGCCCCTCGCCCCTGCGCCTTGGCCGGGAAAGCGCCGTATGCGTCCAGGGGATCACCGGCAAGACGGCCACCCTGCACGTCAGGCTCATGCGCGAATACGGAACCAGGGTGGTCTGCGGGGTTACGCCCTTCAAGGGCGGACAGCTCCATGAAGGCGTCCCGGTTTTCAACAGCGTGCATGAGGCCAGGGCCCGGTTCGACATCGAGGCGAGCCTCATCTTCGTTCCAGGTCCTTTCGCGGCGGACTCCATCCTGGAAGCAGCCGACGCGGGCGTCCCCTTCGCCATCTGCATCACCGAGGGCATTCCCCAGCAGGACATGCTGGCGGCGTGTCCGCTTATCGACGCGACGAAAACCACCCTCATCGGCCCCAACACCCCGGGCGTCATCGTCCCGGGCGCCTTCAAGGCTGGCATCATGCCGGTGACGCCATTTCTTCCCGGCGGCCGCGTGGCCGTTTTTTCCCGCAGCGGCACCCTGACCTACGAGGCCTCGCGGCGCTTAAGCAAAGCGGGCATCGGCCAGGCCGTGGGCGTGGGCATCGGCGGCGACCCCTTCATCGGCGCGGGCTTCGTGGAGCTGGCCGAGATGGTCCGCGAGGACGACCGGGTGGACGCAGTCCTGGTCCTCGGGGAAATCGGCGGCGACGCGGAAGAGCGGCTGGCCGCCTACGTACGCGCCACGAACTATCCCAAGCCCGTCGTCGCCTTCATCGCCGGGGTGACCGCCCCTCCCGGCCGCAGGCTGGGCCACGCGGGCGCCATCATCGACAAGGACCACGGGGTGGCGGACAAGCTCGCCCGTCTCGCGGAAGCCGGAATCACGGTCTGCCGGGACCTGGGGGGGATTGCCCCGGCCGTGGCAAGCGCGTTATAGCTTCCCCGGCGGGCGGTCCCGGCGTCCCTCGCGGCGCGCATGCCGTCATCGTACGGGTTTCGAAATGCAAGCGCGCGGCGAAACGCCTGTAGTGACCGAAGGCCCGCGTTTTCAGATGATTCAAGATACGCTTCTTACGTGGTTTCAGGCAAACAAGCGCCCCCTGCCCTGGCGCCAGGATTACGCCCCCTACCGGGTCTGGGTCTCGGAGATCATGCTCCAGCAGACTCAGATGGACCGGGGAGTGGCCTATTTCGAGCGCTTCACAGCCCGCTTCCCGGACGTCGCCAGCCTGGCTGCGGCCTCGGAGGACGAAATCCTCAAGTACTGGGAGGGGCTCGGCTACTATTCCCGCGCCCGCAACCTGCACAAGGCGGCCAAGCGCGTCATGGACCGCCATGGCGGCGTCTTTCCGTCCGCATACGAGGATATTCTGGCCCTGCCCGGGGTTGGCCCCTACACGGCCGGAGCCATCGCGGCCATCGCCTTCAACGCCCCGCGCAGCGCCGTGGACGCCAATGTGGAGCGGGTCCTGGCCCGGCTTTTCGACGTGGACGACCCGATCAAGGAAACCCAGGGCAAGCGGCGGATACGGGAACTGGCCGAGACGCTTTTGCCCAGAGACCGCCCCCGGGACTTCACCCAGGCCCTCATGGAATTCGGCGCCCTGGTCTGCCGCCCGAAAAATCCGGCCTGTCCCGATTGCCCCCTTCGCGATCATTGCGAGGCGTTGCGCCTGGGCATCGTGGCCGAGCGGCCCGTGACCGGCCCGGCCAAGGCCATCGTCCCCTTGAACGTCGCTACGGGCGCGCTCCTTTTCAATGGAAAAATTTACGTGCAAAAGCGCCTGCCCGAGGGCGCCTGGGCCAATCTCTGGGAATTTCCCGGCGGCCGCATCGAGGCGGGCGAAACTCCGCAACAGGCCGTGGTCCGCGAATTCATGGAGGAGACCGGGTTTCGGACAAAGGTCCAGGACAAGCTCGCCGTCATCCGCCACGGCTACACCACCTATCGGGTGACCCTGCACTGTTTCCTGCTCCATCTCCCGGAAGATGGCGGCGAGACGGCGCCCGAACCCGCGCTCACGGCGGCCAGCGAATACCGCTGGGCGCCGCTGGCCGAGCTGGAAGCCCTGGCCTTTCCGGCCGGACACCGCAAGCTCATGGACATCATCCGCCGGGACCTGCGATTCCTCTGAGAATGACCGTAACTTGCGGCGGCCGTTATGCGTCTACTCTTGCATGACAGTCCTGCGAAAACCCGGCGATACGCCGCTCACAAAGGCCGTCGCAAAAAAAAACGGCGCTCCGGAAGCCTTTTCGGCGAACATCCAGTTCGACATGCAAGACGGACTTGACGCCCTGCGCATCGACCGGCCGGGCCTCGTCAGGCGCAAACGCCGCCTTTCGGGCAAGCTCGCCGCGCTGCTCCTGGTCATCGCCGCGGCCGCGGCCCTCATCTGGCGTCAGGCCACGCTGCCCGACCAGGTGGACACGGCCAAGGCGCTCTTCGTCCGGCCCGCCCAGACCCTCACCCTGCTCACGGCCAGCGGCTACGTGCAGGCCGACCGCAATTCCTCCCTGGCCACCAAGGCCAGCGGGCGCCTGGTCGCGCTCAATGTGGAGGAGGGAAGCAAGGTCAAGGCCGGGGAGGTGGTGGCGGAGCTCGAAAAGGACGCGCTCATCGCCAGCCGCGACCAGGCCCGCTGGTCGCTTACGGCCTCTGAACACGACGTGGCCAAGGCCGAGGCGGAATACAGAGACGCCGAGCGCAATTTCAGGCGGATGCGATCCCTCGCGGCCAAGGACTACGTGGCCATGTCCGACAACGACGAGGCCACGGCCCGCTTCGAGGAGGCCAAGGCCTCCCTGGCCAGCGCCCAGGCCACGGTTTCCGCCCGCAAGGCCGCTCTGGCCGAGGCCGTGGCCAATCTGGAATATTCCGTCATCCGGGCGCCCTTCGACGGGGTGGTCCTGACCAAGAACGCCGACGTGGGCGACATCATCACCCCGGTCAGCGGCTCCTCCGATTCCAAGGCCGCCGTGGTCACCATCGCGGACATGAGCTCGCTCCAGGTGGAAGCCGACGTGTCGGAATCGAGCATTTCCAAGGTCAAGACCGGCCAGCCCTGCGAGATCACCCTGGACGCCATACCCGGCGAGCGCTTTCCGGGCTACGTGCACATGATCGTGCCCACGGCGGACAGCAGCACGGCCACGGTGCTCGTGAAAATCCGATTCAACAAACTCGATCCGCGCATCCTGCCCGAAATGAGCGCCAAGGCGGCCTTTCTCGAGCGCGCCCTGAATCCCGGCGAGGAACAACCCCGTCTGGCGATCAAAAACGAGGCCATCTTCCAGCGCGACGACCATCCTGCGGTCTTTCGCCTGAAAGACGGCGGGCTGGAACTCGTCCCCGTGACCCTGGGGCCGTCCGCATCGGGCATGACGGAAATACGCGCCGGGCTCAACGACGGCGACGTGGTCGTCTTGTCCCCCTCCCCGGACCTTGCGGACGGGGATCGCGCCGAAGCCCGGAGGCTCTGATGGCCGAGCCGCTTATCCGCATCGAGCATGCGTTCAAATCCTACCGGCGCGGCGACAGGATCACCCCGGTCCTGGAGGACATCAGCTTCGACATCGCGTGTGGGGAGTTCCTGGCCCTGGTCGGCCCCTCGGGCTCGGGCAAAAGCACGCTCCTCAACCTGATCGCCGGGATCGACGTTCCCGACTCCGGAAAAATCCTCTTCCTGGGCCAGGACATCGGCCAACTCTCGGAAAACGAGCTGGCGGCCTGGAGAAGCGCCCACGTGGGCTTCATCTTCCAGTTTTACAACCTGATCCCCGTGCTGACGGCCCAGCAGAACGTGGAGCTGCCCCTCACCCTGACCGGGCTTTCCGGTCGGGAACGCAAGGAGCACGCCGCCAGGGCGCTCGCCGCCGTCAACCTTTCCGACCGGATGGACCACAGGCCGTCCCAGCTCTCGGGCGGCCAGCAGCAGCGCGTGGCCATCGCCCGGGCCATCGCCGCCGACCCGGCCCTGCTGGTGGCCGACGAGCCAACCGGCGACCTGGACAGGGAATCCGCCGAGGACATTCTGCGTCTTCTGGAAAACCTGAACGCGCGGCTGGGCAAGACCATCGTCATGGTCACCCACGACCAGCGCGCCGCGAGCGCCGCCCATCTGACGCGCCGCCTCAACAAAGGCGTTCTCGATGTTCTTCCTTGAACTCATCCTGAAAAACGCCTTCCGTCACAAGCTGCGGGCCTTTTTGACCATCCTCGGCGCCGCGCTGGCCATCCTGGCCTTCGGGCTCCTCCAGACCATCGTGGACGCCTGGGTGGGCGGCGTGGACAACGCGGCCGCCAACCGGCTCATGACCAGAGGGGCGCTTTCCATGTTCACCTCCCTGCCCGAGGCCTACAAAGCCAAGATCAAGGCCGTGCCCGGGGTGACCCTGGTGAGCCCGGAAGCCTTCTTCGGCGGCTATTATGTGGACGAGCGCAAGCGCTTTCCCAATTTCGGGGTGGACCCCGAGGTCTATCTCGAACTGCACCCGGAATACCGCATTCCCGATGAACAGCGCCGGGCCTTTCTGGCGGACCGCCGGGGCGCCATGGCCGGGCGCAAGCTCATGAAGCGTTTCGGCTGGAAGCCCGGCGACGCCGTCACGCTCAAGACCCACATGTACGACGGCGACTGGACCTTCGTCATCCGGGCCGTCTACCAGGACGCCAACGAGGACGCCAACGAGGACCTGTTCGTCTTTCATTGGAACTATCTCAAGGAAACCTTGAAAAAAGAGGGCTCGACCCAGGCCGGGCGGGTGGGCGTTTTTTCCGTGGGCATCGACGATGGCTCCAAAGCCGCCGCAATCGCCCGCGACATCGACGAACGCTTCAAGAATTCTCCGGTGGAAACCCAGACGGAAACGGAAAAAGCCTTTTTCCTGCGGCGCGTCACGGACAGCGAAGCCATCATCCTGGGCGTGCGCATGCTCTCGTTCCTGGTCATCGGCGTCATCCTGGCCGTGACCGCCAACGCCATGGGCATGTCCGTGCGCGAGCGCATGGGCGAATTCGCCGTGCTCAAGACCCTGGGCTTTTCCGGCCAAGCCCTCGCCGGTTTCATCCTGGGCGAATCCCTGACGGTCAGCCTTCTGGGCTGCGCCCTGGGACTGTGCGCCCTTCCCTTTCTGACCGGCGCCATAAGCGGCCCGCTGTCCGACTTTTTCCCGGCCCTGCGCGTCACCCGGCAAACCTGCCTCATCGGCGCGGAAGCGGGTTTTTTCCTGGGCGCGGCCTCGGCCGCCCTGCCCGCCTTGCGCGCGTCCCGGGCGCGCATCGCCGAAGGACTGCGGAGAATCGGCTGATGGCCATTTCACGTTTCTTTCACGTGCGGGGGGCCGGACTCCGGCGTATCGCCGGCTGGCTTGCGGCCGCAGCCGCGACCCTGGCCATTCTCGGCCTGACCGCAGCGCTCGTCTTCATGCGCCGTCTGCGCGCCGGGCTTTTCCTGGCCCGGGGACGCGTTCTGTTGGGGGCGGCTCTCGTCTCGCATCCCGGCTGGCGGGCGGGGCGCGTACGCGTCGCCCAAGGCTCGCGGAGGGACCGCTGATGGCCATTCCCCTTTCCTACAGCGCGCGCAACCTGTTCACCCGGCGCATGACCACCCTGCTCACCGCCGGGGGCATGTCCCTGGTGGTTTTCACCCTGGCCGCCTCCCTGATGCTGGCGGAGGGGCTTCGCCGGACATTGGTCCAGACCGGCGCCCCTGACAACATCGTGGCCGTGCGCAAGGGCGCGGACGCCGAGGGCCGCAGCAACGTGGACCGCGACCAGACCGTGATCATGGAAAACAGCCCGCAGATTTCCCTCGACGGGGACGGCAAGTCCCTGGCCGCCGGGGAGCTTGTGGTCTCCATGGGGCTGCCCAAGCGCGGAAGCGGCGCGGCCGCCAACGCGACCTTCAGGGGGATCGCCCCGGCGTCCCTGGTCCTGCGGCCGCAAGTGAGGATCATCGCCGGACGGGCGCCCAGGCCCGGCACGAGCGAAATCATGGCGGGAAAAAGCGTGGTGTCCGAATTCGCGGGCGTGGATCTCGGCGGAACCCTGCGCTTCGCCAAGCGCGAATGGACCGTGACCGGGGTGTTCGACGCCGGGGATACGGCCTATTCCTCGGAAATCTGGGGGAACCGGGAACAGCTCATGAGCGCCTTCGGCCGGGGCGGCTACAACATTTTCGTGGCCCGGCTGCGCGATCCGGGCGAGTTCGAAGCCCTGAAAACGTCGCTCGAGAACGATCCCCGGCTCAACGTGGACGTGTGGCGCGAACCGGCCTTCTACGAACGCCAGTCCCGCATGATGTCGGAATTCTTCACCGTGCTCGGTCTCTCCATGACCCTGGTCTTTTCTTTGGCGGCCGTGATCGGGGCCATGATCACCATGTACTCGGCCGTGGCGGGCAGGGTGGCCGAAATCGGAACCCTGCGCGCCCTGGGCTTCACCCGGCTGGGGATTCTGACGGCGTTTCTGGCCGAGGCGGCCTTTCTCGGGGTCTTAAGCGGCGTCATGGGGCTGACGCTGGCGTCCGGGCTGTGCGCCGTGGCTTTTTCCACGGCCAACATGCAGACCTTTTCCCAACTCGCCTTCGGTTTCGTCATCACCCCGAAAATCGTCCTCTTCTGCATGCTCTTCGCCCTCGGCATGGGCGTGATCGGCGGGCTGCTCCCGGCCATCCGGGCGGCCAGGATGAACATCGTGGAAGCGCTTCGCGGCGCCTGACGCGCCTTCGCTCTCCACCAGAAACGCGGGGGAAGGCAATTTCCGGAAAGGGGAAATCAGACTTTCATGTCGAGCACGGTCCCTGTCAGGTCGTCCTGGGCGCGGATGGCGGCGATGTTGGCGGAAAAGGCGTGCTGGTTCTGGATGAGGTTGACCTGCTCCCGGACGAGGTCCGTGTTGCTCGTTTCGACATATTGCAACTGCGAGGTCATGACCCCGGTTTCTGTTTCAAGGGGAAGGACTTCCTGGCGATAGGCCCCGGCGGACTGGTCCTGGCGGATTTCCTGGACCTCTACGCCCTGGCCGTTCTGCCCGGTTTCAAAGGTCGTGGAGCTGGCTTTGAATCCGTCGGTATTGACGTTGGCCACGTTGTTGGCCGTGACGGCCACGGAGGTGGAGATGGCGCTTAAGGCCTGAAGATTGGAATCGATGCCGTCGATCATGCTGTTCCCCTTCCTCCGTCTGATCGGCCCCGCGACCTCCGATCTTTAGGGGCGCCCGCCGCTTCATTATATAAGACTTCCTCCCAGGGGAACAACCCGGTTTTCGAATGTTTCGCCGATAACGCGGAAATCCGGGCGGTTGGAATCGAGCCCGCTTCGTGTTACCGGCAGGGCGATGCGTACCGCGACAATACCTGGCGGCGGGCGTTCCCGGCCCGCGTTCCGCTCGATCCTGGCGGCCCTGGCCGCGTCGTTTCTGGCCGCCTTCGCTCTGGGAGGCTGCTCCGATCCGCCCGAGGACGCCCGCTCCCGCGACGAAACCTACCGCTACAGCATCGTCTTCCCCAAAGGCTGGACGCGATTCAGCGGGGCGACGGAGTTCTGCCTGTCCTCCCAGGGGGCCGAATCGCCGGACGGCTGCCGCATCTACGTGTGCGTGAGCAAGCCGCCCCAGCTGTTCCTGTCCACCAGAAGCGACTACGTCAATTGCGAGCAGGCCAAGGACTACGTGACCGAGACGTTGAAGGGACAGGACGTGGACTGCCGGGCCTCGCGCATCATTTTCCGCAAGGTCTACGCTGTCTATTACACGCGGACCATCAAGTCCGGGGACGCTTACGTCTATCAGTTCGTGAGCCAGTCGTATCTGTTGTGGGGCGGCATGCTCTACACCATCACCTGCTACGCCCTGGGCGACACGCCCCAGGCGGCCAGGGAGCTGTATCAGAAAAACAACGACGAGCTTTTGCGCAGCGAATCCACCTTTTTCATCCACCGTCCGCCCATGGGCCGGGAGTAGAGGCGCAGAAAGAAGGCCTTCCGCGGTCAACGCATCCGCGCCCATGGTCTCCCGCGAAACGAACGGCGCGACGCGACGATGCGAGCCGTCCGGTTCGCCCGGCGCAGAAAAAAAGCGAGGGCTAGACCAGCGCCTTGCGGCGCTCGATGCTGGCGAAGGCGCTGTGGTTGTGGATGGACTCGAAACTTTCGACCTCCACTTTGAACCAGCGGATGCGCGGATCCTCCATGAGCGCCTGGGCCGCCGCGCGCACCACGTCCTCCACAAAGGCGGGATTGTCGAAGGCCTGTTCCGTCACCTGTTTCTCGTCCTCGCGCTTCAACAGCGCGTACACGGGCGAGGAGCCCGCCTTCTCGGCCACCTCGATCAGCTCCTCCAGCCAGACGAAGCCCGAAGCCCGGCACAGGATGCGCACCTCGGCCCGCTGGCTGTGGGCGCCCTGATCCGAAATGGCCAGGGAACAGGGGCACACGGTCATGACCGGGACGTTCGCGCCGAGCGTCTGGCGAAAGACGCCGTCTTCCAGCACCCCGCAGACCGAGCACCGGTAATCCATGATAGCCTCCGCCCCGGACGCGGGCGAGGCCTTGCGGATGAAATACGGGAACCGGAAGGTCAGGTGGGCGTTTTCGGCGAAAAGCCGCTGACGGACGTCCTCCACCAGCTCTTTGAAGCCCGCGTAGTCGAGCTCCCCCTTCCAACTGGTGAGCGCCTCCACGAACCGGCTCATATGCGTGCCCTTGAACCGGGCGGGCAGGTCCACGGAAAGCTCCACGTCCGCCACCGTGTCCTGGCGGCCTTTTCCCCGGTCGCGCACCTTGATGGGCAAGCGGATGTTTTTGACGCCCACCCGGTCGATGGCGATGGGCGTTCCGGCCGGATCGTTCTGTACGTCTTTCATGACTCGGCGAATCCGTAACTGTCGCGGGCGCGCCGCGCGGTTAGACGATATCCTGGCCGGTTGTGGCCAGGGACAGCTTGCCGAACTTCACGCCCTTGGTGGAGATGAGCTTCTGGGAAAGCTTCTGGATGGCTTCACCGGGCCCCTTCAGGATGAGCACTTCCAGGCAGTTGTGATGGTCGAGATGCACGTGCATGGTGGTCAGGATGATGTCATGATCCTCATGCTGGATTTCCACGAGGCGCTGGGAAAGATCGCTCACATGGTGGTCGTAGACCAGGGTGAGGGTTCCCGCGATCTCGCGCTCGGTCTCTTCCCATTCCTTTTGCACCAGCACGTTGCGGATGAGGTCGCGGATGGCTTCGGAGCGGGTCTGGTAGCTCTTTTCCTCGCACAGCTTGTCGAATTTCTCCAAAAGTTCGGAATTGAGCGAAACGCCGAAACGGATGGTCTTGCCCATGGAGTCCTCCTCAACGCGACGGAAGGGTCGCTTCCCAGATGTTGACCGTGGTTTTGTAATTTTCGAAGGGCACTTGCTCGGACACGATCTTGCGGGCCGTGAACCCGGCCGTGATGAGCCTGCCCCAGAACGGCTCGGACACCCGCCGCCAGGGATCGCTCAGCCATATCCGCCCTCCGGGCTTCAGGCAGTACTTGAAAAGCGCGGGCAACGGCGCGTGAAATCGGGTTTCATAGAGGATGTCGCTGGCCCAGATCAGATCGAAGGCCTGGCGTTTGAACGCGGGATAGCGCCAATCCACGGCCGCGAGTCCTGGGTTCGCGCCCTCGTTTATGGCCGCGTTGGCCCGGGCCCGGCGAAGCGCCCGGTGTTCCAGGTCCATGGCCGTCACCCGGGCGCCCTGGGCCGCGCCCACGATGGCCGTAAGCCCCATGCCGCAGCCTAGCTCCAGGCAGCGCTTGCCCGCGATGGCGTCGCGGTTGAGGATGAGCCATTCCCCGAGAAGCAGGCTGGCCGGCCAAAGCTCGGCCCAATAGGGCATGCGCTCGTCCTCGCCGAATTCGTCCGCCTCGATCTCGTCCCACAGGCTTTCCAGGTTCTCTTCGCGCTCCAGAAACCATTCCCGGCCGCCGATGACCACGCGCATGCGGCCGCCGCTCCACATTGGGGCCGGAACCCCTTTGCGAAATGATCCTTTTATCGCTTCCGAAGGTTTGACGTGGACCGCGTTCATTGTCATGCTCAATTCGCCGGAATGGTTCGGGTTGGGGGAACAGGTTGCGGAGCATCGCCGGGACAGACGCCGCGTAAAACGTGTTACCCGCAACCGGCTTTCTTCGCAACACCCGCACACGCGCTCCTTTGTCCCGGGACGAAGCGGCCATGCGGACTTCGAGTGAAACGGACGGCGCCCCGGGGGGCAGGATAAGCCTTGCCCACCAGGGGCTGAAAACGTATAAGCGGGGGGCTTTGCCGAGCCGCGAAATACGGCCGGGAATTTTCAAGCATTGAAAGGGGAGGATGGCATGATCCCGAACGATCTTTTATACGCCAAGACGCATGAATGGGTACGCATCGAAGACAACGGCGAGGCGACGGTGGGCATCACCCAGTTCGCCCAGGAACAGCTCGGCGACATCACCTATGTCGAACTGCCCTCGGTGGGCGACGTGTTTTCGGCCGGCGATGAAATGGGCTCCGTGGAGTCGGTCAAGGCCGCCAGCGAGCTTTATTGTCCGGTTTCCGGTGAGATCATCGCGGTGAACGAGGCTCTGGACGACGCTCCGGAAAAGGTCAACGCCTCGCCCTACGGCGACGGCTGGTTCGTGCGCATCAAGCTGGACGATGAGCCCGACGATCTTTTAAGCCCCGAGGAATACGCCGAAATCGCCCAGGCCGACCACTAAACCGGAGCCGAAAATGCCGTATATCCCGCACACCCCGGAGGAAGTCCGGGAGATGCTCGACGTCATCGGGGTTTCGCGGATCGACGATCTTTTCGCCGAAATCCCCGAAGCCCTGCGGCCGAAAAGCTTCAATCTGCCCGCAGGCATGACCGAGATGGCCGTGCGCGCGCACATGGAACGCCTGGCCGCGCAAAACGCCGTCCACATGGACAGCTTCCTTGGCGCCGGCTTCTACGACCACTACGTGCCCTCGGCCTCGGACGCGCTCCTCTTGCGCGGCGAGTTCTACACCGCCTACACCCCGTACCAGCCCGAGTGCTCCCAGGGCACCCTGCAGGCCATCTTCGAATACCAGACCGCCGTGTGCCGCCTGTTCGAGATGGAATGCTCCAATGCGGGCGTGTACGACGGCGGCACGGCCCTGTACGAGGCAGTCATGATGGCCGTGCGCCAGACCAGGCGCAAGAAAGTGGTGGTGAGCGAAGCCGTCAGCCCCATCTACCGCATCGTGCTGGCCACCTACACGAAAAACCTGAAGCTCGCCCTCGTCACCGTTCCCCACGACAAGGGCCGGGACGACGCGGCCGCCCTGGCCGACGCCATCGACGACCAGACGGCCGCCGTGGTGGTCCAGAATCCCAACTTCTTCGGCGTGGTGGCGGATTTCACCGGGCTTTTCGCCAAGGCCCGGGAGAAAAAAGCCCTGTCCATCATATCCGGCTACCCGGTCCTGCAAACCGCGCTCAAAACCCCCGGGGCCATGGGCGCGGACATCTGCACGGCCGAGGGGCAGAGCCTGGGCCTGCCGCTTTCCTTCGGCGGCCCCTACCTCGGCGTCATGACCTGCCGCAAGGACTTGGTGCGCCAGATGCCCGGCCGCATCGCCGGACGAACCTTCGACGCCAAGGGCCGCACGGGCTACGTCCTGACCCTGCAGGCCAGGGAACAGCACATCCGCCGCCAGAAGGCCACCTCGAACATCTGTTCCAACCAGGCCCTGTGCGCCCTGCGGGCGCTCATCAACCTGTGTCTCTCGGGCAACGAGGGCCTTTCCCGGCAAGCCGCCCTGTCCATCGAAAACGCCCATTACGCCGCCAAACGGCTCACGGCCCTGCCCGGGGTGGAGCTTCTCAACGACGCCCCCTTCGGCAACGAGTTCGCCGTGGTCTTCAATGACAACGCCCGCCGGGTGGCCCGGCTGCTCATGCGCGAGGGCGTCATCCCCGGCTTCCCTCTGGGCCGCTACTACCCGGGTCTGGAAAACGCCCTTCTGGTCTGCTGCACCGAAAAACACCACCGCAAGGACATCGACCGTCTCGTCCGTCTGGTGGAGAAGGTACTTCAATGAGCACCGTCTTCAAGAAATCCGTCCCCGGCCGGGAAGGCGTCTGGCCGGAAAAACCCAGGACCGAACCCAGGGACTTCATCGACGAGAACCTGCTGCGCGCCGGACAGCCCAACCTGCCCTCCCTGTCCGAACTGGACGTGGTCAGGCATTTCACCGGGCTTTCCAAAAAGAACTTCGGCGTGGACGGCGAGTTCTATCCGCTCGGGTCCTGCACCATGAAGTACAACCCCAAGTTCACCGAGGAAGTGGCGGCGCTGCCCGGGTTTTCCCGGCTGCACCCCATGACCCCGCAGCTTCCGGGAGGCGGGGAAATGTCCTCGGGCGCCCTTGAGGTCATCTACGAGACCGAGCGCCTTTTGTGCGAAATCACCGGCATGTCGGCCTTCACCCTGCACCCCATGGCGGGCGCCCACGGCGAGCTGACCGGCGCCCTCATGATGGCCGCCTACCACGCGGACAAGGGCAACAAGAAGACCAAGATCATCTGCCCGGATTCCGCCCACGGCACCAATCCCGCCTCGGCCTCCATCGCCGGGTTCGACGTGGTCAGCATCGCCTCCGCGGACGGCATCGTGGACCCGGACCAGCTGGCCGCCGCCCTGGACGACGAGGTGGCGGGCGTCATGCTCACCGTGCCCAACACCCTGGGGCTTTTCGAAAAACACCTGCCCAGGATCGTGGACATGGTCCATGCCGTGGACGGGCTGCTGTATTACGACGGCGCCAACCTGAACGCCATCCTGGGACACCTGCGGGTGGGCGATGCGGGCTTCGACGTGGTGCACCTCAATCTCCACAAGACCTTCGCCACCCCCCACGGCGGCGGCGGTCCGGGTTCGGGGCCGGTCGGCGTGTCCGAAAAGCTCATTCCGTATCTGCCCATCTCCCGGGTGACGCGTGATGACGCCGGACGCTACAAGCTCAAGTACGACTATCCCAAGTCCATCGGTTACGTGGCCCCTTTCTACGGCAATTTCGGCGTGGCTCTCAAAGCCTACGCCTACATCCTGCGCCTGGGGGCCGAAGGGCTGACCAGGGTCTCGGAAAACGCCGTACTGGCGGCCAACTACCTGCGCAAGCGCCTGGAAAACGACCTGGACATCCCCTACAACCGCCTGTGCATGCACGAGTTCGTGGCCTCGGCCTGCTCGGCGCAAAAGACCTGCGGCGTGCGCGCCCTGGATATCGCCAAGGCCCTGCTGGACCGGGGCATCCACGCGCCGACCATCTACTTCCCCTTGATCGTCAAGGAAGCGCTCATGGTCGAGCCCACGGAAACCGAAAGCAAGGCCACCCTGGACGCCTTCGTGGACGTCATGAAGGAAATCATGGAACAGGCCGCGACCGATCCCGAGTCTCTTCTGGCCGCGCCGGTCAACACCCCGGTGGGCAGGCTGGATGAAACCCACGCCGCCCGGGCCATGGAGATCACCGAGGACCTCTAGCGCCGCATCCTGATATGACGCGGCGAAAGACCTGAGACGTTGGCGGGAAACCCTCGAAATACGTACGCGCGTCCCAGGACGCCAAACGAGGGCGCGACCGGCGCCTTCGCCGCCCGCCCGGGAAAACGGCGGGTACGGAGAAGACCACAATGACCTGCGAATGCGCCTGCGATCTTCTGGTCGCCGGGGCCGGACCGGCGGGCTACGAGGCCGCCGCCACGGCCGCCAGATGCGGCATGAACGTCGTTTTGGCCGAACGGGATAAGCTCGGCGGAACCTGCCTCAACTGGGGCTGCATCCCCACCAAGCTCTTCCTCGGCGCCACCGCCGCCATCGACGAGCTGGAGGCCCAGGAACGTCTGAAGCTGGCCGAGGGCCGGGTGCGCATAAACCTGCCCGGCCTGCAAACCCGCAAGGAACGCCTGCTCGAAGGCAGCCGCAAGGCCATCGCCTCCATGCAGGAAAAAGCGGGCGTGGCCGTCATCAAGGGCGAAATCATCCGCATCGAGGGCAAAACCGCCGTCCTGCGCGCGGAGAGCGGCGAAACCCGCGTTTCCTTCAAAAAATGCATCCTGGCCACCGGCTCGCGCCCGGCGGGCTACCCGGGACTTTCCCGGGACGGCCAGGCCGTGCTCGATTCCAACGACATCATGACCCTCTCCGAGGCCCCGGAAAGCCTCATGGTGGTGGGCGCGGGCGCCATCGGCCTGGAACTGGCCCAGTTCTTCCAACGCCTGGGAACGCGCATCACCCTGCTCGAAGGCGCCCCCCGCATCGCCCCGGCCGAAGACCCGGACGTGAGCAAGGTCATGCGCCAGGCCCTCAAGCGCAAAGGCTTCATCATCCGCGAGGGGGTCAAGGTGGCCCAGCTGGTCACCGTGGACGGCAAGGCCAAGCTCACCCTGGACACGGGCGAGGATATCCTCGCGGACAAGGCCCTGGTGGCCGTGGGCCGCTTTCCCAATTCCGCCATCGACGGCCTTGAGGAATCGGGCGTCTCATTCCTGGGTAAGACCACGTCCTCGCGCTGGATCGGCGTGGACGACAAGCTTCGGGCCAGCGACGACATCTACGCTGTGGGCGATGTGAACGGCCTGACCCTTCTGGCCCACGCAGCCTCCCATCAGGCCGTCTACGCCGCCCGCCACGCCGCCGGTCTCGTTGACGCGCCCTATGTCTCCGGCCCCATCCCGGGCTGCATCTACGGCGCGCCGGAAACCGTCCGCGTGGGGCAAATGGCCGCCACTCTGAAAAACATGGGCCACGCTCCGGCCATCTCCGAAGCCCAGCTCGTGGCCAACCCCATCGCCCAGGCCTACGCCGCCACGGCGGGATTCATCCGGGTGGTCTGGCTGGACGGGCAGGTGGCGGGCATCACGGCCATCGGGCGCGGCGTCGCGGAAATGGCCACGCTCTTCACCGTCATCGTCTCCCAGGGCTGGACCCGCAACCAGGCCAAGGACGTCATCTTCCCCCACCCCACCCTGGACGAAGCCCTCCAGGCCGCCCTGCTCGCGCCGCAGAAATCGGTCGAGTAGGAAACGAGAAGAGGAACGGGAATAAGCTTTTTGCCTCCGGCGGCCAGGGGGAAGGGCGGGGAACCCCTTTCTTTTTCTGCGTGAAGAAGAATGTTACCAAAGCCCCTTGTAATTTCAATAGGTTACGACAACGGTCGCTCCAAAAATACCGTTTTTTGTACCCCTAGGGGTACCGTTTTCAGGGAGAAGTACCCCCAAAAGTACCCCCAAAATTTGCCCAATCCAGGGAACGAACCATCCACCAACCAACAAAAAAGGGGGCCATCGGCCCCCTTTTCTCGTTTGTCAGCCCCGCCAAAATGGCCCGCTCCGAATACCAGGAATGAACGCCCCTGATTCCCTCTGTAAAAACAAGCGGCTATTTCGCTTTCCATTTCCCAGATGAACTAAGGTACGTGGAAAATAATCCAGGTGTGAAAAGGGGCTTCCTTTACAGTGAACCTGACTAGGGAAGTACCCAATGCGGCCGGTTTGTACGATCTAGCCCAGAAGCAATCAATGACAATGATGCATGAACATTTTCTCGTGCAGTATCGACCAATACAGACATGACTCTGATTGCCATTGCCTTTTCAGTGTCTTCATCCATGTCTTCTTTCAATTGGAGTGTGAGGAAGTCATTAATAGGAGTGAATGCATTAATGATCTGATTGCGAGAGTTAGCAAGGAGAAGAGTAAGCAAAGACATTTCTAACAAACCTCCTGAAAATTTTTAAAATTTTTTTGGCCGATATGGCCTATTCCATGGGACTCTTTTTTATGTATCTCTACCTTCATAGTAGATAATACCTATTGGGGGTGGAACAGTCATGCTGTACCCGGGAGGTGTGGTACACCCCCACCCCCCCCTACCCCCATCTATATTCGGTATGCAAGATAAATTTGCAATCTTGTGGCATATTTTACATTGGTCAACAGGCATATCAGAAATGGTCAACCCATGTTATTGATAGTAGTCTACATCGATCAACGTTCTTTTTATAAATGCATAACTATTGAATTGCTGGGTTGATCTTATCTGTCAATAAGATGCTAAATGATGTTTGCTCAGCACAACGTTCATTCAGTGGGCGGAATCCTTCCGGGCCATATTGACAAGCCCTATTTCTCGATTTATCTGTCACCCATAAACGTTCGTTAACGGGTGACGGAATACCAGGAGGAAGGCCCATGTCTAGGACGCTCGGATATCTCAGAGTCAGCACGGATAAGCAGGACGTGGCGAACCAGCGTCACAGGATCGGCGAATATGCGGGCCGAAATGATTTGAGCGTTGATTCCTGGATCGAGGTTGAAGCCAGCTCGCGCAAGTCTGAGCATGACCGCAGGATAGACGAAGTCTTGGCGAGTCTAGGCCGTGGCGATTCCCTCTTGGTGGCCGAACTCTCCCGCCTTGGCCGCTCCATCGTGAACAACCTGAATCTAATTGAGGCGATCCGGGCCAAGGGCGTCACGCTCCATATCATTCGTGAAGGACTCAGGACCAACGGGAAGGCGGATACGATCACAACCGGCATTCTCGCCAACCTGTCCTTTGCCGCTCAACTGGAGCGGGACCAGATAAGCCAACGGACCAAGGACGCGCTTGCGAGAAAGAAAGCGGAAGGGGTGAAGCTCGGCAATCCGAACGCCCAAGAGATAGCCAACCAGCGAAAGGCCAAGGCCCTGGCGGACGCGGAAACACATTATGGCCCGATCCTGACCGAGTTGGTGGACAAGGGATTCAGCCAGAATGAGATTGTCCAGGAGCTTAACGCTAGACAATTCAGAACGTTGGCGGGCAACGATTGGAACCGGGCCACTTTGAACAAGGCCCTTAAGCGGCTTGGATTGAAGACCAAGGGAAAGGCTGGCCGGAGGTGGTAGGCAAGAGGATAATCCTCCCCTCGGGAGGGGAGTTTCAAGGTGGTCCCCGACCACCTTACCATGGCGGCAAAGCATGATATATGGCTTTGAGAGAAACCCTCACATTCTCATGCCCTCCGAAAACGGAGAGCATCCAAGAGGCAAGATATCCTCCCTCTTGGACGGATCAAAACAAAGGTCCAGCCTCCACTATGCTGCATTTTCACAAACTGAATATTCTCAGTTTAAACTCCGTCGAAACACGGCCTAGGCGCTAGATTTTTGCGAGGCTTCTACGCCACTGTTTATAATAGCCTTTATGTTGGTCAGTAGTTGTTTTCGTAATTCTGGAGAAACAACAACCCCAATTTGCTTAAGTGAGGTCATGAGTCCATCATAAACAGAAAGCTGAAGCCTTTTTAAATCAACATCTGGATTGCAAGACGCATTGTAAGCGGCCTCCATGTATGCTTTAACGATATTGTTTACTTCATCTGCGGTTTCGCTATCAAGCTGTACAAGCTGCCCACTCTTCATAGCGTCATGGTAAAAAGCATCGCTTTGAATGTCTTTACCTTTTCTTATTGCGCATTTTATTAAGTACCAAACAAATGCAACCGCTACAACTATGCCAATGCCAACTATCGATCCTATGCCTTTTTTCGCTGCGAAAGCGGCAGAAGGAAATGCAACAACGATGGCCATGGATGCAAAAAATAGAATACCATAGTATCTACGCATGCGACCTCCAAGCCGTGTGATGTTCACTGCAAAATGCCGAAGCAGCATTTTTATAATATAACTTCAAGTGCATATGATCAATAAAATTTTACTTAGTTGAAGTAGTCAGCATCGTTTCTTCTTGACGGGGTTCTATTAAAGTATGACGAGTCATTTTGCTTGCTTAAAGAGACGTAATGATGGCAAAGTTGTTGTGTTCGATTCATTGCCCTAGTAAATCCCATAAGAGAAAATCTAATGTATGCTTCGTTACCAAAGTCCCCAAACTTAAAACGGATTACGCTCCCTCTCATCATTTCGTAGAACAATGTACTTCCCTTGTTCCAGTCAATTATGTTTAAGTAGGCACTACCGTCTCCCTCTTCAAAAACAAGCTGGTATCTCATGTCATGGACTTGATATGAATCAACTCTGAACTGACCAAGGCCAATATTTCCAGCAAATGATTGATTTGAGTTTTTTGGAAGTGCTATATTTAATGTCAAACTAGAGGTGTTACAGTCGTTGATAAACCTATCGGCTGTAAGATGAATGGTGAATTCATTGCTATGGGTCAATGTGACGGCCCTGAAGCTTACTCGGTCTGGAAGACGAAGTACCATAGAACTCCAGTCTTTATTATTCTCTAGAGCAAAAATATCTCCTTCTTCCGCATATGAATTGACAGCAACTATCGCCAACACAATAATCAGTATTGCTATTTTCATGCCAGCCCCCCCTAAAAGTCTAGTCGTGCACGTCAGTATTCTCTATCGTGAGAGTATAATATATGGCTTAATGTGATTAAACATAATTACTCTCGACAATAAATGTCAATGGACGATGCGCTGTATAGATTGGGCGCTGAATCCTGCACCCTTGTACACCCTGCCAGCCTGACCAACATCCGTGATCTGCTCAGTCGCCACCACGGCCACATCCGCCTTGTCCTGGTCAACCATCCGTCCGGTCATGTCCGAGGCCATGTGCTTGTCAGCGGTCATGTACCCACGGAAGACTTCGTTCACGAACATGTGGAGTTCGGTGGACAGGTACTTGGCGTAGGCCAAGGCGATCTGCCAGTGTGCCCAGGTGCCACCGTGGCGACCACGGGTGATTCGGAAAAGGTGCTCGACAAGCACCTTTTCATTTTTGGCGACAGACTCAATAAACTTCGAGGCGTCAGCTTGGCGCACCCATCGGGCCGGTTTGTAGTCGTCGTTCTTGCCACTCGCTTTCCACATGTCGGTGAGGTTCATCATCTCATCTTCGAGCTTGATGTCCATCCCCTGAAATGTGGCGATGTCACGATTGCTTCCGGTGAGGTGCTTGGCGCACTCGACGGCGATGTCCATGTGCGCCCAGGTGGACCCGGTACGACCGGTGTAGGTTTTGACAATCCTACTGTGCCTCACCCCGAGCTTGCGGGCGAGGCTGGCGACAATCTTCTGGATGCGCTTGGTATTCATCCACTTCCAAAGGCTACGGAGTTTGTCCTCGTGTCCTTCATACAAGTCATTCAGGCAGACAAGACCGTTCTCATTCACCCTGGCCTCGATCCCTTCGACGCTAACAATCTGGCACTTCTTCAAATTCATTTACTTCTCCTGTGTGTGTTTCGTTAAGCAGCCAACCTTTCCGGCTCGCCAAGCCCATTGATGATAGCCTTCATATCCTCCATCTGTTGCGCTGTTTGGACAAGTCCACTGAACATCTCGTAGCCAGTGACTAACATGGGAGTGTAGTCTTTGAACTCAATGAATACAAAGATAGCTCTGTAAAAATACGATGATTCTAAGATATCATTTTCTACCATGACCTTAGACACACGAAACAATTTACGATTGCTGAAACTGCTTTCTATTACAGAGAAACAGAGTGGAAATGCTGCACACACCCCTGATTTGGCATGTCCACCACCCAAACAAAAAAAGCCCCGGCCAGCATGTACTGACCAGGGCTTTATCTTTGCATCCAACGAACCGGGAATAGAGGCACTATTTTTTATATCGTGCGAAACTAACAGGAATCTATCTCGATCAACTTCTTATATGTTACCCATAGCATATGTAAATACAGCAACCAAGCCCATCCCTAGTTCAATACCCCTGACGCAATCAACCAATGTAGATGCACGGTCACGGCAATCAAGTTTCCAACAATCGCCACGTGAGCCGCCAATACAATCTTGCTTACGTTTCGTAGCCGCTTGATGCCTGACCACTCCTTGGTCACTCGTTCCTTGATCCTCTTCATATGCTCCTGGTGTTCTTGTTGGTCACGTTACGCTCTCCGGGGGCTCTGCCCCCAGGCCCCCGAGGCATCGCCACCCGATACGCCCATGGATCAAGCTGCGCGTGTACGGGCCTCTACATCCAGGGCTTCCGGCGGAAGGATCGTCTTGACCAACGATACGGCTTCGTTGATGAGCTTGGTTACATCACGCCAGAAGGACACTTCCCGTCCGTTACCGTTGTCATCGACAAGATTTCTAAACTTGTTGATGTTCTTTGCCGACATGATCCACACCCACTCTTCGCCGTTCTTACGAAGCAGAAGGAACCTGTCATCGTGTGCTTGCTTGAAGACACAGACGGGATACAGTTTCCCATGGTATTTAATGGCACGACAAGCAACCGGGTAGACCTCAACTTCCGCCGTTATCTGCGGGGTAACAACACGAATAGCTTCTTTCATTCTCTATCCTGATTAAGACATTCCACCAGAATGCTATATAAGGGGAGGGTGAAATGTCTTGATTTCTAGTGTTCATGCGGGTTCCAGGACATTTCACCCCAAATCGAAATGTCATGAAATGTCTTCGGGTAAATCGTCCCGGAACCCTCTTGGTTATTGGATCGGAAGACTTTCCGGGGTCGGAAGACATTTTAGACATTTCGCGGAATGTCTTCCGGGTGAAATGTCTTCTTGGCCCCCGGGAACGAGATATTGGTATGCCCTTTTCCCGTTCTTCCGCTCGACCGTCCCCACGGTTCCATCTTCAATCATCCTGCCGACAAACCTGGATACGTCGTTCCCCGATATGCCGAGTTTGTTTCCGATCTCCTTTCCCGTCCCATTCGCGAACGTGGTCTTCGTGAACTCGCCCGGATGGTCCTTCACGCAATCCAGGGCCAGACGCGAGAACTCGGTATATCCCCCGTCGTCCTGCGCATTGGACAGGAACCCGTCATCCTCACGGAGGAACAGGAAGGACGTATCCCGGTGGGTGTAGTTCGACTTCGACACCCGGCACAGCAAACACGCATCCTTGGATACGCCGGACTTCACGGAAGCCACATCGGCGGCGCTCGGTTTGGCCAGATTGAGAACCCATCGAGCCGCATTCACGAAGGCGGTTGCGCCCCTGACCGCCGATTGATGGAACGGGTTCCGGCTCTGCCCAACCTGGCTTGCCTGGCTCACATGCGTTACAGCCAACACCGTGGCCCCCGTCTTCACCGCGATCTCGTCCAGAAGGTGCATGAAGAACGCGGCGCATGCTTGGTCCATCTCGTCGCTCGCATAGAAGCTCTGCAACGGGTCGAAAATGACAAGCTCAAGGTCTTCTAGCTTCTCCAATTCTGAAAGTATCTCCGTGAATACTTTCGATGGACAATATGTTCCATCGCTGTTCCTCGACACAAGGCAAACGTTCTTCCCACGAATGTCAGGGGACTTGTAGTTTTCTTTGAGGTATTGATTCATGTCTCTATCAACGGAGTCCATATCATTACCTGTAAACTTATGATGATACCATTTGATTAGACTCTTAAGCTTCATAGCTTTTAATTTATCATCTTCTTCATGCTGGAAGTAGACGACTTTACCGAATCGAGAAACTTCACAATTATCATCAAGAAAGTTTATATCAGTTGCTATGCTTGCCGCAAGCTGCGTACAAAATGAGGTCTTTCCAACTCCGCCATCTCCGGCAATTAAGCCAACAATACCTTTTTGTAGGACTCCATTAATAATGTAACTGGCACTATCATACTCCTTCGCGAGTATATCGGCCGCATTATGATTGAGCCAGTCCGTACCAAGCAAAGAACTCCCCATTACTACTCATACTCCTTCATCTGGTTTGATCCCCACGCTTCCGCCAGACGGCGGCCAGGGGGTTGTTTCCGCGTCCGCTTCGTGGTCGAAGCTATCCATTTTTGAACTCACCACCATATACCATTATAGACCCTTTGGCAAACTGTTTGAGAGAAACAGACGGTTACTCTCGATCCTTAACACAACACGATTCGTCGTCACCCCGCCCGTTGCCGTCCTTGGCCTCAAGCTGGTCAAGGTAGCGTTCGAGTCCGTCCCGAACATCATCCTTCAACGGAAACACTCCTTTGAGGACGCGGTGAAGATGATCCGAGCCGATACCGCAATACGTGGCCGCCTCCACAATAGTTCCACCATACGCCTTGACCAACGCTTTCAGCCTCCGACACACGGGAAGGCTCTCCATGTTCGCTCTCATCCTATCGACTCCGTTTGATCTTCGCGTTCTCAATCAGCATCCGCACGTCATTCCAGAATACCGAGTCCTGCGTCTTCATATTGTGCTTCACCATTTCGGCAAGCTCGCCATGCGTCCCGGCGAGGCACAACGGCCTCCAGAAGGAGTCCTTCTTTTCCCATACGCAAAACTGCCCATCGTCATGCGATAACTTCACCGAAACCTCGCAACCTCCATGCACGGTCTTGCACTCCCCGAGGTTGTTTACTCTGACTCTGCTTACGGGAACTTCCAATCCAACCATGATACGCTGATCCAATCGACTACATCCTTTCTTGTTAGTGGGTTCAAAAGACGAAAAACAGGCTCGAAAATCCTTGCTAATGCTGGCCTCATTTGGACATGAGAACGGAATATGACCTAGGATATGCGGAGGGGCTTCTATGTCCAGGTGAAAAGAACGCATCGACGGAATCACGCACCAACGCTAGGCTAGTGAGGATTCACATTTCGCAACGTGCTCATTTTTCTGTAAAATAAAGAGGGTATGACTCGGAAGACGCATGAATAAAGGATGTACAGGCATAGCAAAACAGAAACTATAGCCGAGAGTATCAGCCCTTCACTCGGAAGACATATGTATATTATACCATTGAATCGATGTTACGTCAACCAGTTCTCGACTTTTATGCCGTTTTCAATACGAGATATAGTCTTAGTCTGCGTCGCTGCTTGCATAGCGACGTTGAACAACAGCCAATCAACACCCCTTGCTCTCCGGTGGAGCAGACAGAGGTTTACCTTGTGAGCGAATATGATAGAGAGCCGGAGTGTGGTCTTGCCCGAGGGTGCGGCAGGGCGCATAAGTTCGACCACACCGGCCCCAGGCGGATGCAGTCGAGTGAGACAGTACCCCCGCCTGGGGCTTTTTCGTTCGAGAGATTGACAGAAGCGCCGAGTGGGGTAGACTGCGCACAAGGTATCCAAACCCCTCGGCTTATGGCCCCTGGACATCAAGTCTTTGTCCGGGGGCCATTTCGTTTGAGTCGGCGGGGTTGGCTGATCGGTCCAACGGGTGTATATGTCCAAGGAAATTGGAGCGGCCCAAGTCGTCAAGACAGCTATCGTTACTTCGGAGGAATAAACGATGCCCTCTTACGATAAGGCCAGGAAGAAATGGCGAGGCGTTGTAAAGAAGGACGGGAAACGATACCAACAGACTTTTGCAACCAAGGCAGAAGCCAAAAAGTGGGAGGTGAAACAAGCAGAAGAGATAGAGCGGCTTGCGTCTAGCACGCCTGATTCATTTCTTCAGGTGAAAGTTGCTGAGTATCTAAGCCAATGTGAGCTATCAGACGGAAAGGTTGTCGTTCACGTCAAGAGACAAGCATTGTCACGGCTACTCAAACACGTTGGATTGGAGGCTCTTGTATCGGATGTAACCCCGGAGAAGATTCGTACTCACTTGGTCAAACAGGCCAAGGCAAGGACGGGAGGCGCGGCCAACGATGACAGGAAGAAGCTGGCAACCTTCTTCACCTGGATTGAGGCCGAAGACGACAACTTCACGTCACCCATGCGCCACGCTCCGAAGTTCAAGTCCGAGGTCCGAGACAAGTATTGTGCGACTCAGGAAGAGGTTGACGCCCTGCTTGCCTTGGCCGAACCCGAGTTCAGGCTGTATTTACAGATTATGTGCCTGACGGGTGGGCGAGTCCATGAGGTTAACGAACTGGCTTGGGATCGGGTGGACTTCGAGCGGAACAGGTTGGGGTTCATCTCAGCCAAGACGGGAAAGAATAGGCCCGAGGTCCAGTGGGTGAATATCGGCGATTGGCTGGCGAGGGAGATTAAACGATTCAGGATGAAGGCTGATCCGAAAAACGTCTACGTCTTCACCAACCCGGAAACGGGGAATCGCTACCTTCGCCGAGACTGGAAGCTCACGGTCCTATGCGAACAGGCGAAGACAAGGAGGCTTTCCTTTCACTCCTTCCGGCGTTACTTTGGAACCAGGATGGCCATGCTTGGTATCCCCATGAAGGAGATTCAAGCGGCCATGAGACACAACAAATTGTCCACCACGGAGATATACATTAACAAGGACGGGACGAACACACGGGGGGCCGTGGAAACGCTCGAAGCGGTGCTTGCGGGGAAAAGTACCCCCAAGAAAAGCGGGGGTATCAGGAGTACCCACGACGGTACCCACAGGGATTTTTCCACAACTCAATCCACTGTAATTGCAGGTAATAATTAATGATCTCTTTTTCTGCGTGAAAAAAGAAAGGGGTTCCCCGCCCTTCCCCCTGGACCCCCTTCCCACCCCTCCTCAAAGAAAAAACCGTTAGTGGGCTTCGCGGGCGATGATGGCGGCGACGTCACGGGCGTAGCGCTCCGGGCGATGCTGTCGGCGAACGGGGGACAAGGGCGCGTAGTCCCGTAACCCCCTGATAAAGTTTTTTGGAAAGGGAGCTCGAGGGGAAACCTTTTGTTCACAAAAGGTTTCCCCTCGAATGCCTCTTCCGAATCGGAGCCATCATGATAGTGACCGTAGAGCGCGCCTGTTTGGATGATTTTCCTCGCATTCTCGCCGTGTGGGAGGCGTCGGTCAGGGCCACGCATCATTTCATCACGCAAGAGGACATCCAGTACTTCAAGGTTCTCATCCGCGATTCCTACCTCGCCATGGTGGATCTGTACTGCGCCCTGGGAGGGTGCGGCGCGCTCAAGGGGTTTATTGGGGTGGCGGAAGGGAATATCGAAATGCTCTTCGTCGCTCCCGCCTATTTCGGCAGGGGCGTGGGCTCCTCGCTTCTCAAGCACGCCGTTTCCGTCCTCGGTGCGGACAGGGTGGACGTGAACGAGCAGAACGAGCGGGCCATCGGGTTCTATGAACATCATGGCTTCCAGGTGGTCGGCCGCTCCGAGGTGGATGGAACGGGCAGGCCCTATCCCCTGTTGCACATGACCCTGCGCGGCCGCGACCAAGGCCGCGCCGGATAGATGGCGCGCCTGCATTTCCCGGCGCCGCAATAACCTACGTACACATACTAACAACGATCCGCCGGAAGGATTAAGCCCCTGACGCGTTTCATAGTGAGGAGTTCGCATGTTCCAGGCCGTAAAACGCATCATTCTGGCTTCCGGTTCTCCCAGGCGCCGGGATTTCATGGATGGTCTCGGCGTGGCCTACGAAGTCCGGCCGAGCCGGGCCGAGGAGCCCGCGCCCGAGGCTGGCGAAGGTCCCGCGCCCTATGCCGAACGCATGGCCGTGATGAAGGCGCGCGAAGTGGCCGGGCGGTTTCCAGGCGCGGTGATCATCGGCGCGGATTCTGTGGTGGCCGTGGGCGAGCACATCCTCGGCAAGCCGGCGGACGAGGCCGACGCCGTGCGCATGCTCATGCTGCTTTCAGGGAAGACGCACCAGGTGATCACGGGGGTTTGCCTCATCGGCTGCTCAGGCGAGGAGAAGGTTTTCAGCGCGTCAACGGACGTGACCATGACGCCGTTTCCCGAGACCGTGGCCAAGGCCTACGCAGCCACGGGCGAGCCCCTCGACAAAGCGGGCGCCTACGCCATCCAGGGCCGCGCCGCCTGCCTGGTCAGCCATGTGGAGGGGTCGTATACCAACGTCGTCGGGCTGCCTCTGGCGCGTGTGCTTGAAGTCTTAGTATCCTGGGGAGTTATCGTTCCAAGGCAGGGCTGAAAAATCCTCCATTCGCGGTATGCCGCCAGCGAGTTCTCCACCAGATACCCACGTTGATCCCACTTGATAGGAGAAGCGGGATCGTCCATATTACAATGAAATCGCAGGCCTTTTGATCTGGGTGAAAGCGTCCATCTGAACCAAATGGTTGCGATGGCGGGCTCCATTGGGAACATGCACCGCGTCGGGCCGCCCTTGGCTGAAGCGGAAGCGCTGGATTCTGCGCTTGCGTTGCGAGGGGCCGCCATTCAAAATGGTTAGAATCGCTGGAATGATCCCCAAAAACTGTCTGCTAGCAGGAGGCATAATGAAATATACAGGAGCATGCCTGTGCGGAAAGGTCGCCTTTGAGGTGGAAGGAGATTTTGATCATTTTTTCCTTTGTCATTGCGAACGATGCCGAAAAGACACCGGATCCTCCCATGCCGCGAATTTATTTTCCTCCACAGCCAAGTTGAAATGGCTGACTGGGCAAGAGGAAGTACGGACATTCAACTTCAATTCAACGGGGCATATCAAGAGTTTTTGCAGCACGTGTGGTTCGGCTCTTCCTAATATTCAAATGGATGGAACCCTTCTTGTCATACCAGCGGGCAGCCTCGACAGTGACATACCGATCAGAGCGGATGCCCATATTTTCATCGCCAATAAAGCCAACTGGGACTTTGAACTGGAGAGTTTACCCACATTCGACAGGCTTCCCGGAGAGGATGATGAGGTAACAAGAGGATAGCACGCTTGATAAATGTACTACTTGACTCAGATGCGGCTGCAACATTCGAAAAGACAGGGCCTTACGGGAATAAATACACAGCGGATGAAATTCATGACATTCATATCGCTACTCTCAGCGAAGATTTTTGTGATGTGACTACGACAGACCTCCTTCTTTCAGAATAATCAACAGCCGCAACCGGCTTCATCATCCGGTTGGCGTTGAAGGTAATGAGCGTTGAAAAAAAATCGCCTGGCAACCGAACGGCCGCCAGGCGAATATCGACGAATCAGAATTTACGCGTGAACGCTACCAGCGGGGGCGTTCCGCACGGGGCTTTGCTTCGTTGACCTTGATGTTGCGGCCGTCAAGTTCCTTGCCGTCCAAATTCTTGATGGCTTCCATGGCGCCGCTGTCATCCATCTCAACAAAACCGAAACCCCGCGGGCGACCGGTCTCACGGTCCTCGATCAGATTGACGGAAGTCACTTTGCCGAAAGCTTCAAAAGCAGCGCGGACTTCGTTTTCGCTCGTGGACCAGGACAAGTTGCCGACATAGAGATTCTTGGACATTCAATGCTCCTAAAAAAAAGTGAACTGGAATGGCTCCCGTGCGCCAAAAAAAGGAGCACCGTACGGGGCGCGTACGCTGCTCCTCGATCTGTTTTGTTTGACTACAGCCAGCTCTGGTCACAGTCTGACCGCGCCTACACGGGTGCGACTGGCTAAGTAGGGCAATTTGCCTTTTTTCCCCGGAGAAGTCAAGAAACTCTTAACACTTTTTCAGCGATTGTTGGCGCTGTAAGGTTTTTCATTACATTTCACTCTCTATTTCAATACGATAGGGATACCGCACAGAGATGCATGTTTCCGAAATAAACCGCCGCCAAGGGGCTTGGAAGATGCCTCCGGGCCGGGCGCGGCGCCCCTTGCAAGCATGGTGGCGCATCCTCATAAAAGATAATCATAGCATCATGTTACCTCGACAAAAGCATTCCCCCTCCTCGAGGAGACGCCGCTAATACCGCTCACCGGCGGCCGCGCCCACGGGAAAGGCCGCATCGAGGCGCGCCAGGTCTTCCCTGGTCAGGCGGACGTCGAGCGCGCCGAGGTTCTGCTCCAGATAGGCCCGGCGTTTCGTGCCGGACAGCCCCACGATGTCCTCACCCTGCCCCAGAAGCCAGGCCAGGGCCAACTGCGCGGGCGCAACGCCCTTGTCCCGGGCGATTTCCTCGAGGCGCTCCACAAGAATCCTATTCCTCTCGAAATTGCCGCCCGCAAACCGGGGATTGGTCCGCCGCCAATCGTCTTCCGGCAGATCGTCGAGCCTTTTCATCTTCCCCGACAAGAACCCGCGCCCCAGCGGGCTGTAGGCGACGAAGCCGATGCCCAGCTCGCGGATGGCGGCGAAAATCTCCTTCTCCGGCTCCCTGCTCCAGAGCGAATACTCGGTCTGCAAGGCCGTGATGGGATGGACCGCATGGGCCCGGCGGATGGTCTCCGGGTCGGCCTCGGACAACCCGATATAACGGACCTTCCCCGCCTTGACCAAATCCCCCATCGCTCCGGCGGTTTCCTCGATGGGCGTATCCGGATCGGGCCGGTGCTGGTAGTACAGGTCGATATGGTCAAGCCCAAGCCGCTTGAGCGAGCCGTCGCAAGCCGAGCGGACATACTCGGGCCGCCCGTTTATCCCGAGGTATTCTCCGTCCTCTTTCCGCTCCACGCCGAATTTGGTCGCCACGACCACCTTGTCCCGCCGGTCCGAAATGGCCTTGCCCACCAGCGTCTCGTTGGTGAACGGCCCGTACATGTCGGCCGTGTCGATGAAATTGATCCCCAGTTCGATCGCCCGATGTATGGTGGCGACGGACTCGCTTTCGTCGCGCGGGCCATAGAACTCGGACATGCCCATACAGCCAAGGCCAAGCGCCGAAACACGCAGATCGCTGTTTCCCAACATACGGTATTTCATCGCGTTCCCTCCTCGTCAGTCAGGGTGATGACAGGCTTGTCCCGTACATGGATGCCGGGCGGCGGCCCGGTTTCCAACGGCCTTACGGCATACTGGAATTCGCTTATCACCTTCGGCGTCCGCATACGACAGGAAAAACGAATCCGCCGTCATCCGGAGCGAATATGATATAACGCCGCATCAGGCTTCCCTATACCCGGAGCGAAGGCGCCCGAAGTCCATCCGCCCCCCGTAGGCGATCCCCGGCAAGCGCCTGGCCGGAAACAGGGACGCGGAGGTTCCCGCACGAATTCCCCCCGAACGCATCCAGGAAAACGCAACCGCATTGACGCCGGATCACCCGGGATTTACCAAACGGTCGATCGCCCTGCTCGCTCCTGGCGCTGGCGCCACTCGCCGTGAGGCATCGGCGAGCCGCGAGTTGCGCATCTGTACGGAACGCTGCGAACGATCCCGCCCGGGAGGAATTGGGAATGAAAAAAGCGTATGTTTTGCTTTTCGACGGCTATGCGGACTGGGAACTCGGCTACATCCTTCCCGAACTCGGACGGTTGGGCAATATCCCGGTCGTCACGGCCGGTTTTTCGGATGCGCCCGTCCTGTCCATGGGCGGCCTTCGGGTCCAGCCCGACAAGCGCCTTGCCGGCGTCTCTTTGGATGACGCGCTTCTTTTCATCCTGCCGGGCGGGATGCTGTGGGAAGGCGAATATCCCAAACAGGAGATCGAGACGATTCTCCTCGAACTCGACGAGAGGAAAATTCCCATGGCGGCCATTTGCGCGGCCACGACCGTGCTCGCCAGGGCGGGCTTGCTCGACGACAGAAAGCATACATCCAATTCCTTGAAATATCTGCGCGACCATGCGCCGAACTATTCGGGAATGGACCGTTACGTGAACGAACTGGCCGTGACCGACGGCCACGTCACCACGGCCAGCGGCCTGGGAAGCGTCGAGTTCGCCATGCGGATCATGGAAGCCCTCGATATCGCCACGCCGGACATGCGGGCCTTCTGGTTCCGGGCGTTCAAGCACGGAGAGTACCCCGAGGACCTCGCGCCCGGCGGTTGATCGCCACAGGCGCCCTGCGTCAGTCCTTGCCGAGCCAATCGGGCAGTTCCCGCTCCCCCCGGGGAGACAGCGCGTACGTCCCGCGTCCCAGGCGCTCGAACCAGCCGTAGACGTCCCTGTAGAGCACGCTTCGCGCATTCGGATCATCAAGCGCCCGCGCGAGGTCCTGGGCCCTGGACGGGCCGTTTTCCTGAAGATGACGGGCGATGGCCAGGACGCGCTGCCGGTAGGCGGTCATGAGCCCCCGCTTTCTCGACGCTCCTCCAAGATTCGGGTCACCGACCCGGCGCGCGAATTCGCCGAGCAGCCGCCCCCGGCGCGGCTTGGATTCGCGGGGCCGGTATTCCCCGGGATCGAGCAGGACCTCGACCGCCCCCCGCTTTTTGCCCGGAGCGATCAGGAGCAGCCCGAGCCCGAGCATCCGCAACAGCTTCAGGACCTGCTTGCGGCGCTTTTCCGTCAGCCGGTTGTGCGCGGGAACGCCGATATACGTGATTTGCGTGAGGGACAATCTGTCCACGGCCTGGAGCAGGACGTCGATATTGAAGGCAAGTTTCAGCTCGACGACCAGCGGTTCTTCGTCCGCACGCACGGCCACGACGTCGCAGGCGCCGATCTCCGCCTTGACCTCGTAGCCCTGGGACTCGAGAAACGCCTTCACCGGGAGGTACAGATCCGTTTCTTTCATGTCTTCCCGTAGAGCGGCCGTATCGATTCAGACCATGCCAGAGGGGCCGCGCCAGCTCTTTCACGATGATTTGCACGTGAGAGGCGCATTGTTCAAGGCTCGCCGCGAGGTCTTTCCTGAAATCGCTCTTCGCGGCCAAGGCTTGCGCCTCCGGTTCGCCGATGCGAGGCTCTCTGCGCGGCGCCGTCAGCCCTGGCGCGCCTTGAAGACCACGCTGGCCATGCATTCGGCGAACAGGCCATACAGCATGCCGAACACAAGCGTCAGGAAAAACAGTTTGACCGGGTATTGCGGGGTGAGAAGGCAGCTGAAGGCCAACGGAACGCTGACGAGAAACCCCATGACGGGCCCGTGAATGAACCAGCGTCCCAGAGGCAGGGCGCTGACGCCGATGACGAAGCCGATGAGCGTGCGGTTGGCCAGGATTTCACCGATGGCGGGCCAGGGAAGCTGCTCGGCGATGTTTTTGGCGAGACCGGCCTCGATGTCCGCCGTTATGCAGAACACGCCGCTGAGGAACCCGCAAATCGTTGTGATGACAAGCCGCTTTCTCATGCAGCGCTCCTTATTGCCCGCGCAAGGCCGTCACGGCGTTTTTCGCGTCCTGGGACGGCGTTTCCGGCGCCGACTATTTCTCGCTTGTGGCCAACACGCCCGCCGCGCACAGCAGGATCAGCGCCGTCGTCTTGTTCTGGACATGGGTCAGGCATCGCTTGCGAAGCCAGTGGAAGACCCTCGCCCCGAAAAGCGCGTAGGAGACGGCGCTTGTTCCCTGGATGACGAAAAAGCTCGCCGCCAGGATGCAAAAATGCTTCGAGTAGTGGGCGGGATCGATGAATTGCGGGAAAAGCACGGTAAAGACCAGGATGGACTTGGGGTTGGACATGCCCGTCGCATACCCCATGAAATACAATTTGGCCAAGGAAGCATGCCGGGCGTCGTTCGAGACTTCACCTTTTTCGGGGGGCTTTCGCCAGTTCTTGATGGCCAGGACGATGAGGTAGGCAACGCCCGCCCACTTGATGGCGCCGAAGACCAGGGCGGAACTTTGCACGATGACGCCGAGCCCCAGATAGACGATGATCATCTGCGTGACGTAGGCGCTCGATCCCCCGGCGATCGCCGGCAAGGTCCGCGCGAACCCGTTGCGCACGCTGGAGGACATGGAAAACATGGTCATGGGGCCCGGGGTATAGGCGATGAGCGTCATGATGAGGAAATAGGAAAACCATGTGGCAAAGGGCATAGTCCGATCATCCATCCTTGAGGGAGCATTTGCGGGATACCGGAGTCCGGCTCCTGGGCGAGCGTAGTCCCAATGGATTACGAAGACAATCCTGGGGATTCCCGGATGAGCCCGGCCGGATGACGGGCGCGCGCCTCGTGCGGCCTACCTCAAGGGATATCAGAATTTTTAAAACAAAGAGTCTTCCTGCGACGTAGTATCCCCAAAAACGCATGCGCGTTCTTCGAGGTCGCAACGCTAGCGCGCCGAGGCGAACGCCTCTTCACAGAGAAACAGAAAATGCCGCAATTCATCGCTCATCCAGGCGTTTTTATGACGGATCATGAGCAGGCCCGTTTCCAGGCGAACGGAGGAAGACGACAGCGCCGCAAGCTCCCCCCGCCGCCGCTCCTCCTCAACGCCAACCGCCGGTAACAGCGCCGTACCAAGCCCCC
>CALGYO010000092.1 GCA_937934715.1 uncultured Desulfovibrionaceae bacterium | reverse complement strand
ACGGCGGCCACCGAGATCTACACTCTTTCCCTACACGACGCTCTTCCGATCTGGATACGGCCGGTGACCGGGTGGCCGGGCGCTACCACAAGGCCAAGCCGGAGGAGATTCGCGGAGTGCTTGCGGAGATGGGCAGGCTTTTACAATTCACCCGGCAAACGGACATGCTCATGGTGGACGAGGGCAGCGTGGAGGAAATGGCCAGGGTCTTTTTCACCGGCGCCTACGCCTTCGACCCGCAGGCCCGGGGAAACGGAGGGAACTAAAAGCGGGACGGCCCGCCTGCCGGCTCCAGGCCGCCCGGGGCCGCCCAGGCGCCCGAAGCCGCCGAAACCGGCCACCAGCCGGGACCGGCCGGGACCGGCCGGGACCAGCGGCCCGCGCAACGGCTTCCCGAGGCGAGGCGCGTAAAAAAACGCCCCAGGCCGGTCCTATTGCGGCTTTCTGGCCCGGCCCCGGTCGAAGGCCGCCCGGATCCCGTCCAACAGCTCGTCCAGGGGGCAGGGCTTCAAAAGGTAGTCCGCCGCGCCCTTGGCGATCATCTCCGAAGCGATGTCCACCGAGGCGTGGCCGGTGAGCGCCAGGACCTCGGCCTCGGGCCGCAGTTCCTTGATGCGCGGCAACGCCTTCATGCCGCCCATGCCGGGCATGCGCACGTCGAGCAGGATCACGTCGAACGGTTCGCGGGCGAGAACCTCCAGGGCCTCCTCTCCGCTGCCCGCGGCGGCCGCGGTCATGCCCCGGCTGGCCAGAAGCTTGACCAGAGTGGAGCGGAACCGCTCCTCATCGTCCACGATCAATACGCGTATGGGCTCGCTCATGGCGTCTCTCCTTTCAGGGGAAGATGGATGGTGAACGCGGCGCCCTGTCCGGGCTCGCTCACCACCTCCATCCGGCCGCCCATGCGCTCCACGATGTTGTGGGTGATGGACAGGCCGAGCCCGGTTCCCTTTCCGGGCGGCTTGGTGGTGAAAAACGGATGGAACACCCGGGCGAGGTTTTCCCGGGCCACGCCCGGACCGTCGTCGGCCACGGTGATGGCCGCCTCCCCGGGCCCGCTGCGCCAAGTGGAAACGACGATGGTCCCATGGGCCTCCTCGCCGCCGGCCTGGTCCTTTTCCTCCAGGGCGTCCAGGGCGTTGGTCAAGAGATTGATGACCGCCTGGCGCAGAAGGGGCACGTCGATGAGCAATCGGGGCGCGTCCGGGTCATAGCGCCGGATCACGTTCACATTACGGAGCCTGGCTTCTTTTTCCACCAGGACGACCATGTCCTCGACCGCCCGGTCCAGGGATTCCAATTGGGTCACGGGCTCCATTTTGCGCGAAAAATCGAGGAGCCTGCGGGTGATGTCCCGGCCCCGGGCCACCTGGCGGGCGATTTCCGCCAGACAATCCGCAAGCTCCGGATCCATGGCCCCCTTGGCCTCGACAAGCGCCCCGCACAGTTCCGCCTCCTGGGAGATGATGGCCAGGGGGTTGTTGATTTCATGGGCGATGCCCGAGGACAGCTCCCCCACGGCCGCAAGCTTCTGGGATTGCATGAGCTTGGCGGTCAGAAGACAGCGCTCGCCCTCGGCCCGACCGGCCAGTCCGGCCAGCCTTCGCGCGGACCAGGCCGTCAGCGCCAGGGTCAGGACGGCCAGGAAGACCCCCATCGCCGGAGCGCAGGCCGCCGCGGTCAGGACGGCCGCTCCCGCCAGGACCGGAACAAGAACGGTATAAAGGGCCAGCCCCGGAACCGCGCGCTTATCCCCAAGCGGCGGCGACGTCCCGGACGCCGGAACCGGATCAGGCGTTTTTCGCGACGTTGAGGAGTTTCCGCTCATAGGCCATTTCGACCTTGTCCAAAAGGACGCTGAAATCCACGGGTTTCAGAACATAGTCATAGGCGCCGAGCGACATGCCCCGGGCTCCGGACTCCACGGAGCCGTGGCCGGTGAGCATGATCACCTCCATGAGGGGATGGCGCTTCTTGATTTCCTTGAGCGTGTCCAGACCGTCCATGCCCGGCATGCGCACGTCCAGGATGGCCACGTCGAATTCCTCCCGCCCGAGAATCTCCAGGGCCTGGGCTCCGCTGCCGGCGGCCGTGACGTCGATCTTGCGGAATTTGAACCGCTTTTCCATGGTTTCGATAAAATCGCGCTCGTCATCGATGAGGAGGAGTTTCATCAACCAACCCCCGGGTGTCTTGTCGTTTGCCCGCCGCTATTTGTCCGGCAGCAGGATATTGAACGTGGCCCCTTCCCCTTCCCTGCTCTCCACATGAATCTCGCCGCCAAGCTTCTCGATGATGCTGTAGCTTATGGTCAGGCCGAGCCCGGTCCCTTCGCCCACCCTCTTGGTGGTGAAAAACGGATCGAAGAGCCGTTCCAGCACGTCCTTCGGAATGCCCGGGCCGCTGTCCTTGATGCTCACGGCCACCTTGCCCTGTTCCGCCAGATGTCGGGTGCTTATGGTGATGGTTCCGTCCTTGCCCACGGCGTCGATGGCGTTGTCGATGATGTTCAAAAAGACCTGCTGGAGCTGGGCGGTGTCGCTGGTGATGCGCGGCAGGTCCTTCTGGTAGTCGGACACGATGGCGATCTCCCGGAAATTGGCCTCGTTTTCCAGGAAGCTGCGGGTCTGGTCCAGGAGCATGTTGACGTTGACGTCCTCCTGCAGGGGCTCCATGCGGCGGGCGAAGCCCAGAAGACGGTGGGTCACGTCCTTGGCCCGGCGCACGTGGAATTCGATCTTGGTCAGGGCGTTTTCGAATTCCTTATAGTTCTCGCTCTCCTTCATCTCCTCCTCGCTCAACAGATCGCGCATCCATCCGGCCATCTCCATGATGATGGCCAGGGGATTGTTGACCTCGTGAGCCACGCCCGCGGCCATTTTCCCAAGCGCCGCCATCTTGCTCTGCTGGGTCAGGTTGGCGTCCAGAGCGGCCTTTTCCCGCTCGGCCTTGACCACCTCGGAGACCATGGCGTTGGCGATGATGACGGCGCCGGTGATGATGAGCAGCGCCGCGCAGCCTATGGCCGCCAGGAGCAGCCGTCTGGCGCTCAGGACCGGCAGGAATTCCTCCTTGGGATCGTCGCGCAAGACCAAGAGCCAGCCTTTCTTGTTGAGCCAGGTCAGCGCGTAGAGCCCCTGGGCGCCGTTCACGGTCATTTCCTTGAGTCGCGTTCCGGCGAATTCCTGGTAGACGGGGAAATCGATCTTTTCCAGGACCGCCTGGCCGTTTCGGGGCTTGGTCTGGAGCACGCCCTCGCGGTTGATGATGAATGCGTCGCCACGGGCGCCGAGATCCACGTTGCGCACCATGGAATCAAAGATGTCCGAATCGATGGTGGCCCGCAAAATCCAGGATTTATCCCCCTCGCGCCGGGTCACCGCAATGATGAAGTGGGGGTATTTCCGAAACCCCAGGAACACGTCGCTCACGTAGAGCCCCTTGGCCATGGCCTCCTGAAACCAGCGCTCCTTGGAATAATTGAGGTCGATGAGCTGGTAGGGGCCGCAGTAGGCCACTGAGCGTCCCGACTCGTCGATCACCCCGAGATCGATGAAGGATTTGGAATGGATCTGGATGACGGAAAAGACCTTCTCCAGATAGTCCTCCCGGGACAGGTCGGCGAAGGATTCGGTAAAAGCCAGGGTGGTCAATTGGGAAATGCGCTCGTTGAGGAATAAATCGATGGTTTCCTTTTTATTTTCCGCAAGGTTGCGCAGATTGGCGTTGACCTTGTTGAAATAGGTGCTCTCCAGCTTGGCGTAGAAGGTGATGGCCATGAGCGCCAGAGGCACGAAGGAAAAGCCCAAGGTGGCGCCGATGATTTTCAGCCGCAAACGTTTATAGCTGTCTCTTTCCATGCAGTTCACCGCCGTCCCAGGTTTCCCGTTCGAGCGAAATGTGCGCGTCATCCTCAAGGAAGAGTAGCAATATGCATGCCCTGGAGCCCTGCCGCCTTTCTGGCAAGGCTTCAAGACGCGGGACGCCTGTGAGGCGCTCACCGGGCAACCTGGATCGCGCAAATCGCGCCAAGTCCTGTACGCCGGGGTTTTGCGGGACTTTGCCACATAGGGGGGAAGCATGGCGGGCTTTCCCGCCATGGCGGGTGGGGTTGTTCGCCTTCCTTCGAACAAACCGGCCGCGGGCGGCGCGCATTGCGGGAACGCCGCGCTCGCCGCGCGTCCCCAAATGAGCGCATACGGATTTTCTGAAAAAGACAGCGGAGAAATGGCGGGTTACAAAAGCATACGCGCGTCTTGTTTCAAGGAGGCCGCCTTACTCGAGGCTCCAGCCCCGATCCAGGAGAACGGCCCGGTCGGCCTCGCTCGCCGCCGTGCCTCCCGCGCTCCAGATGGTTCCGTTCATCACGTTGGAAGCCGCGGCGTCGGCGAAGACCTGGTCCAGGGCCTCGGCGGACAAGCCGGTGGCGAGCAGGTGGTATTCCCGTATCCGCGTGGCGTCCGTGCGGCCAAGGGACGTGAGCAGGGTTTCCTGGTAGGCGTAGAGGATCTGCAGCGAGGGCGTGTTCGCGAAACCGGTCATCGAGACCAGGCCTCCTTGTCCCCCCTCGCCCCCGAACCGGGTCAGGGCGCCGCCGTTGGAGATGACCAGGGCGTGTTCGTGCGTCCCCGGACCAAGGCCCGTCTTTTCCGCCGCCTCCCCGGAAACGGCCGGGGTCGCGGTCCCATCGGACCATTGCCAGACCGCGCTGACGCCGTTTGCCAGGAAATCGCAACGCATGCGGGTCGCGTCCCCGCTGGTGACGAAGGCGATGGACGTTTCCCCGGTCTGAGGGACGGTCGGGGTCAGGGTTCCGGTCTCGATGACGACGGTCCAGCCCCTGCCGGCCAGGTTCTGGGCGTGCGCAACGCCCTCGCCGCCCGGCGCGGCGTTTCCGGAAAGGTCCGCCATGAGCTGGGCTCCGGTGGGCGCGTCATCGGATCCCCGGCCTAATCCGTCCAAAGCGGCCAGGATGGCGTCCACGGCGGCCGCGTCCAGCGCATTGTTTCGCAGGTTCAGGGTCGTGATCTGGCGGCAGCCCGTGATGTCGACTTCGGTCAGGGCGTTGTTTTCGAAATTCACATCGCCCGGAGCGGCGGGGTTGGTCAGCGCGCCGGAAAGATCCAGGGATGCATAACTGTTCCAGGCGGCCTGGATGCTCACGGCCATGTCCGGATGGGTCGAGGGAATGCGGATGGCCCCGGTCTGGTTGTCGTTCCAGATGAACAGCTCCGCGATGCGGGGAAAGCGGCTCATGTCCGCGAACACGGTCCGGTTGGTCATCTGCGGGTTGTCGCGCACGCAGATATGCCAGGTCGCGGCGCCCGTTTCGCCGAAGGCGATGGATGGATACGCGTTCAAGGCCCCGCGCAGGTCTTCCAGGGCGGGGCTGCCGGACAGGTCGAGGGCATCGAGATCGCAGTCCTCGAAGCAGGCCCGGCGCAGATTGGGCGTGTTGGCCAGGGAAACCCGCTTCAAGCTCCCGGACAGAAAGCATTCTATGGTATCGAGATTGACGAACCCGCTGAAGTCCAGGCTTTCGATGCCGTTGTAGGAGGAGCACCACTGGCCGAGGGTGGGCGCGACCAGGCGCAACCCCTCCACCTTGGAGACATGCTGGTCGGGGACCATCTCGATGTCCCAGCTCCCGCCGTCCCCGCCGTCGTAGCCGATGTTGATGCGTCTGAGGGCGCTCCAGGGCGTCACCACGAGCCGGTTGCGCCGCGTGGCGGAGGATCCGTAGTTCTTGACGGGCGCCGTGGCCTCGCTGGTCTCGCCGTCGGCGAAGGTCCAAAGGACCTGGGCGGGAGCGCGCAACACGATGACAGGGGAAAAGGAATCCCCTTCCGTCGTGAAGACGATGGCCCGTCCTTGCCCTTGTACCGGCGCCATGAGAAGGGCCAAATCGTCTGCCGATGATTGCGAAAACGCCTGGCTGGAAAGGATGCTTAAACAAAAAGCGCCAACAAGAAAAGAAAGCCTCGCGAGACCCCGCCAGCATGCAAAATATACGCAACGTCCCTGTGACATCCTTGCCGCCTTTTGCGAAACATCTTTCCCATTCATTTTTGATGCAACGGCCAGATTTGGCATTGCGCCCTCTTGCGGCGGGGAATCAGCCAGATCATTATATAACGTAATAGGCATATATTCCCGATTCCCGCCGGTTTCAAGAAAAAGAATGGACGATGTTGCGGGGCGAGAGGCCTGATCAAGCGCATCTTGCGGCCATGTATGGATATAACCGGCCGCACGGCCGGAACCGGCGCCAGCCGATACGCGAAACGCATGCGGGGACGGGAGGAAGGCGTCGGCCCGGGGTCGATCCACGGCGCCTGCCGGGCGCAACGGCCCCGGGCCGCCGGAAGCATCCAGGATCAAGCCGGACGTCCTTCCGGGCGAGCCGTTTATTCCTGAAACAGCGGAAACAGCGGTCCCCAAAGCGTGGCGCCCGAAACGTCCGGCAGGCCGAGATAGTATTCCTGGACCTTCTGCATGAAGAAATAGTCGTCCGAAGGGGGATCGCCCACGCCGTCCGTGCTTATGCCGACCCCGGCTCCAAAGAGGGCGGCCACGACCCCGTGGTCAGGCAGATCGCGCATGTGTTCCCGCCAGACGATAGTCCGACCCGAAACCGACAGCCCGGCGTCCCCCGCCTGGTTGCCGGAAAAATACGCCAGCCGCGCATCATCCGCCTCGGTGAAGGCGTCGCCGAAAAAGAAGGAGGCGCAGCTATCCTCGTATTTGGTCTCCGTATTGGTCAAATCCGGGAAGGCCTCACCCGTACGCGCGCTCACGGCCGTGGAGCTGTTGATATGGCCCACGGGCAGCTGCCAGAGGATCATGGGCAGGCCCGAAACCTCGTGGACGGTTTTCACGAGCAGCAGATAGTTCATCCAATGGTCGTTGTTCCAGAACCAGGCGGACCGCGCAGGGTCGTCCGGGCTTACATAGCCCGCGTCCAGACCGTACTTGTCCACGGACAGAAAATCCGCCCCATGGCCCAACACGCCCGCCTCAATGGCGTAGCCGGCGATGTTTTGGGCCGCGTCCGCGATGACCGCGCGCCCGGCGGTCCAGCCGAGATCGTCCGTGCGGCGGATGAGGCCCATGGAACCTGTGGCGCTATCGCCCCACAGATTGAGCTGCCAGCCAAACAGAGCGTTGTTCCCCTGGGTGGCCACGGTCTCGTTGATCCGGCCGACGGTATCGGCCAGGGTTCCGTCCGTCGTGGTTATCTCCCCGGGCCGCAGACCGGAATTCTGTTCCATGTAGCCGAGAAGGTCGGGCTCGAGAATCACGCCGTACAGTTCCCCTTGCATGACCGCGTTGGCCTCGCTCAGGAAGACGGACAGGTTCTCGTAATAGGCCCGCATGTAGTCGGCGTCCCGCAGATGCTGCAAATCCGTCCAGTAGCTCTCCCCGCCGTCCGGGATATTGTAGAACACGAAAAAGGGGATGAGTCCCAGGGTCAGGCTTTCCTTGCAATAGCTGGTCACCCGGTCCGGGTCCCAGCTTTTCCAGCCCGAAACGGGTCCGCCGTTGATGTAGATGTAACGGATGTCCATGCGCGTTCCGGCGGGTCCGGGGACGTGGTCCCGCCAAAAGGCCAGGTCCGCCGCGCCGTCCTCGGAGACCGAGCCCACGGCCACGGGCCCGGGCAGCCCGGGCGGGACGCCGTTTGCGCCGTCGATGCGAAGGCCCATGAAAAGGGTCCCGCCACCGGCGAAACCGATGCGAAGGCCGGTCCGCCCCGCCTGCAATCCCCGCACCGTGACGGCGCCGTCCACGACCGCCGTCCTGGCCACGGAGGGATTTCTGGAAATCACCGAGGTCACGGCCTGGTCGAACCGGTAGGTCCTGGTCTGGCCCTTTTGCTGATGGATCTGAAGGGGCTCGTTTCGCCCCAGGATGAACGCGTCCGCGTCGCGATCGGCCGTGATGCGGTAGTCCTCCACCTCGCCCGGCCCGCCCGTTCCCGGATCCCCGGTCCCGCTCTCGACATAGGTTCCGGTCACGCCCAGGTTCCCGGGCGCGGCGGCTCCGGCGGGCGTGGCCGTGAAGCCGAAGGTCGTGGACTCGCCAGGCCCGATGGAGGCGTTCCAGGAGGCAGGTCCCACCGCGTAGACGCCGTCCTGTGCGTCAAGGACGGTCCCGCCCCAGGAGCTTACGATCTGGCCGGAAAAGGTGAAATGCAGGGTCCAGCCGGTCAGGGAACGCGAGCCGGGGTTGGTGATGGTCAGCTCGCCCTGAAAGCCCGATTCCCAGGCCTGAACGTTCCGGTAGGAAACAACGGCCTCTTCCTGCGCCAGCGCCAAGCCGCCAACCGGCGGAAAAGCCAGAAAAAGAAACAAACCAACCAGCGTTCTTCGCATGGCGCATCCTTCGGGCCGCTCTCTACGCCGGTTCCGGCTTCCCGAGCCCGAATGAAACAATAACGCCTGGAGCGGACTTGGCAACGGCATCCCCGCAAAACGCGCCGCCCGCGCTTTTCCCGTGCGATCCGCCGCCGCGAACCACACGGGCGCCGCGTTAACCGCCCAGCCTTCTCGCTGGAATTGCGGAAAGGCGGCGCGACGGGCGTCTATTGCGACAAGAGGAGCGTGTTGATGGCCGCGCCAGGATCTCCAACGGGCTTGCCCACATAGGTGAACACGAAACCCAGGTTCTTCAGCCCCGTCACCACCTCGCGCAATCCGTCCACATCGAGGAACCAATGGTAGTAGGCGCCCGCCCAGCCGTCCCGCACGGCCAGGCAGCGGGAGGCCTTGGCCAACACGTCGGCCGGAGTGAGAGGCGGAACCGATCCCGGGCTTACGTAGCCGACGGTTTCCGGGATGCGCGTCAAGCCGTAGACGTCCCTGTCCACCACATAGGGGATGTACTGCTCCTTGAAGCGCAAATTGCCGTCCGCTCCGGTCACGAAATAGACGCCCCGGTCGAGAGCTGTGGAGAAATAGCGGGCGAAAACCGGGTAATCCGTGGGCGAGGCCAGATAATGGGGCGTCAGCCAGGCCACGGTCTTGAGCCTGGCCTTGTTCAAGATATCCAGGCCCGCGTCCATGCGCTGCGTCGCCCATTCTACGGAATCCTCATCCACCGGTCCCACGTACTTGGCCGAGCCGTCCGCCTTGCGCGTCACCCGAAAGAACTCCCAGTCGTCCGCCGTCACTCCGCTGTCCGGGTTCTTCACGCTGTCGTACTGGTGGGTGTAGCCGTGCATGATCACCCGGCCGCCCTTGCGCACCATGTACCGCAGCGCGTCCAGAGTCTCCGGAACGTCCTGCCAGGTCACGTCGTAAGGCGCATTGTAATAATGCAGCGGGTCCATATATCTCGGGATGACGCTGATCATGAAGGGAACGCCTGCGGAGTACAGATAGTCCGCGAGATTACGCAGGTACTGGGGGTCGACCTTGGGATGCACGTCCTCGATCCTGAGAACCGCCTTGTGAATCAGTTCCGGATACGCGCCGGTGATGTCATAGAGGACGTCGTCAAAGGCCAGGGACCGGTCGGCGTCCACGTTTCTGTCGAAGGGATTGTCGGCTACGTAATAGAAATCGCCGCCGCGTATGATGTAGGGCGCCTCTTTGGCGACCTCGCCCGCGAGTCCCTTGGCCAGGGCCAGGGTGACGGCCTCGGGAGCGCCCGCGGCCATGGTGGCGTGGGTCACGCCCAATTCTCCGTACGAAATGGGCAGGCTCACGCCATTGTACAGGACTTCGCTCCAGGACGTCGTCGAATCCAGACGATCGAAGGCGATGCCGAACGCCGCCTCGAATTGGGTTTTGTAGGTTCCCCAGGCGATCAAATGCAGGTTGTACCCCATCCAGCAGACCGTGGCGGACGTGGTCAGGACGTCTTGGAGAAACGCGTCCGGCAGGCTGGAGCGATAGTCCGTTCCGAGGTAAAAGACCTGATCGTATCCGTTCATGTCCCCGGAAGCGTAGCTGTCCACATCTTCCCGGACGTACTCGACGTTCATGTGGGACAAAAGGTTGGTCAAAAGCAGGGAGGAAAGATCACCCCGCCAGCCGTAATTCCCAGCCCCGTCATAGAGAATAAGGGCGCGCGAAGCGGCCTGCGCTCCTCCGGCTGCCGCAAAAAACAAAAGGATCCCCGTCAAAGCGGCAAGGCGCGCTTTTTTCAGGAAGGCATTTTGCCCGCGGGTTATTCGTTCATTTGTATCAGCCATGAAAACCGCCCTGTCCCAATACGGCGAGACGATATTTTGAAGATCAGAAGCGAACCGTTACAAGATAGGCATTCTTTGCATATTCCTCAAGGCGCGCGAGCCAAACTCTTCCATTTTTTATGCAACCGTTTTTTTTCACAAGCATAATGACAGCGAGCCAACCTGCTTTATTTTTTATACAAATGGTTTCTTCACAAGCACAATGACAGGGGATTCATGCAATTCCAGAAAAATGCCTTCAAGCCCCTTATGCCGCGCCGAGGCTGCGGGACCGCAACGCCGCGCATCCAGGCCGCCGCGTTCCGCTCTCCCCCTCCCCGGCTTCACCGCATCCGTTCCCCTTGGCTCCTGGCTGGGCTCCGGGGCGACGCCGCGGTTGAGACGGCTGCGTCATTCCCGGAAAATCGTAAACGCCTCTAGCGCGTCATCCTCACGAATGAAGCGTGTTATGGGAGTCCAAAAGGCGAGAGCCCGTTGGTCGCCGAAGGGCGCCATCCCAAGCGCTTGGAGACCGATGCGCACTGGATCGGGAAAGAGGTCTCCGGGGACCAAGGGGCTAACGCCCCTAGGACTCCATAGTCATTTCAGAGAGTTACGGAACCTGGATCGAGCAGCGGCAGACTGTCTGGACATGGCGCATCCATCTGCTGCAAGGCGCGCCGCAAGACACGCCGGCGGCATTCCTCAACCTGGCGGTCAGGGAGGCGGGCTCAACGCGAATCGCGGGCGGAAAAGACCCCGCTTGCGGAAATATGGACGCGGGAATGCTACGGGGAAAATGCAAGGAAGACGCGGGGGCGTCAAGGACGGGCCAGGGGGAAGACCATCAGGGGTGGGGCCGCAACCGGCCGAACTCGATGAAGCGTTTGGCTTCGTTCCAGCCGTCTTCCCAGGCCTGGCGCAGGCATGAGGACGGATGGTTCCTGTAGGGATTTTGCGGCAGGCCGGAAAAACAAGCTTTTCGTCCCGAAACGTGGGCCTTGAAAAGCGCCCGGATCTCCTCATCCTTCAGGTCCTCGTGGAACACGCAGTCACAGGAAGACCGCCGCAGGCATCTCTCGACATAGGAACAACAATTCCGGCTCAATCGTTTTTCCAGGGCGATCAGGACGAGCAGGACGAGCAACCCCAACCCCGGAAGCGCGCTGCCCCAGAAAAGCCAGACAAGTGGATTCCTCTTGTAGGCCAAGGCTACAAGAAAGCTGATGCATCCAAGCCCGAGGATGACGAGGCCAAGGGTCATTTCCACATTCATGTCCATATCCTGGGGCCCACGTCTTCATTGGCCCGAATCGACCGTCTCAAGTCGATCAGGCTCAGAGACGATATGCCTTTCTCTAGAGATAGTCAGCAACAATGGTCCTGACAAGAGGAAAACCGGATGTGGAGGCCGCCGCAAAGAGCGGGGCCATGCGGCGAGCCGCCAACGCGGCATGGGGCGCAAGGGGGGCGCGAACGGAAACGGCGCCGGAAAGGTCTTTGCCTGAAAGACGGCCTCCCGCGAAAAGCCTGTTCCAGGCGGCGTGGAAGGCCTTGCGCCACGATGCCCCGAAGCGCAAGGACGCCGGGCAGGAGCGATGAAAGGCAGGCGGAAATCCCGCGCCTGTTACGATCACGCCAGCCGTGATCATACTTGCCGCAAGATATTCCGCCTGTCCTCCCGTGATGGCGCTCAGCCCTCTTTGCGCTGGCCGTAGTTGGCGAAGCGTTTGACCATCATCGTCATTTCCTCTTCGCTCAAAATGACCGGCGCGCCCGCGCTTCTTGCGCGGATATAGACCTCGGCGCAGAATTCGATCTGTTCCGCGATCGCAAGGGCCATCATCATGCTGCCGGCCACGACGTTCAATCCGTGGTTGGCCAGCAGAACGGCGTTCTGCTTCCCCATGGCTTTCATGGCGTTGGCCGCCAGTTCGGGGGTGCCATAGGTCGCGTACTCCGCGCATTTCACTTCTTTCCCCCCGGAGAAGGCCACGAGATAATCCACGGCGGGCAACGGCTCGTTGAGCGCCGAAAGCGTGGTGCAAAACGTCGAGTGGATGTGGATCATGGCATTGGCGTCTTCCCTTTCCCTGTAGACCGTGGCGTGCATTTCATGCTCGGAGGAAGGAATGAGATCGCCCTCTACGATATTTCCATGCAAATCCATGATGACGATCTCTTCCGGCCGCATGACCATGTAGGGAATGCCGGAGGGGGTGATGGCCATCAGTTTTTCTTTTCTGTTATATATGCTGAAGTTTCCGCCAGTGCCTTTGGTCAAACCGGCCTGGATGATGAGCTTTCCGTATTTGACGAGTTCATTCCTTTCTTCCTGCAACTTCATGTGTATCCTTCCTGTGGGTTGAATGATAAATACGGCTTCCCGTTTTGTCCGCACGGAAAGCCGTATGATCGAGCAGCTGAACAACACAAGCCAGGGTTGTGTAATACGGATTCCCAGAAGCTATTTCACGTTCATGAGAATCTTGAGACGGATTGCTCTCTTAGTCAGCGAACTGCTTCGAGTAGTCCTTGTGCTCCTTGACGTTGTCCTTGGTGATGAGCTTGGCGCCGGTGTTGATATGCATTTCAACCTTTTCGCCATTGATCTTCTTGGTGATGTTCTCGACGCCCTTGATGCCCATTTCGGCGGGATATTGGGCCACGGTGCCCAGCATGTCGCCGTTCTCCACCAGGTTCAGCGCCTCGGAAATGGCGTCAAAGCCGATGATCTTTACCTGCCCCTTTTTCTCGGCTTCTTCAACCGCGCGCAGCGCGCCGATCGCCATGCCGTCGTTGGAGGCGAAGATCAACTGCAGGTCGGGGTTGGCGCTGAGGATGTTCTGCGTGGCGGTGTAGCCCTGGTCGACTTCCCAGTTGGCGGACTGTTCCGCAACGACGTTCACGTGATCCTTGACCTGGTCGTAGAATCCGTTCCGGCGGTCGGCGGCGTTCTGCTGGCCTTTGATTCCGGTCAGGATAGCGGTTTTGGCGCCCTTGTCAAAATGCTTCAGGACGTACTTTCCGGCCTCGGCGGCGCCGGCATAGTTGTCCGTGCCGTAGAAGGGAACTTCCATGCCGACTTCGTCCAGCACTTCTTTATTGATCTTGGTGTCCAGGTTGATGATCGGAACATTGGAGGCCTTGCAGCGCTCCAGGGCGGACACCAGGCCCTCGGAGGAGCTGGGCACGATGCAGATGCCATCCACCCCGGCGGTGATCATGTTCTCGATGATCGTAAGCTGGGCGGCGGCGCTGGCATGCTGGTCGGCCGCCTGCACCTCGAGGTCGACTCCAAGTTCCTTGGCTTTTTGACGAGCTCCGTTCACCATCGTGATGAAGTACTCGTTGTTCAATGTCATGGGCACAAAGCCGATAACGATCTTTTCCTTCGCGAATGCCGGCACGGAACACAAGATAAGGTTGAAAATGAGAAAACAGGACGCCAGTGTGTAGAATGTCACCTTTTTCATGAACCCCTCCATTCCTCGTTACGTGTTATTCAGCTTTTCTTTCTTTCGCTTTGTCAAGATACACGGCGACGATAATTGTTATTCCGATAATAATGGTCTGGAAGTACACCGGGACATTGAGGATCTGGAGGCCGCATTTCAACATCCCGAGAATAAGCGAGCCGACCAGGGTGTTCCCGATGCTGCCCTTCCCGCCGGAGAGCGCTATTCCGCCAATAACAACCGCCGCAATGACATCAAGCTCATAGCCCATGCCAGCGTTTGGGTCGGCATATGAAAGGCGTGACAGAAGGAAAATGCCTCCGATAGAGGCAAACAGGCCGCCAAATACGTAGGCCAGCATTTCGATCTGCTTCGTTTTGACGCCCGCAAGCTTTGCGGCGTTGGCATTGCCGCCAATGGCGTAGATCCACCGTCCCAGGGTCGTCTTTTTCATGACGGTGATCATGATGGCATACAGTAAAAAGACATAAATGATGGAAATCGGGATGCCCATGATTTTGGCGCTGACCACCATGCGCAGTTCGCTGGGGAAACCGGAGACGGGACGTCCGGTGTTCAGCACCATAGTCAACCCGTGGATAATTTGCATGCTTCCCAATGTCACAATGAAAGCGGGAACCTTGCCGAAGGAGACAAAGTACCCATTTGCAAAACCGATGATACATCCGCAGATGATCACGACGCCGATGACCATCATGAGGGGCATGCCGCTTTTCAGCAGCAATCCACCGGCAATGCCGACAAACCCCACGATCGAGCCGACGGACAAGTCGATGCCGCCGGTTAAAATGACAATGGATTGTCCGATGGCGATGACCGCAATCACTGCGGATTGGTTGATGATGTTTTTCATGTTATCAAGGGTGAAGAAACTCTTGCCATACGCGCCGCATAGAATTGTAAACGTGATAAAAATAAGCACCGCGCCGATGTAAAGCGCTAGCGACTGTATATCAATTTTCGAAAAGCTTTCAGTTTTGTTTACTTTTTCCATTAGTGAGCTCCTCCATGCAAAGCGTAAGACAATATTTTTTCCTGCGTCAAAGATGCATCATTTACAAAAGTATTTCTGATTTCACCCTCGTGCATCACTGCAACCCGATCGCACATCTTGAGTATCTCAACAAGATCGGATGAAATCATTATTATTGAAGCTCCATTGGAAATCAGCTCGTACATGATTTCATAAATCTCATCTCTCGCCCCGACATCTATGCCTCGAGTGGGTTCATCGAAGATGTATACATCCGCATCGATGCAGAGCCATTTGGCGATAACGACTTTTTGCTGATTTCCGCCGGAGAGGGTGTTTGCTTGCGCTTTGTAAGACGAGGTTTTGATTTTCAGCTTGTTGATATACTCTTTCGCGACGGAGGTGATCTTCTTGTCATTAAGCAGGAATTTCTTGAAGCGGGACAGATTTGGAAGAGCAATGTTATCATTTACGCCGTGGATGAGCACCAATCCCTCATCCTTGCGATCTTCACTCAGGTAGACGACTTTTTCCTTGATCGTATTGCATATGCAGACATTTTCAAGCTCTTTGCCATGCACTTTGACTGTGCCGCAGTGAGCCTTGTAGGCTCCTATGATACACTTTGCCAGCTCCGTGCGCCCTGCGCCGACCAGGCCCGCAATGCCGAGAATCTCTCCGCGTTTGACATCCAGACAGACGTCTTTCACCACATCCTTGTAGCAGAGCCCGGTGACTTCCAGGCTCTTGTGCTTTTCGTCGATGTGGTTGTTGACCCGTTTTTCAAAACTGACGGAACGGCCAACCATCATCCGCGTAAGTTCGTCCTCGCTCGTCTCTTCGAGCGTCACGGTCCGGACGAATTCGCCATCACGCATGACCGTGCAGCGATCGCCAATCTCGAACAACTCCTTCATCCGATGGGAAATGTAGATGATCCCGACGCCTTTCGCCTTGAGCTCCCGGACGATCTTGAAAAGCTCCGCCGTTTCCGTGTCCGTGATGGCCGCCGTCGGCTCGTCAAGAACCAGAACCTTCAGCTCCCCGTTCAGGGCCTTGGTGATCTCGACCATCTGCTTCTGCGCCACGCTCAGATCGCCCACCAGGGTTTTGGGGTCCACTTTCAGTCCGATCCTGTCCATTGATTTTCTGGCTTCGGCGATGGTCTTCTTCTCGTCTATAAAGCCATATTTGGTGAATTCCCTGCCAAGGAAGATGTTTTCATAAATCGGAACATAAGGATTGAGATTGAACTCCTGATAAATGACGTTGATGCCTGCATCGATCGCTTCTTTGGGGCTGTGAAAATTCACCTCTTTTCCATCCAAGAGAATGCGTCCGGAGTTCTTTTTATAGGCGGATGACAGAATCTTGATCAACGTGGACTTGCCCGCTCCATTTTCTCCGAGCAAGACATGGACTTCGCCTGGGCGCACTTCCAACTGCGCGTTCTTGAGAACATCCACGCCAAAAAAGCTTTTATTGATGTCCTTCATTTCAAGTATGTTTTCGGCCACTGCTGCTCACCTCTTTTCCTCTTCCATGTTCTTGACAGGCAAAGAATCAACCAAACATCATACGGCGCCCGGCTGAAATTCTACGATGTCAATCGACCTGCGTATCGTTTCCCGTATTTTCTTCAGGTCCATGTCAGGGTAAAAGGAGTTGAGTTGTGTTCCAAGATTTCCAAGACACGTGCTTTCCGCGCCGCAAGCTATGACGGTCTTGCCGCTGTAATCCGCGGTCATCTGGTTGATGGCCGTGTTCCGGACTCCCCCGCCGACCAGGTAGACGCGATCATATGAATTTTTTGTGACACGCTCCAAGTCGTACAAGGTCTTGGCATAGTTCTTTGCCATCGAGCGTTGCACGGCGTCGATCAGTACCGGGAATCTGTAAGGAATGCCCGGATCGACTCTTTTCAAGGCTTCATGGATGGATTGCGAGATGTGCGCCGGATTGAAGAACCGTTCATCATTGACGTCTATGACATGATCTTCATCCGTCTGTTCCGCCAGATTCAGGAAATCCTGCCAGGAGGAGGATTTGCCCGTCTCGTCCTCGTACTCCTGCTTCATACGGGAGAGGATATACATTCCAGCGCAGTTCTTCAGCAGGGTGATCTTTCCGAACGCCCCTACCTCGTTGGTAAAGCGGGCCTCCAGAGCCTCTTTCGTGGTGATCGGAGCGGACAATTCCGTGCCGATGAGCGACCACGTGCCTGAGCTGATGAAAAGGAAGGAGTCTTCCTGGGCGGGAATCGCCGCGACGGCGGAGGCGGTATCATGGGAAGGAACGCAAATAACCGGGAGCGGGCCTGTAATGCCCAGCTCCTCCTTGACGAATGGCTGCAGGTCGCCGATCGCCCGCCCATGCCGGCCGATGGCGGAGAACCAGGAGGCCGGAATCCCGAACCGCTCGCAGACCTCAACGTCGAGCTGCTGGGTCCTCGCGCTCATAAGCTGCGTCGTACTGAGCTCGCTCGGCTCATTGACCATTTTTCCGGTCAGCAGATAATTGAAGATATCCGGCAGCATCAAAAGACGGCTGGCCGATTGCGTCCGGACCGGCATGATTTCCTGCAAGGCCTTCATCAAATAGACGGAATTGATGCGGTCACAAAGTATCCCTGTCTTATAGAAGAGATCTTCCTGTTGTTTTGCGGAAAGCCTGTCCAGTATTTGCTGCCCCATGGTGTTGCGATAGCTCAGCGTTTCACCGAGACTGAAACCATCTTTATCGAAGAACGCGAAATCCACGCCCCAGGCGCATATGCCGATGCTGTCGGGCCGAATGCCCTGGGAAATGCACTTCTTCAGGTTCCGCATCAGGAATTGGTATATTTTTACCGTATCCCAGTAATATATCCCGTTCATCCGGGTCATCGCGTTCTCTTCCTGGGCCAGGACCTCCATGGACAACGCCCCGTCGGCATATGTCCCAAGAACCATACGATACGAGGAGTTGCCGCAATCGAGAGCGATCAAGCGCTTTGTTTCAGACATGATGAATTCCCTTGTGAGTCGAAATCACTCTTCATCCAAGCAACGGCGAAAATCGCCGTCTTATTGTATTCTTACTGGTATGCCACAATCCCGATATCGTTTCAGGAGATGATAGAGCGCGTTCTTTTTCAACGACTCCATCTCTTGAAATTGATACTCCAGCCCCATTCCTTTGTACTTCGGAAGTCCCAGGCGATGGTATGGGAGAAACACCAGTTCATCGACGCGACGCAGTCCGCATACGGCCTCCACCATGGCGTCGATGGATTTCGTATCGTCGTTGACTCCAGGTATGTATGGATATCGGACAGACAGCTCGCCGTCGTAGTTTTCACTCATATATCTTAAATTACTTAAGATAATTTCGTTGCCTTTGCCCGTGTACTTTTTATGGATGTCGGAATCGATATGCTTGATGTCAAAGTAGAAGGTCTCTGTCGTATCAAGCACGTCATCAATATTTTCTTTCGGCACATGACCGCATGTCTCGACCAGCACAGGAATGGAATGTTTTTTCAATTCCAGCGAGACGGCGCGGATGAACCCGCTTTGCAGCAACGGCTCTCCGCCGCTGAAGGTCGCCCCACCCCCGGACATGCTGTAATAGTGCGCGTCTTTCAGCAAAACGCCGATGAGCTCCTGAACATCTATACGATATCCACACAATGTCCGCGCATTGTACAGGCACGCCTCCGTACAGACCCCGCATCCCGCGCATGTATCCGGATCGCTGATCATGCCGTACGACGCATCAAGACGTATTGCGCCCTGCGGACAACGTTCACGGCACAAGCCACATCCCTGACAGTTGTTCTCATGAAACAGGACGGTCGGCCTGAAGGATTGTGATTCGGGGTTGGCGCACCACGCGCAGCGCAGTGCGCACCCCTTCATGAATACAACCGTTCGGATGCCTTTCCCGTCATCGGTCGCAAAGCGCTCCATGTTAAACACAAAGCCCGCGCCGTGATCGGCCTGCGCCGGTTTAGACATTCAATTCCACCCGGCTTATGACATCCTGCTGCACGACTGGCGCCAGCGTGGTGAACAGGGCGCTGTACCCGGACACGCGGACCATCAGGTCCCTGAAATCCTCCGGCCGCTTCATCGCTTCCTTGTAGATCTTGCCATCCACCACGTTGAACTGGATTTGCTGGCCATAGTTGTTGAAGAGCACCTTGACCATATCAATGACCTTCTGGCGCTTTTCGGCGTTTTCCAAGGCAGCGGGAGTCAGGCGCATGTTGAAGATGGCGCCCTTCTGGAACCAGATGCTCGGGAGCTTGGCCACGGAGTTGCATGCGGCCGTGGCGCCTTCCCGCTCCGAACCGTTGGCGGGCGAAATGCCGTTGTTCACGGGCATTCCGGCCTTCCTGCCATCCGGCGTGGCGCCGATGCAGGCCCCGAAGGCGATGTTTCCGGTGACCGGGCTCTGGCTGTAGGAATAGCAGCAGGGTATGGGGCCCTTGCCGTATTTCGAGCTTTTGTAGTTATGCCGGTAGGAGGAGCCGATGTAGTCTTCCACGGCCACGACCCACTTGTCCGCCTTGTCGTCGTCGTTGCCGAACTTTGGCGCCTTGTTCAGCAGCAAGGCCCGGATCTGCGGCCCCGTAGGCGTGGTCGTTCCGTCCTCGAAATTGGTCTGGAGCGCATGTAGCAATTGCCGCATGGTCAGCCGCTTCTGGACGAAGACGATTTCCTCGAGGGCGGCAAGCGCGTCGCCCGCGCTGACCGTGCCGGCCGTGGGGCCGCCGTCCACGGAGTAGACCGACCCGCCTTCAACCAGATCCAGCCCTCTGCCGATGCAGTCCTCGATCAAGGAAGCCCGGAATGCGTTGATGTCCATCAGGACATGCAATTCGTCGCTGATATGCTCCGTGACGACTTGCAGATCCATGAAATACGTCAGCATCTTTTTGTATTCTGCGAGTATTTCATCCGTTGAGGCGCAATCCTCGATGTTCTTGTCGAGCTTCTTGAAGGTGATGCCTGTTCTTGGATCGACGCCGTTATTGAGCGTGATCTCCAGGACTTTTTCCACGTTCAGCCACGGGCCTTTCGCCGCGAAGTCCCATTTTCCCGGGATGGACGCCTCGATGCACCCGTCCGGCGCCCAATTGACCAGATCCTCTTCCGCGATGCCCAGATCCCGCAGGGTCCTGATGAAGGCCTTGTCGTTGTAGAAGGCGGGCTGCCCGCCCTGATGGACCATCACGGCCTCCAGGGCCTTCATCATGAAGGCGTCGTCGGTTCCCTCGAACCATTTCACGGAGATGGAGGGCGTGAACAGCTTCACGTCGGCGCAGGCTTCCACGCAAAGGTGGGAGACGTCGTTGACGGCGTTTTCGCCGTCCACGGTCTGGCCAGCCACCGCCAGGTTGATGAACATCTGGTAGCCGAGGAAGAACTCCGAGTCGGGCCACGACCGCAGCTTGTTGATCTCGTTGCATTTGATGAAGAACGCCTCGACGATCTCAAGCCCTTGCTCGTGCGTGATCGAGCCCTGCTCCAGCTCTTTCTTGTAGAGGGGATAGACGTATTGGTCGAAGCGGCCCAGGGAAATGGCGTGTCCGTTGGATTCCAGGTGCACGGCCAGCAGGATGATGTAGATGCTCTGGACGGCCTGCTCGAACGTTTGCGCGGGACCATAGGGGACCGTGCGGCAATTGTTTGCGATGCGCAAAAGCTCCTGTTTGCGCTCGACGGTATTGAGTCCGGCGGCCTTGGCTTCGCAGGCCTCGGCCAGGCGTTCCGCAAAACGCAGAACCGCCTGGTTGCTGATGCGCGCCGCTTCAAGGAACCACTTCTTTTTTACCGTCCCGACATCCTTGAGATCCAGTTCGGCCAACTCCTTGTCGATGCGCTCGAGGACGTCCTTCAGCCCCTTGTTGACGACCAGTTCGTAGTCCACGATGACATTGCCCAGCCCCTGGCTTGTGACCCAGGTGTCATCGATGACCCCGGCGTTCCAGGCGTCATTGACTTCCTCCGGCAAGAGCTTCCGGAAATTCTCGTACAGGGTTTTCCCTTTCCAGTATTTGAGATCGTCGAGGATATCGTTTTTGGTCTGTTCGTCGTAAAAAAACCGGTCGCCCGGGCGTTCATCAAAACGATACGGCTTTCCGGCGAACTCCTCTTCCAGCCATTCGTGGGAATATTCCGGGTAGATGGGCGCGCTCTTGATCCATTTCGCCTGATTGCCGACGATGAGCTCGCCATCCTGAATGAAGATGGTCATCTGGTTCAGGACGTCGTAGAACGCGTTCGCCCTTCTGAGGGCAATGGGCATCCCCTCGTTTTTCTTCATGGATGCGGTGAAAATCCTGCTGCGCTCGGAACAGATTCTCGGTTCGGTTTCAAACAGCCTCTTGCGTAACGACTTGATCCTGCTGTTCACGGCCTTTCTCCTCATTTTGGGCATTCCGAAGAGTTTCTCACGTGTTATTGCGAATGTAACTTGTTACATCCCCTCTAAGCCGGGTTTAGCGGCCGTGTCAATAGGTTTCCGGAAATATCCCTCCTGCTCAACCCGCAACTGTCGTGTTTTCAAGCTGTTGCGCGGTTATTCCTGGCCATTTCCGCGCATCGCGCCTTCACCGGCCAAAGGAATTTCCAGCGGCGATCGCCCGCTCCACCGGCCGGACGCCGCCTGCGGCGGGGGCATGGGAACGCAGGCGCCCCTGTCATCCGGCCGGCGGGCGTGAGCGCGCTGAGCCCCCCCCGAGAGCCGCGCCGCCGCGCGCTCCGCCGCGCAGGTCAATGCGCCCGGATCCTGGGGCTTGGCGCGGACGCGCGCCAAGCCGGGCCGGGGCGACAGGCACGGTCCATCGCGGGACGATTCATGCCGTGGACGCCAGGATGCCGGCTCGCGAACGGGAGGGCCTCAGGTTCAGGCTGGCGGGACCGGGCGTAAGAGGAACAGGCCAGCTCCCCCGCCCAGCCCCTCCAGCGCAGCCCCTCCCGCGCAGCCCCTCCCGCGCAGCCCCTCCCGCGCAGCCCCTCCCGCGCAGCGACATATCCCTGTAATTTAAGAATGTTACCAGCAAGCCAGACTGGTTAAGCCGTTGAACGCGGTCTCTTCCCCTCTGGGGGGCGGGCTCGAAGGGGGGGGTTTACAAGGCGCCAAAGCTGTTTATAATTCAACCGCAGCGTGTAGAAACAAGTTACAACCATGGCATCCCATACATCATGGCGAATACAAAACGGCTCAAGAAAGTAATCGGCATCAGAGATATCGCGACATTGGCCAGGGTCTCGACGGCGACGGTTTCGCGAGTCATCAATCAGCCTGAATCCACGTCTCCTGAAATCCGGAAAAAAGTTCAGGCAGTGATACAGGAACATAATTACGTTCCCAACCGTCTGGCAAAAAACCTTTTCTCCAAGACATCGAACTCCATTGCATTATTTGTCTATGATGTCGGCAACCCTTTTTTCAGCACCCTGATCAAGGAGCTGAACAAGATATGCTTCGACAATCAATTCACGTTGCTTATCTGCGACACTGAGGACAACAAGGAGAGGGAAGAGAAATACTTACGCTACTGCCAGAGCATTCGCTGCACAGGAAGCATATTGACGGAGGGCGTGAACTACAATCTCTTTACGGATACGGACTTCGGCCAGAAGATCGCCTGCCTGGATCGCTCGATAGGGGAGGACTATTCGTTCGTCACATCGGACAACTATGGGGGCGTCCAGCGCCTCATGGATTATCTGTACAATCTGAACCACAGGAAAATAGCCTTCGTCGGCCCGAAAGAGAAATATCAGTCCGCGATAACGAGAAAGAAAAGCTATCTCGATGCGCTCATTGCGCGCGGCATTCCGGTTGTTGAAGACTATATTTTCGAGCGCGGCCGGTTTTCCTCGGAGACGGGGGTGGAAGCGCTTGGGTATTTCTGGTCGTTGAACGACCCGCCGACCGCTGTGGTTTGCGCGAACGACCAGATCGCCCAGGGTTTCATCATGAAAGCCTACAAACTCGGCATCTCCGTGCCCGGCAACATTTCCGTGGCGGGGTATGACGGGGTCGATCTGTCCTATTTTTATCCCAAGATCACGACTATCAAGCAAGACATCCAGCAGCTGGCCGCCGCGCTTTTCGACTCCGTCAAGGACAAGAACGCGCCGGTAGTCCACAAGGTGGCGCCCAACAGCATGGAGATCGGCGAATCCTGCAGGAGAATATCCCTCCAGGACGCCGCGTCGAAATAGCCTGGGCATTCTCTGCAAACGCCGGCTGGCGCAATACGGAACGTACGCACCAGGGGCAAGGGATGAACGTCTGGGTGCCTCTGTATGTCTCTTGCAAGGGCATCCCGAAGGACGGAACGGACAAGAACAAAGGAAGCGGTGGCGCCTGGAATAACCATCACTGTACACATTACCCCTGACCTGAGGAGATTACTGGTCTATGTGCTAGCCTTATTGCCAGTCATCAAATCATAATGAGAGCCATGATTGTTTTTTCGAAATATTTCTTCGAACACCCTTAAAAAGTTTTGTTTTGTCTCAGCGCTTTGTGAAATAAATAGGTCGTCAAAAACTGCATGAGAACCATCATTAGCCCATTGAAGTAAAGCCTCGCAAATGACCTTGTCATTTCCCTCAAAAGGCTTTACAAGCTCCCACTTTTCTAATCCACCAAACATCTTAAAATAGTGCTCCAGTATTCTTCTGAGAGTATTTCCAACATCAAGATCAGGATAATGAACAGCCTGTATAACCTCTTGCCAAAGCATTTGGCAGCTGGTTCTTACTGGATTGTTTTCATGTGATTCAAGATATGAGCGCCCCCCCAGCTTTTCTAACAATCCAGAAAGTTGATCTTGTAAGCTCTTCTTTGAGACCGCTGCACGGTAAATTTGAAAAATAGTTTGTTATTATAGCATATTGTGCTATAATTTCTCCATCAATAATGATGGAGGCGATCATGAGCGAGCGCGCATCCAAGAAGCCCTGCATGCCGACTACGTCGTGTCCCGCCGCAAGCACAAGGAATGCTTTCTGGATGATATTGATCGCCTCATTG
>CALGYO010000091.1 GCA_937934715.1 uncultured Desulfovibrionaceae bacterium | reverse complement strand
GCGCCTCATGCGCTCAGCGCGCTCTGCCTCAATCCGGGCTGGATCTACGAAGTCGTCGCCGGGACCATAGGGGAAAACGGCCCCCACGCCGCGCCCATCGGCATTCTAACCCCCGATAACCGCCGTCTCAAGGCGGAGTTGTACGAGGGCTCGGCCACCCTCGCCAACATCCGGCGAAACGCCGTACTGGGCCTCAGCTTCGTCAGCGACGCCGGCCTGCTCTTCGACGCCCTGTACCGCAGGGACGCCCTGCGCTTCACGGTCTCGACCGCCGGGGTCCCCTTCGTCCAGGGCGCGTTCGCCTGGCTGGAGGCGCGGATCATCTCGTCCGAAGAATCCGGCGGCAGGACGCGCATTGAGGCCGAAGCGGCCCATTGCCGAATCCTCTGTCCGGGCGTTCCGGTAAACCGGGCCCAGGGCCTTCTGCTCGAAAGCCTGGTCATCTCCACCCGTCTGCACACGCTTCCCCCCGGCTTCGCGCGCGGCCAGCTTCTGGAAAACGCGCGGGTCATCGCCAAGGTCGCGCCCGGCTCCCGGTACGAGACGGACATGCGCGAGCTGCTCGCCCTGGCCGGGATTTCGGGCTGAATCAGTTCTCCACCAGGATTTCCGCGCCCTCGTTCCTGGCGCGGGTCACGAACACCCGTCCCGTGCGGCCCATGTCCTCGAGATGCTTTTCCGCCGCGCGCGCCACGGCCTCCTCGTTGGCGTCGTCCACCAGGACGTAGAGGCAAGGGCCCCAGGAGCTTTGCCCGACCCCGTAGGCGCCCGCCCCCATGAGCTGGGCGATCATCTCCCGCGCGTCCTCCCGGTAGGCTCCGCCCTGGGCCTGCTGGAAAAAAAGCCCGGTCTGCATGTCGATCTCGCTCATGGCGTTGCCGAACGCCCGGATGTCCTCCTCGATGAGCGCGGGCAAAAGGCGCAACAGCGCAATGCGGCAGATGGTTTCGGTGATGGTCCGCGTCTCCCCCAGTGAGGCGAAGGCCTTTTTCTCCTCCGCGCCGGAAAGTCCCTCGGGCGCGTCGGCCAGGACCAGGACGAACCGCCAGTTCGCGGGAAACTCCCGGCGCAGGACCACCTGGGAGGGCCGGACGGGCTCACCGGGCGAAGCGGGCTTGTGTCCGGCCTCCAGAATGAATCCCCCGGACTCGAAGCTGGATACGCCGATGCCGGACCGGCCTCCCCGGCCGAGGATGACGGCCAGTTCGCGCGGCGGGCTGTCCATGCCGTGGAGCTTCAGCAGGGCCGCGCCCACGGCCAGGGCCCACTGGGTGCCGGAGCCCAGGCCCGAATGGCCGGGGATGGCTTCCAGGACCTCCAGCCGGGCGTTCCAGGTTCTGCCGAAATGCGAGGACAGCCGTTGCGCGTAACCGAGGATGCGCTCTTCGTGTCCGCCCGTCACCGCAAGCCCCTCGCCCGGCGTCGCCCTGAGCGTGATCCTGGGGGCGTCCACGCCCACGCCGATGCCGCCGTAATTCCAGCCCAGATCGCGGTTCAGATTGAGAAAACCAAGGTGCAGCCTGGCATAGGCCCTCACGGTCACCCGCATTGCATCCTCCTTGAGGCAGACCGGCCGGTCCCGGCCGCCCGGCTAGGCGTTGCGTTTTTCCTGAAACGATTGGATCACGCCGCGTATGGCCCCGGGATCCTCAAGGATCTCCAGTCCCCCCATTTTCCTGATCTTCTCCACGTTCTCGATGTCCACTTCCCGGATGCGCAGGGTAAGCGGCGTCCCGTCGGGCAGCATGGTGGTGACGAGGCCAGGCTTCCGGTCCACCGGAAGCAGGTAGGCCGGGACGGGGCTCTTGTTGACCTGGGCCACGGCGTTGCTGACCAGGGTGTCCGCCAGACCGCAGGCGATCTTGGCCGCCGTATTGGCGGTGAGGGGCGCCGCCAGCAGGAAATCGTAGCGCCCCGTCTGCAACGGGCCCGCGATGAAGGGCGTGTTGGCGTCCTTTTCGATCAGGGTCTTGACGGCGATGCGCTCCAGCCGTTCCGTCAGCTTGTACCATTTGAGCACCGTCACCGCCGCCCTGGACAGGATCGCGGTGATCTCGATGGTTTTATCCTTGGATATATCTTCCATGACGTCGAACACTTCCGGCATCAAATCACCAGCTCCGGTGATGGCCCACACGAATTTCATGGTTCAACTCCGTCCTCGCGCCGCCTCGCGGCCGTTTCGGCGCGGCGTTCCCGCTCAAATGCGGCGTTTCAGATTACCTCGCCAAGCGCTGCCGCCGTGATCAGCCCCCGGTGCAGAGCCGTGCCGACGAGGACGCCGTCAAGGCCCATGGCTGCGGCGCGGCGTACGTCGTCCATGTCCCGCGTCCCGCCCCCGGCGTAGAGCGCCGCTTCCGGCAGGCGTTTCCTGGCCGGTTCGAGCAGGGGCCAGTCCGGCCCTTTTCCCGCGCCCACCCCGTCCAGGGTCAACAGGATGAAGGCGGGGCAGCCCGTAGCGGCCAGCCTGTCCAGGCTTTCAAGCGGCGGCCTGCCCGCCAGTTCCGGGGCCCTGGCAAGCGTGACCCCGCCCTTCACGTCCAGGCTGACGATCACCCTGTCCCAGCCCGCCTCCCGGCCGATCACCTCCAGGGCGTCCAGACTCGCCAGGCTCTCGGTCCCGGCGATGACCCTGGCCGCTCCGGCCTCGATGACCCGGAGCGCGTCGAGCGCCCCATCCGGGCCCGCCGCCCCGGTCACGCCCGCGTCCACCCACAGTTCGCAGGGAAGGGCCCGGGCCATGGCGCGCAGGACGTCCCAGTTTCCCCGGCCCTCGACGATGGCGTCGAGATCGGCCGCGTAGACGGCGGGAGCGCCGGTTTCCGCCCGCATGGCCAGGGCCAGCTCCACAGGATCGGCGCTGGCCGCAAGGACGCTGCGCGCCGGGCGGTAGTTCGTCCGCTCGCCGCGCACCGCATGGACGGCGAGCCCTTGCATCAGGTCGATGACCGGTATGACATCCATGGATTCGCCTTTTCGCGCGTTCAAAGAGGCGACCGGCGCAGCAGAATCTCGCCGCGTCCGCCCTCGTTGAAATCCCCGCTGTAGCTCTCGAACACGGTTTCCGGCCCGGCCTCGGGGAAAACGCAGTCCGCCCTGGCCAGAAGGGCCGAGAAAAGGGGCCACATGCCGGGCCTCCCGGCGCAGTTGTAGCGGAAGGTGGGCATGATTTCCTTCGGACGGGTCATCATGATCACCGATCCGCGCGCCATGTTCGCTCCCGCCCGCACCCCGGGCTCGCCGCCGATGATCACGGTCCCGGCGCCCATGCCGAAGCCCGCCAGGTCGCCGCAGGCCCCGCGCACGGCGATGATCCCCCGCCGCATGCGGGCGCCGGTCAGGTTCCCGGCGCTCCCGTGGATGACGATGAGCCCGCCGGACATGCCCCGGTTGAATCCCCGGTAGGCCGCTCCGGCGAAATGCCCCGCGTTTCCCCGCACGACTATCCGGCCGCCGGACATCATGGCGCCCAGATAATCGCCCGCGTTTTTCGTGATGACCAGTTCGCCGCCGCTCATCATGGCCCCGGCGTGAAAGCCCGTCGAGCCTTCCACCACGAGCCGCCCGCCGGTCATGCCCTCCCCGATCCGCTTGAAGCGGGTCAGATCGCCCGTGAGCGTGAGTTCGGCCGGGCCGTCCCCCCCCTCTTCCACGACGCTTACCGTGAAACGCTCGCCCACGGTCTCCATGCGGTTGCCCACGAGCAGGGGCATGGCCAGGATCTCGTCCGCCGTTTTGCCGGAGATATGCTCCGGGAGGAGGGATTCCGCCTCCACAGGCAGATCCGGGGCGGCGATAAGCGTCAGATGCGCGCTTGTTTTCATGAGTCGCTCCAATCCGTTATGGTAACCGCGCGGGCTCATTCGAAGAGCTTGCGCAGATGGAAGTGATGCTTGCCCAGGCGGCCGCCGTAATTGCCCGCCGTGATCCGGCAAACCCCCGGAACGCAGGCGGCTTCGATCCCCAGGCGCATGGATTGCGCCACCTGATCGAAGGTCAGGCCGTCGATGACGATCTCCAGCACGGAATTGACCTCGCGCGGCAGGACGGTCGCCGGAACCCGGCTTTTGAGACCGGGGCAGAAGGCGACGTTGGTGGATGCGATCAGGAAGGAATAGCGCGAGCCCACCTGGCTGCCGCTACGCACCACGCCGCCGGGAAACGGCAGGACCACGCCCGGAACCGGGCGCATGGCCGCCACCGCCGCCTCGGCCGCCGCCAGGGCCGCCTCGGCGGATTCGGCCAGGATCATGAAATTGCCGCCGCCCACGGCGGAGGCCGCGGTGAACTCCTCCTGGATCACGAAATCGCCTTCCATGACCGGGATGCGCCAATAGCGCCTGCCGTCTATGACCTTGCTCGCCTGGTAGCCGTCGCCGAAATAGCGCAGCTTGGCGCCGAGCTTGAGTATCTTGCGTTTCTCCTCAGGGCATTCAGCCGCGCCGCCATCGAAACAGGCGGAGGTGGGCGCGGTGATGATGGCCTGGCCGATACGTTTCAGAAGCTGTTTTTCAAGCGATTCCAAAGACATGCCGAAAAACAGGCAGTTGAGGCCGGGCCGGCCGTCCGGGGTTTCGGGCGTGACGCCCTCGATGCCCGCCTCGATGCCGCAGCCGATGACCGATGTGGCGAACCCGGTGGCGGCCAGGGCGGCCCGCATGGCCCATTCGTCGCTGACCGCCGTCACGGTCGCCCGGGCGCCGGTCATGGAAAAAGCCTCGGCGAAGGTATCCTCGATTTCGACGTTGTTTATCCGCATGGCACGACCTCCGGCCTTTCCAGATACTCGTCCTCGACCATGTAATTGGCCATTTTCACCGTGTAGAAGCCGTCGAACGTCTCGGCCAGATCCTGGGGCAGGCTTCGCCCGCCTTCGGGATCGACGCACAGCGTCCTGCCGTTTGGCGTATCCACGATCTCGCCGTCCCGCACGACCACGGCGCCGCCCTTGAGCACGTAGACGGGCCGGGAGAACATGGCCCGCCGGTCCTGGTCCAGGCGGTAGACGGCCACGTCCGCGTCCGCCCCGGCGCCAAGATGGCCCTTGGCGGCGAGCCCGAGCGCCCTGGCCGGTCCGGACCGGGTGATGATGGCGATCTCCTCCAGGGTATATTCCCGGGTGATCTCGAAAAGCCCGGTGGCCCGGCGAACCCTGGGGTGCAGCTTCTCCAGCCAGGACATGCGGTAGTCCGCGTCCATGAGAAGCTTGATGATCTCGGGATAGGCCGTGAACGGCCCGGCGTTGGGGTGGTCGGTGGTGAGGAATATCCGCCAGGGATCGTTGATGAGAAGCATGAGTTCCAGGCCAACGCTCCACTGGATGGCGTTGACCAGGATTTTTGGCGCGTAGGAAATGGGCACGATGCCGGAACCGCTCTCCATCTCGATGTCGCCGCTGGCCCATTTGCCCTTGCGCATCTGGAAGAGCTTGAACTCCATGGGCGCGTCCGAGGTCATGGTCAATGTGGGTCCGAAGACGATCTGGCCCACGTCACAGGTGAACTCGGGATGCTTGTTGAAGTATTCCGCGATGCGCGCCGCGCCGGAGCGGAAACCGCCCTTCTTGGTCTTGTCGTAGGAGTGGAACTGCAGATGGGTGTAGTGGACGCGCCGCCCTTCCAGGGCGCGCATGGTGGCCAGGGTGGTTTCCAGATTGCCCGGCTCCCCAAGGTGATTGCAGTGCAGATGCATGCTGTGGGGGAGCTTCAGCTCGTCGGCCGCCTCGGCCAGAGCCGTGACGATTTGCCGGGGCGTGACGCCGAAGGGCGGCGTGGGCGTGTCCAGATCGGCCGCGCCCGCATTCCATTTCCAATCCTCCACCCCGCCGGGATTGACCACCTTGACCGCATAGCCCCTGCTGGCCCTGAGGAGCCAGGAGGCGAGCTCGCGCAGCCGCTCCTTGCGGGCGGCCCGGTCCGGATCCTTCAGGACCTGCATGACCAGGTGGTTGTTGCCCATGACCGTGTAGCACCCCTTGTCCAGAAGGGGCATGTCCATGAGCTCCTCATGGGCGTGTCTGGCTTCCAGGGGCGGCACGGCGGCCTCGAAGATGGTGGTGTAGCCGAGCTTGGAATAGAGGTAGCCGGTGCGGAAGGTGGTGGGCACGCACAGTCCGCACCCGGCCCTGGTCAGGGAGGTGCGCGCCGACACGTGGCTTCTGTGCTCCTCCGGGCAGAGGATGCGGCCGTTATTGACCTTGGCTCCGGCGATATGGCTGTGGATCTCCACCCCGCCGGGCAGCACGGCGCAGCCCGAGGCGTCGATGGTCTCCATGTCCCGTTTCTGTTTTTCCGAAAGGCCAGCGCCGGAGACGATCACGCCGTCGTGGATGATGACGTCCCCCGCTTCGCCGTTCACGGCGTTGGCCGGATCGTAGATGAGCCCGTTATGTATGCGCAACATGGCGGATTTTCTCCTTGATGGCCTTCAGGACGTCCTCGTCCGAAGGGTGCGGCGACTCGACCATCTTCTTGACCCGAAGCGGCACGTTGTCCATGCGGTAGAAGGTTCCGGCCGCGGCCACCCCCACGGGCGCCACGGGAATGACCACCGTGGCCCAGGGCGTGGTCAGGTTCTCGTGCGGATCGAGATGGATGACGGGGATGGTTTTCAGGAACCGGACGGCGTCCGCGGGCAGATGGGCCCCGGGATCCGTGGCCACGATGAGCGCCGCATCCACCTCCTGGCGGGCGAGCATGGGAACCACGCTGTATTCGCCGGGATTGTGCCGGGGAAATCCCCTGCTGAAATTGACGGCCAGGGGAAAGCCGGTCTGCCAGGTCATGACCTGGTTGCAGCCGTTGACGTTGCCGTGGCCGCGCATGGCCAGGGCCGAGAACCGCACATGCTTGTTGGCGTCCTGCACCAGTCGCGACACCTGCTCCACGTTGATGTCCGTATTGCGGCACTGGGTCACGCCGAGGCCGAAGAAGAGCACGCCGTATTTGCAGGCCTTGATCATCTCCACCACCCGGCGCCAGGACTCCATGGGAACGCCCGCCACCTCCTCCCGGCCGTCCTGGAATTCGGGCTCGAGCCCGTTCACCAGGGCGCGCAGGACCGAGGCGATCTCGAAGGTATGTCCGGGCGTCACCTGCAGGAACAGGTCGGCGCGCTTGGTGGTCGGGGTCTGGCGGATGTCGATGGCCACCACCTTGCGGTCCTTGCGGCCCTCGGGCGTATACAGGCCCTTGGGTTGCAGGGAGTAGCGGGTCAGGTGACGCATATGGGCCTCCACCGGGTTGCAGCCCCAGTAGATGACCAGATCCGCCCGGTTTTTCGCCTCGCCCAGGGTGCAGGTCACAAGCCCGGCCTGCTGTCTGGCCAGAACGCCCGGCCCATGGCAGTAGGAGGACGGGTTGTCGAGATTGGCCCGGATCATTTCCGCGATGTCGACCATCTCCCGCTGGGCTTCGGAGGTGGTGCTGCTCATGCCGTAGACCAGCGGATTTTTCGCCTCGCCGAGGATGCGGGCGGCTTCCTCCACGGCGGCGCCGAGCGAGGCCTCCCGGCCGTTCACCCGGATGGCCGGGGCGTGGGAAAGCGCGTTCATGATCTTGTTCTTGCCGATGAGGCAGGCCTTTCTGACCGCCTTGATGGCGTTGTCCTCCACATCGACTTCAAGATCGTCGCACAGGCAGCCGCAAAAGGTGCAGACCACGTTGTCGTGCGTCGTCATGATTCCCCCCTTTGGCCTGGCCCGCTGGGCTTGTCCGGGCCTTCGCCGCCCGTAACCGTGACCTCGATTCCCTTCCAGTTGGGCACGCCGGATTCCTTGGCGCTATGGACGCTGAAAAGGACGTTGGCCACCGGGCCGAGCGGCAGGAAAAACAGACCGCGCGGCGTTTCCGCCGCCTTGCAGAAGACGCGGATCTCGCCATGCTCGCTCGCGAGCGCGGCTTTGCCTCCGTCTTCAAGCCCCAGCTCCGCCAGATCGTCCTGGTGGATGCGCAGGGTGGATATTTCCTCGATATATGGCGCGCCGTGTTTGTCGCTGACCATCTCCGCCCCTTGCCGGGCGGTTCGCACGGTCACCAACAGACCAGATAGGGTTCCCACAGCAACCTCCTTGCTTGACTGATTCGCTCCGCCATGGGCCGGACGGCGGCCATATGGGCTTGTCGCGCCGCATGATGCGGGCGGCGTCCGGGTTTACGCCACAGACGCGCGCCGGGGATCAGGCGCGAGGAAAAGCCCGGCTCTGGCCGGTTCGGCGTTCGTGTCCGCCTGGGCCTGTCTTACGACGGCCTCTGGGATTCCCCTGGCAGGAAGGTGGATGGACGGGAACCGCTCGATCGAAAGCGCGCGGGACGCGCGGGCTTGTCCGCGCGAGGCCGGACAAAACGCGCCGCCGGAAGGGACAGGCGAAAGGATGAGGACATGACGGGCGAGGAGGGCCGGCCAGTTTGGCAGGCCGCCTGGAAAGCGCCGCCGCGCGCCGGAAAGCGCGCGCTTAAACGTTGCGTTCCTTTTCCGGAAACGGCTGGGGACGATCCGGTCCTTTGAGGGAGGGATGCGCCATTGCCGCCAGTTTCGCCAAACCCGAGGTGTCGAGCATCTGCATTATACAATGTCATGACTGACTCCTGTCCCGACGCGCTACGATTCGAATGAATCCCGATTCATCTCATCTGTCAGGAGAATTGTATAAAGTATGTCGACTCCCTCCACTGGCGGAACATGTGGTGGCGCCTGCTCTTGCGACTGTTCCTCTGAACGGTGGTGGTTATAATTATCGCAAGAGAGGATAAGCGTTGCCGCTGTCTTTCGGCCTTCCCGGGTCTTTTTCCGGTTCCCTGGATCAGATGCCGCCGGTCAGCCGCATGCGTCTGCGTTTGCGGCGTCCCCCGACAAGCATTGGACGCATGGACCGGAAAAAGACGCATTTACGAAGTCAGCGCCGAAAATGACGGCCCCAATTCATCGCAACTCGCGTTGCAACGCATTACACTACGGCCGTTTTCTCAAGAAACAAGCGGCGAACTCGCTTTACCTACGGTTTCGCGTCCCATTCAAAATGGGCCACGGATTTGAAATACCGTAAGCCAATTTGGTTTTTCTTGCAAGAACATCTTGAATATTCTATCGCCCCCTCATGCAATCAATCACTCCCCAATGGGCGGGCTGGGCCGCACAACTGGCCTGCATCCTGGAAGCCCTCGCCGAAAAACCGGGCAACGTCACCCGGTCCAAGGACTGCGCCAAACTTACGCTGGTCCAGTTCATGGCCAGCGCCGCCGCCGTGGGCCCGGCGTTCATGAACGCCGAAGGCGCCAGCGTGGGAGAGCTGATTCTGCGCGCAGCCACGGATACCCGGCGGCTCACCGGGGTCAACACCAACGTGGGCATCCTGCTGCTGCTCGCCCCCCTGATCCGGGCCGCCGTCTCGACCGGGGGCGAAACGCTCCGGTCCGCCCTTTCCAGGGTCCTGCGGGAGCTTGACGTGGAGGACGCCCGGCTGACCTTCAAGGCCATCCTGCTGGCCGCCCCCCAGGGGCTCGACGACGTCGGGGAGGGCGACGTCAGGACCACGCCCACCGGCCTGACCCTCTTGGGCGCCATGGCCCTGGCCAAGGACCGCGACAACCTGGCCCGCGAATACGTCACGGATTTCAGCATCATCTTCGAAACCGGCCTGCCCTGCCTCAAGTCCCTCTGGGAAGAGGGACGCCGCTTTTCCGAGGCCATCGTCCAGACCTTTCTCGTCATCCTGGCCGCGTTTCCGGATACCGACATCGCGCGAAAACTCGACCGCAAGGCCGCGCAAACGGTCTCCGCGGAGGCCGCCGCCATCGTCGATCTCGGCGGCGTGTTCACGAAGCGAGGCAGGGACGCGGCCGCCGCGTTCGACGCCCGGTTGCGCGACGGCGAGCGCCGCTACAACCCAGGCACGACGGCCGATCTCATCGCGGGAACCCTCTTCGCCTTTCTGGCCGCCGAGTCCGGTCCGGAAGAGGTCTCCGTCATCCTGGAACGCTGGTAGCGGGTCCGCCCGCCTTCAGGCTGGCGCGCGTTTGGACAAAGGCATGGCGGCGAGGGCCGCGCTTGAGGCAAAACGCGCGTTCCCTTGTGGGATGGCCTCCTTCAAGCCGGAAACCTTTCTTGAAGCCGGCCCCGGGCAAGGGGCGAGGCCATCCCACGGGTCCCGATTGCGGACTGCGCGCCGCTCCTTGCGGGGGGGATCGTATCAGGCCATGGCCGAGGCTCTATCTCTCATACGCCTCGGGGTTGAGCGCCCGGGGAGAGCGCTCTCCCGCCAGGACCTTGTCGATGTCCTCTATGTTCATAAGGCTCATGCGCTCCACCGACTCCTTGGTGTCCGCGCCGGAATGCGGCGTAAAGACGACGCGCGGGTGTTTGAAAAGAGGGTGGCTGCGATTCGGCGGCTCCTGCTCATACGCGTCGATGGCGGCGCCCATGAGCTCATCCCTTTCCAGGGCCAAAGCCAGGGCGTCCGTATCCACGATTTCGCCCCGGGCGAAATTGAGCAGGCAGGCGGTGGGCTTCATGAGGGCCAGCTGACCGGCGCCGATCAGCCTGCAGTTGTCCTTGCCGCCGAAGACGTGCAGGGAAACATAGTCCGACGCGCGCAGCAGCTCTTCCAGCGGCAGCATTTCAACGCCGTGTCGCCGTACGAATTCCATATCCGGCTTCAGATCCGCCGCCACGACGCGCATGCCCAGGGCCGCCGCTTTCACGGCCAGGATCCTGCCGATGTTGCCCAGGCCGACGATGCCCAGGACCTTGCCCTCGATTTCCGTGCCCACATGCCGTTGCCAGCCGCCGTCCACCACGATCCGGTGAACCATGGGGATGCGTCTCGCCAGGGAAAACATGCAGCCGAGCGCCAGTTCGGCCACCGCGTTGGAGTTGGTTCCGGGCGCGTTGAACACGGGAACGCCCCGGGCCGTGCAGGCCGGGATGTCGATATTGTCCACGCCCACGCCGTGCTTGAGCACGGCCTTCAGGTTGGGGGCCTGGTCGAGAAGCTCGGCGGTGGCCCCGATGAGCCCGACGACCAGAAAGTCCATCGCGGCGGCGTGCTCAAGCGCGCCTCCGTAGGGCTTGCCGGCGTCGACGCATCGAATGAGGTTCCAACCCCGGTCCGCAACGGCCCGCGGCGCGCTCCCGATTTTCGCGAAACCGGGCGAGGTGGTAACGACTGTCGTCATGAAGGACTCCTTGTCTTACGGTTCGATCTCGAATTTGTTCAAGACGATCCTGATCTTCTCATCCAGCTCCGGCGTGGGAACCAGGGCGGGTTGCCTGCTGGCGCCGACGCTGTTGTCCAGAAGATACAGCGCGCGCTTGACCATGGCGGGGGGAAAGCCCAGGCCGTAGAGCTCCACGCGAAGCCGGGTGAACAGCTCCTGGTGCCGCCGGGACTCTTCGACGTCGCCGTTTTCAAAACATTTGCAAATGGCGTTCACGGTGGCGGGCATGAGGTTGCCCAGGCCGGAGATGCAGCCCCGGGCGCCCTTGGTCAGGGCGTAGTGGATCAGGGAATCCGGACCGCAAAAGACGTCGAAGTCATCCCGGTCACGGGCGATGTCCAGGTAGGCGTCCAGGGATTCCTTGCCGCCGCCGCTGTCCTTGATGCCGTGAATGTTGGGATGCTCGGCCAATCTGGCCGCGGTCTTTGGCTCGATGTGGTTTTGCGTGCGCGCCGGGATGTCGTACAGGTAGATGGGCTTGTCGATCTCGTCCGCCACCCGGCAATAATGGGCGTACAGTCCGTCCTGGTTGCATCCGATGAAATACGGGGTGATCACCGCCAGGGCGTCCACGCCGAGCGTGGCGAATTCCTTGGCCAAAAGGAGCGTTTCATACGTGGAGGGCGTGCCCGCATTGGCGAACACCTTGACCTTGCCCCCGGCCTCTTCGACCACTTCCGCGCAAACGCGCACTTTTTCGGGAAAGGTCAGGCTTGTGAAGTCCCCGTTGGTGCCACAGGCGAGGATATTGTTCCCGGCGGCCGTCTGGCGGCGCACCTGTTTGCGTATGGCCCCGTAATCTATGGACTCGTTATCGTCAAAGCAGGTGACGAGGGCGACAAAAGGCATGCGTTCTTTCATGATTCACCCCGGATTGCGTTAAAGGATGCTTTGGTAGATGGAGCGGATGTCGTCGCGGGTGAGCGTTTTCGGATTGTTGTCCAGAAGGCGCTTCACCTGCAGCGCGGCGTCCACGATCTCCTCGAGATCTTCGGCGGGAACGCCGAGCTCGCTCAAACGGGCCGGGATGCCGAGATCGCGGCTCAACTCTTCCAGGGCCAGCACAAAGGCGTCCGCCTTTTCCCCGTCGCTTTTGCCGTCCAGGTTCTTGCCGCACAACGGGGCGATTCCCGCCAGCTTGGACGCGCAGGCCTCCTTGTTGGCGGCGAAGACGGGCGCAAGGAGCACGGCGTTGGAGACGCCGTGCGCGATGCGGTAGCGCCCGCCAAGGGGATACGACAAGGCGTGCACGCCGTTGGTGCCGGAGCAGGCGATGCAGATGCCCGCGTAGAACGAGGCGAGCAGCATATCGGCGCGGGCCTGCAGGTCGGCGCCGTCGGCGTAGCTTTTCCTGAGGCTTTTGAAGATCAAACGAACGGCTTCCACGGCCAGCATGTCGCTGAGCGGGTTGGCCTTGTTGGAAATATAGCATTCGAGCGCATGGCAAAGGGCGTCCATGCCGGTGGAGGCCGTGATGGCCGCGGGCAGCCCCGTGATCAGCTCTGGATCGAGAATGACCCTGTCCGGCATGAACGCGTCGCAGACGATGCCGACCTTGAGCCGCTGCGAGGGACGATAGACGATGGCGTTGGGGGTGGCCTCGGCTCCGGCGCCTGCGGTGGTGGGGATCATGATCAGCCGTACGGCCCGGTTCCGGGGAAGCCTGCCGTCGAACAGCTCCGCCATGGAGGGGCCGCCTCCAAGCATGACGGCCGCCAGTTTGGCCATGTCCATGACGCTGCCGCCGCCCAGGGCGACGATGTTCCGGATGTTCAGCCCGGAGAGTTCGTCCACGACCCCGGCGACCTGATCTTCCGACGGTTCCGGCGGCGCGTCCATGAATGCATGCACTTCGCCGGAGTTGGCGAGACAGCGCTCTTTCACCCGGCTTGCGACGCCGCTTGAGGCCACGCCCCTGTCGGTGAGCAACAGGATGGGGCCGTCCTGCAGAGCGTCATCCAGCGTGTTGATTTTTCCGGCGCCGAATTCGACGCCGGACGGAAGCAGACATTTGAACATTTCCATGGGATTGCTCCTCCAGCCTCAGGACGGCGAGGCGTTCCGTTTTTCGGCCGTCCGGCCAGAGGCCAGCATCGCCGCGTATTCTATCGCGTTTTTCATGCTCATGTGCCCGGCGACGTTTTTCCCCGCATTCTCGAACGCGGTGCCGTGGTCCACGGAAGCCCGGACGATGGGCAGCCCCAGCGTCACGTTCACTCCGGTGAGTCCGGACCAGGTCTTGGTTTTGTCGTCGTAGCGAAAACTGAGTAACTTCATGGGGATATGGCCTTGGTCATGGTACATGGCCACGACCAGATCGAACCCGCCGCCCAGAGCCTTGCAAAAGACCGTGTCCGGCGGAAACGGGCCGTCCGCGCCGATGCCTTCGGCCCGGGCCGCCGCGATGGCCGGAGCGATGATTCGCTGTTCCTCGTCGCCGAACAGGCCGTTTTCCCCGGCATGGGGATTGAGTCCGGCCACGCCGATGCGCGGAGCCTCGATGCCAAGCCTTGTCAGGGCCTCATGGGCCAGGCGGATGACGTCCAGAACGCGTTCGGCGCTCAGCCTGGCGCTCACGTTCGCCAGGGGGACGTGCGTGGTCACATGCGCCACGCGCAATGGACCGTCCGCCAGCATCATGGCGTACCGGGCGGCGCCGGTCAGCGTGGCGTAAATCTCCGTATGGCCGTCATAATGGCGTCCGGCCAGATTCATGGCTTCCTTGTTCAGAGGGGCCGTGACCGTGCCCTGGATTTCTCCGGCCATGGCCAGACGGATGGCCGTTTCCACGGAGCGGAAAGCGGCCTCGCCGCAGCGGGGATCCACTTTGCCCAAAGCGAAGCCGGTAAGATCCAGGTCCGCCAGGGGAAAGACGTCCATGGTCCCGAAGACGCCCCCGGCTTCGGCCGGAGAGCTGACCACCCGTACGGCCATATCGGATTTGACGATGCCGCTGACGGCGTGGCGCATCACTTCAGGGTCGGCGATGACCAGGGGGACGCAGATCTCGTAGACGGACTCCTCGGACAAGGCCTTGACGATGATCTCCGGGCCGATGCCCGCGGGATCTCCCATGGTGATGCCCAGTATGGGGCGGGTGCGCATGTTGTTGCCTCACTTGTGCATGTCCGGAAAAACGTCCGGCAAAATCAGGCGGCGAAGCGCCTGTCGCCGAACCCTCCGGCTTTGGTGATGAATCGGCCGGGCCGCTGTCCGCGATCACGCGGACCCTGACGCCGTCTTGACCGGCGGTCTTCCCGCATCGGCCCTGGCGCCCTTCGGACCTGGCCGCGTCCGCGGCGGCGAAAAAACCGCCCGGCTTCCTTCACGTGGTTTGCCGTTTGCGGCCGCGCCGCAAGCAATGAGGAAGCGAACAGCCCGGGCGGGCATCGCCCAGGGAGCGAAGCGGTCCGCCTTCGAAGAAGGGACGAAGCGGCCCCCCCGCCCGGCGGCGGCCCGCTTGTCACATCGTCTCCATGCCGGCGCCTCTCGATCCGTTGGGCGAGGTTCGCATATCTCCACGCGCTGATCCCGCAATTTGAGCATAAGTCATGCCACGAGGATAACATTCTTGATTTACTCGCTCTTTCGCTGCGCGGCCGCCCCGGCTTCGCGATAAAACGGGAAAAATGCATTATTCCCTGGTGCATTTTGCATGGTTCTCCCCGGCGGCCCGCCCCTGCTCCATCCTGAATCCGTAACCAGCGGACGTACGGAGGGGGTCCAAGGGACGATCGCCCCTGGGCCTCCGAAGGCCTTCTTCCGGCCACAGGCGCAGGCCTTTCACGTGAAAGGAAAGCGGGAAGGATCCGAAGCGCCGCGCAAGGCGTTTGTGGAATGCACGGCAAGACGTGACGCGCCGCGACGGGACGCGCCGCCTTTTTCCAGGAAATCCGGGCTGGCTCGCCCTGGCGGGCGTCCCCTGTGGACGGCTTCACAAGGCGTTCACGACGGCGGTCAACGCGGGTTGAACGGGGGGGCCTGCCCCCCCGCATTGAGCTCCTTGGCTTTCTTGAGCCAGCGTTTCACGGTATTCCTGTCAATACCCAGCGTCTTGCCCGTGTTGCTGATGTTGCCGTTTTCTTGATTGTAGGTCCGTAAGACAGCCGCGGCGGTTATCTCTTCGAGCGTGGATCCCGCATGGGGATGCGCGGCGAGGCCATGGGGATGAGGAGCCCGCAAGGACGTATGCAATGAGGCATGCTGCGAGATGTCGTAAAGCGTAATGAACTTTTCGACGTAGTTTTCGAGCTCGCGCACATTTCCAGGCCAGGCGTACGCGCGCATCGCCCGCAGCAGATTGGCGGGGACCTCAGGGACAGCTTTGCCTCTCTCGCGGGATCGCTTCTCCAGAATCCTGGAAAACAGGTACTCCACATCGCCCTCCCGCTCGCGCAGCGGCGGAATATGCAGATCCAGGACGTTCAACCTGAAGTACAGATCCATGCGCAGTTTTCCGCTTTCCACCGCCTCCATCGGCTGCCTGTTGGTCGCCGCGATAATGCGTACGTTGATCGGAATGACCTTGCTGTCGCCGATGCGCATTATTTCCCTGGTCTGCAACGCGCGCAACAATTTCGCCTGAAGAAAAACGTCCATTTCCGTGAACTCGTCCAGAAACAGCGCGCCGTCCTGGGCGAGTTCGAACAGGCCGATCTTCCCCGAGCGCAAGGCCCCGGTGAACGCTCCGGGCGCATAGCCGAACAATTCGCTTTCCAGCAGAGACCCGGAAAGCGCGGCGCAGTTCACCGCGACGAAGGGACCATTGGCCAGGGATCCGGCGTTATGGATGGATTGCGCGAAAAGCTCCTTGCCCGTGCCCGTCTCGCCGACGATGATGATATTGCCGTTGGTGGCGCCGTACTGCCTGGCCCGTTCCACCAGCCGCCGCATAGCCGCGCTCTTGTGCAGGATGTCGTCAAAGGAGTATTTCGCGTAAAATCCCGTATCGACGAGCTTTCTGCGGATGGCGTTGTCGGTTTCCCGGATCCTTGCGACCTGCTGGAATAAAACCACCGCCGAACTGAGCATGGCGTCCCCGGAAACCACGGGAATATGGTCTATGGCCAGTTCCTTTCCCTTGTACTGCAAAATGCTGTTTCGCAGTTCCTGTTTTCCCGCAAAGGCGCTGGTCAATTCCTTGCTCTGCAGGAAATCGGAAAAACGGCTTCCCAGCAGCTGGTCCCGCCTGGTCCCCAGAATGTCGCAGCCCTGCCTGTTCACCTCCTCGATGACGCCGCCGGTATTCACGAGCAGGGCGCCTTCCTTCGTGCAATTGATGACGGCCGAAAGCCGGTCGAGGTTGGCGGTCTGCTTGTTGAGATTATTGAGGACGAGCAAAGCCTGTTCAAAGGCGTCCACAATCGTTTCCATGCTGGATTCGATCAGGTAGGCGTTCAATCCGTAATCTTTCGCCCAGTAGAACGAGACGGCGTCGCCGATGACGACATCCGGCTCCCAGCGCTTGACCTCGTCCACCACGCTGGAAAAGCTCAGCCGGTCCTTGATTTCAAAGGATTGATGGCGGCGCCCGAGAATGTCGCAGACAGGCTCCACGATATCCATGAACTGCCTGTAGCCGACAATGGCGATCCTGGTCTGCGCGGTGGTGTCTTCCACGAGAAAACTGAGCGTCCGGTAGACCGACGCCTTCACCTCGATCACGTCCACGTCGAGTTGCTGGCGGATCAAGCGCGCCGTCCCCCCCCGGCTGATGATGATCCGCGCGCCGTCCTTCAAGGCCCGCCGGGCGGCCATCACCCCCTTGTCCAGGTCGCCCAGGTACGTCCGCGCCGGATAATGGGCCGTATCGATGATGCTTTGCGCCTTGATGCGCAATTGTTCGAAGGGGGAGACAAACGCTATGCTCATGGGCGCGTCCTTGCGTCTGAAGGTTCAAAGCGGGTCCGCGCGGATCAAACGCGCGTTGCTGGTGAAAAATATATCATCAAGTGGTGCCGTCTACAACAGCCGCCCTTCCCCGTTCTCCCTTCCCCTCAAGAAATCCCCTTTGATTCAAGTGGGATAAAAACATGGCACAAATGCTGCTCATATGGCTGGGATGTAACGATCCGGATTCATTTCCGCAGCGGATCCGGCGCGGACCATGCGGGATAAACGGAAAAGACAAGAGCCACGCCAGGCGGGCCGCGCTCCCTGACAACCCGGCGAGTTCGCGTTGGCCTCCTAACGGCCCCCGGCGCGCCACGCTGAACCTGAAGAGGAAATACGTTGATTTCACAGGATAAATTCGCCATCATCGCCGACGACTACACAGGAGCGGGCGATTCGGGCATCCACTTTCCCCGCGTGGGACGGCGGGTCGATCTCCTCATTCAGGGAGATCATTTCGCACAGCGGCTGCGCGCATGCGATGCGATTTCGCTGACCACCGAATCCCGTTTCATGCGTCCGGACGCGGCGGCCGCCAAACTCGCCTCCACTGTCGAGCAATGCCTGGCGGCGGGCTTCACCCGGTTTTACAAGAAAATGGACTCCACCCTGCGCGGAAATCCCGGCAGCGAGATCGAGGCCTTCCTGAACGTCACAGGCCAGGCCGCGGCCCTCATCTGCACAGCCATCCCGGAAATCGGCCGCATCTGCCGCAACGGCGAAATCTCTTTGAACGGCGCCCCCCTGCACGCCACGGAAACAGGCAGGGATCCCTTCAATCCCATCACCACCTCATCGGTGGTCGAGCTGCTCGGACGGCAATCCTCCCTGCCGGCCCGCGTTCTTCGCGTGGATGAAATCGAAGCCGGACCGGAAAAGCTGGCCGCGCGCATTCAGTCGCTGCTGCGAAGCGGCGTCCGCCTGATCGTGGCCGACGCGATCACGGATGCGCATCTTTCGTCCCTTGCCGCGCAGATCGACGCGCACGAACTGCTTCCGGCGGGCGCCAGCGGGTTCGCCCGGGCGCTCGCCCGGCGAAACGCCCTTCCCGGATGCGAAGACAAAGCCGCGGCGCCCGCGCCCCAGGGCCCCCTTCTCGCCGTGATAGGCAGCCTGTCCGGCGTTTCCCGCGAGCAAGCCGAGGCGGCCTGCCAAAGCGGACGTTTTCTCCCCTTTGAAATTCAAACCAGCGACACGCGCGACGCCATCGAAGCCGCGTTTTTACGTCTCATGGACGCTCATGCGGCCGCCTCCCCGAACATCCTCCTGCGCATCGCCGCCGCGCCCGGGACGGACGCGATAAGCAAGGCCGAAGGCGAACGCGTCGCCGGGCTTTTGGGAGAGGCCGCGGCGATCATCTGCAGGCATTCCGGATGCAGAACCGTGTATTCCACCGGCGGCGGCACATCCATGGGCGTCGCGCTGGCTCTCGGCGTCGAATCCGTCACCCTGATGGAGGAACTCAAGCCGGGCGTGGCGCTCGGGGCCTGTTCCGCGCCAAAGACGGCCATCCGGTGGTTCATCTCCAAAGCGGGCGGATTCGGCGCAAGGGATATTCTGACAAACATCGCCGACGCTATCGGCGCCGCCGGGGCGCATGAACGCGTTTTGCAAAAGGAGGCGTCATGACGGCGAGGCAAAACGCAAAACGATCCATCCTTCGCGGCAAGACCCAAGCGGGCGCCGGGCCTGATGCGACAAGCGGACGCATCGCCGCTCGCCGCGCGATCGTTCAAGGCAATGTTCTCAAAAAGGGCGGCGACTGTTTTCACGACAGGACAACGCTCGCCAACACAGGAGGCAAAAACACCATGTGCAGCCGTTTATCAGTCCTCTGTTTCCTTTTCCTTGCGCTGACCGCGTTTTCCCTTGGCGGCGCATCCCTCGCGTCCGCCGGCGCCATCACCATCAACGCCGCCCACGCGGACTCGGAAAACAGCGTCTTCCACAAGGCCATGCAAAAATTTCAGGAAGTGGCCGAGGCCAAATCCGGAGGCGAGATCACGGTGCGGATCTACCCCAACGGACAACTCGGCTCCCTTCGCGAAATGGTCGAAGGCGCCCAGATGGGCACCGTCGACGTCGCGGCGGTCGCCAGCTCCGTTCTCGCCAATTTCTGCCCCGAAGTCGGCGTCTATGATCTGCCGTTCCTGCTGGACGATTACCAGCACGCCTACAGGACCCTGGACGGCGACGTCGGCGCCAGGCTCAATGGCGAACTCGCGGCTGGCGGCGTCCACGTCCTGGGCTGGTGGCCCCTGGGCTTTCGCAACATGACCACCAACGGCAAACAACCGATCAAGACCGTAGACGACCTGAAAGGCTTGCGCATCCGCACCATGGCCAGTCAGATCTACCAGGAAATGCTCCGCCCCCTGGGCATCGATCCGGTCCCCATGGGCTGGGGCGAAGTCTTCACGGCCCTTCAGCAGGGCGTGGTGGACGGACAGGAGAACCCCTACATCAACATCCTGGACGCCAACATCTACGAAGTGAACGACACCATCGTCGTCACGGAGCACACGTTCAGCCCCGCAGCCCTGATCATGTCCGGACAGCTTTGGGACAGCCTCTCCGACGCGCAAAAGGCGATCGTGACCGAGGCCGCCCAGGCCGCCACCGAAACCGCCCGTCAGGAATGCGAAAAGCGCAACGCCGACGCCAGGAAAACCCTGGAAACGGAAAAGGGCATGAAGATCGTGACCCTGGACAAGGCCGCGCTGCGTGAAAAAACCAAGGGCGTGTACGCCAACCATCCCGAGTTCGCCGATCTGGTCAAGATGGTTGACGGCTCCAGGAAATAACGTTCTCCACCCGCCGGGGCCGGATGTGTCCGACGTGTCCGATGCGTCCGTCCCCGGCGCGTGAAACGCGCCTTCGCGGCCTTGACGCCGACTCGGGTAGGGCGATGCCCGAAACACGGAGGCGACAGGCTTCACCCCGGTCCCTTCGCCGCAAAACGAACAGGAAAAACGCCTTCAAGCATGGAGAAAAGCCATGGCCGGCAAGATGGAACAGACACTGGAAAGAATCAGTAATGGGATCTACTCGCTGCAAAAGGGCGCCCTGTTGTTCCTTGTGTCCGCCATTACGCTGATCAATTTGGCTCAAATTGCGGGAAGGTACCTCTTCCACTTCAGCCTCCCCTGGTCCGAACAACTGAGCGTTCTTCTGTTTATCGTCATCATCATGCTCGGCGGCAGCATCGCCATCCGCAATGATTCGGAGATCAAGATCGCCATTCTCAAATTCAAGAATCCCAGGACGCAGCAGTATTTCTCCATTGCCGTCGATCTCATCTCCCTCATCACCATCATTTTCTTCGTGTACGCATCGGTCGGTTTTTTTACGCATTCCCTGAAATACAGGCAGCTCGTCTCTTCGATGCAGATCAGCTATTCCTACGTCTTTTTCTTCCTGCCTGCCGGATTCGCCCTGATGGGCGTTGAAAAGCTGTTTCATCTCATACGCAAGATCATCGCTCTCCAAAGTCTTTCAAAATAGGTTTTGAGCATGGAATCCGTCACCATTCTTCTCATCGTCTTCGTCATCACCCTTGTCCTGGGCGTGCCCATCGTCTGGTCCCTCGGCTTGTCCAGCGTCTGCGCGCTGCTGACCATGGGCCATATCCCCCTGAGCTTCCTGGCCCAGCGCATGTTCACCGGCGCCGAACGATACACGCTGCTCGCCATCTTTTTCTACATGCTCGCAGGCGCCATCATGCAGCACGGCGGCATATCCCGCAGGCTGGTCGACCTGGCCAAGGCGCTGACCGGACATATTTCCGGGGGGCTGTCCATCGTCACCATCGTCACCTGCGTCTTTTTCGGCGCCCTGTCGGGCTCGTCCATCGCCACCACGGCCGCCATCGGCGCCATGCTCTTCCCGGAACTGGTCAGGGCCGGGTACCCCAAGGGATACGCCGCCTCCCTGCCTGTGCTGGGCGGAACGCTGGGCATCGTCATCCCCCCCAGCATCGTCTTCATCGTCTACGGAACCACGGTGAACACCTCGGTCTCCAAGTTATTGATATCAGGCATAGGCCCCGGCGTCCTGGCGGGCCTCATGCTTTGCGTCTATGCCTACGTGTTCGCCAAAATCAAAAAATTCCCCCATTCCAACGCCTTTTCCCTGGCGGAGCTTGCGCGGTCGTTCAAGTCGTCCTTTTTCGCCTTGATGATGCCCGTGATCATTCTCGGCGGCATCTACACCGGCATTTTCACGCCCACGGAATCCGCCGCCGTGGCCGTGGGGTACGGACTTGTGGTCTCGATCTTCATCTACCGCGAACTGAAATGGAAAACCCTGATCACGGTGACCTTGGATTGCGTCAAGGGAACCGCCAACATCATGCTGCTGATCATGGCGGCCACGGTCTTCGGCTGGATCCTGACGCGCAACAACGTCCCGGTCCTGTTCACCAATTTCATCGCGTCCTTCATCCACAGCAAGATCATGTTCATCCTGTTCATGAACTTCATCCTGCTGGTCCTCGGCATGATCATGGATTCGGGAGCCATCATCCTGATCATCTCCCCCCTGTTGTACCCGATCGCCATGTCCTACGGCATCGATCCGATCCAGCTGGGGTGCATCATCGTCTTCAACCTGGCCGTGGGCCAGGCCACCCCGCCCTTCGGCAACTGCCTGTTCGCCGCCACCACGGTGACCGGACAGTCGATCATAAGCCTGAGCAAAAGCAGTCTCCCCGGCGTTCTCATTTTATTCTTGACCGTGCTTCTGACATCCTTCATCCCCGCCATCTCCATGGGGCTGATCTGGATGATGAACTACTAACGTGACGGAGGCGTCGCGATGTATGACCTGATTATCGAACACGGCGAAGTCTTTGATTTCGAGACGCTCCAGTCGCGACAGGAAACCCTCTACATCGCGAACGGACGCATTCGTCCGGCTCCGGAACCCGGCGCAAAGACCGAAGCCGTACAACGCATCGACGCCACGGGAAAATTCGTGCTGCCCGGCTTTATCGACGAGCACGCCCACGTCAACTACGGCGGCAGCAATATCGGCGCGAACGCCGACATCCTGTGCCCGCCAAGCGGCGTCACCACGGTTGTGGACGGCGGCACCGCGGGATACGCCAACTTCGACCTGTTCCACAGGGGGAACATCACCGGCGCCGTCACCCGGATTCTGGCGTACCTTCATGTCTCGCCCTACGGCGTGCACAGCTCCTGCCTGCATGAGGAAAACCACGATCCCGTGGATTTCAACGAACCCCGCATCATTGAGATGTTCGAGAAATACCCGGAGCGCCTGCGCGGCTTGAAGGTCCGGGTCAGCAAAGCCACCACCAGCGGCATGGGCTTCGCGCCTGTCCGGCGGGCCATTGAAATTTCGGAAAAGATCACGGCCAGCGGCCTGCATTGCCCGGTGGCCGTCCACTACGCGGACGCGCCCGAAGACGCCCCGCTAAGCGAGTTCCTCGATATCCTGCGCACAGGGGACATCGTGGCGCACGTCTTCCAGAATCACGGCGAGACCATCTTTGACGAGCGGATGCGGATCAAGGACTGCGTGCGGCGGGCGAGGGAAAAAGGCGTGCTCTTCGACAACTGCCACGGCCGTATTCACTGGTCGCTGGCCAACCTGCGGGCGGCCGTCCGGGAAGACTTCCTCCCCGACGTCATAAGCTCCGACGTCATTCGGGAAAGCGTTTGCATCTACCCGGGCTTCTCCGTACTGCACGCCATGAACGCCTGTTACGCCTGCGGCATGAAGCTTCCGGACATCTTCAAAATGGTCACCGTCAACCCGGCGCGGGCGCTGGGCAAAAGCGGCGAACTGGGCGCCCTGACGCCCGGCGGGGAGGCCGACGTGACGGTCGTGGACATAATGCCTTGCAAAAAACGGATCTACGATCGTTACGGCGGCGAGACGACCATGGAAGAGCTCATTGTTCCCCTCATGACCGTACGCAAAGGGGAAATCATCTTCCGGCAGATGTTTTTCTAACCGAATGTGACAACGGACGGTTGCGTTCATTACGGATGGTTGATCGGAGCGCAACGTGAAAACAGCGGAAACGATTTGACGCGGCGCGGCAGCCAGCGCCTTCAGCGTGGAGTTTACGGAACAGCAATAACAATCTTTTAACAGCAAGTCGTTTGCTACTTGGGAGGTGCGCCATGAGGTCTAACCGGGGTCTTCGTCTTTCATTCACGCTCTTTGTCTTGGCATGCGCGGTGGCGTTGACCGCAGGCCTGGCCAGCGCCGAGGCCGTCCATTACCGCCTGGGCACCATCCAACCGCCGGAAACCCCTCTGGGCAAAACCGCGACCAAATTCGCCGACCTGGTCAAGGAAAAAAGCAACGGCGCCGTCATCATCGACGTCTTTCACGCCTCGCAGCTGGGCAATGAAAAAGACATCATCGACGGCGTCGAAATGGGAACCATCCAGTTCACCCTTGCCGGTACGGCCGAATGGGCCAAGCGCGTCAAGGCCATGAAGATC
>CALGYO010000090.1 GCA_937934715.1 uncultured Desulfovibrionaceae bacterium | reverse complement strand
CGACCACCGAGATCTACACTCTTTCCCTACACGACGCTCTTCCGATCTGTCCAAGACCTACAACATGACGGGCTGGCGCGTGGGCATGGCCGTGGGCAACGCCTCCCTGGTCAAGGGGCTCGGCAAGATCAAGGAGAACGTGGACTCGGGCATATTCCAGGCCGTGCAGGAGGCGGGCGTCGCGGCGCTCACCCAGGGCGAGCCCTATGCCGAGAAATTCCGCGCCATCTACAAGGAGCGCCGGGACCTGGCCGTGGCCGGACTCAAGAAGATCGGCATCGCCTGCCGCACCCCGAAAGCCACCTTTTATCTGTGGTGCAAGACCCCGCAGGGCTACACGTCCGCGTCCTTCGTGACCAAGCTTCTGCAGGAGACCGGCGTTGTGGCCACTCCGGGCAACGGCTTCGGCGCCCCGGGCGAAGGGTATTTCCGCTTGGCCCTCACTGTGGGCAAGGAACGTCTTGAGGAGGCGCTGTCACGAATCGCCAGAATGTAGACCTCGACGTTTTCATCGGCCTCGGCTCGAACCTCGGAGACGCTCCGGGGAATCTGGCCGAGGCCGTCTCGCGGCTTCGCGCCCTGCCGGGGGCGAAGGTGGTGAAGCTTTCAAAAGTCTATGAAACGGAGCCCTGGGGGCTTCGCGACCAGCCCTGGTTTCACAATCAGATCGCCTGGCTCTCGCTTTCCCCGGATATTTCGCCGTTTCAGCTCCTGCGCGCCCTTCAGGGCATCGAAAACGCCATGGGCCGGGTGCGGGAAGGGGAGCGGTACGGCCCGCGCGTCATCGACCTCGATATTCTGCTTTTCGGCGACGCGGTCATCGCCGAGGAGGAATTGACGGTTCCGCATCCGCGCCTGCGGCAAAGAGCGTTCGTCCTCGTCCCCCTGGCCGAGCTGGCGCCTGGGCTGGTTTTTCCTGATGGGGAACGCATCGAGGAAGCCTTATCGAAAAGGTCTTTCAAAATCTCAGGGAATGTCCTATTTGAAGAAGAGGCCTGAGTTATCATCGCAAGGGGAAATCAACTATGTACAGATGGCTTATCCTTATCCTGGCGGGCTTCTTGCTTTGGAAGCTTCTCACTGGCGACAAGAAACGCAAGAAGGTCCAGGCCGAGGAGAAAAAGGAGCACATGGCGGCGACCGGACATATGGTCAAGGATCCGGTCTGCGGCGCCTACGTCTCCCTGGACAGTGATATTCGCGTCAGACAGGGCGATACGGTACACCGGTTTTGCAGCTATGATTGCCGTGACGCATTCCTGAACAGGATTCAGGCCGCTTCGGAAACCAAGGCTGTCGACGCCTCGGAGGAAAAGCCCTCCGATGGGCAGAGCTGAAAAGGAACCGTTCAGCAGGAGAACGCATATGAAATTCTTCATTGATACCGCGAATCTGGAGCAGATAAAAAAAGCCAAGGAATACGGGTTGATCGATGGCGTGACCACCAACCCGACCCTTTTTTCCAAAGAATCCGAAAACTGGAAGACCCTGGCGGAGAAAATCTGCCGCGAGGTGGACGGTCCCGTCAGCCTTGAGGTCGTCGGCGTCACGGCCGAGGACATGATCAAGGAGGCCCACGAGCTGGTCAAGATCGGCCCCAACGTGGTAGTCAAGATCCCCATGCTCATGGAAGGCCTGAAGGCGGTCAAGGCCCTGACCGAAGAGGGCATCAACACCAACGTGACCCTGGTCTTCCAGCCCCTGCAGGCGCTTATGGCCGCCAAGGCCGGCGCCACCTACGTCAGCCCCTTCGTCGGGCGCCTGGACGCCATCGGCCAGAATTGCATGCAGATGCTCCACGAGATCGTGACCATCTACGGTAACTACGGCTTCGAAACCGAGATCATCGTGGCCAGCGTACGCCACCCCATGCACATCGTGGAAGCGGCCACCATGGGCGCGGACATCGCCACCATCCCCTACAACGTGCTCTTCGACTTGGCCAAGCACCCTCTGACCGACAAGGGGCTCGAAACGTTCCTCAACGACTGGAAATCCGTCAAGCAGTAAGCCTTCCGGCCCCCGTTTTCCGGAACGGGGGCCGTTTTCTATCCAATAGATGCAACGCCTCGCCCTCGCGGTTATCCTGACGGCCGGATTCGTCCTGCGGTTCTATCATCTCGGAACGCCATCCTTGTGGTGGGACGAGATGGTGGTTCCGTTGACCTCCAGCTTTCCTGTTTCCTACATCATCGCGTTTTCACGAACCTGCGAAATGCACCCGCCGCTTTTCTACCTCATCATGAAGGCGGTCATGGCGGCGGGGACTTCGGATTTCGCCCTGCGTCTTTTTCCGGCCCTGTTCGGCGTGGGTTCCATCTATCTGATCTACCGGCTCTTCAAGGAGCTTTTTTCCGAAAACATCGGCCTTGTCTGCGCGGCCTTTCTGGCGGCCAACGCCCTGCAGGTCTGGATCACCCGGTTCGTCCGGCCCTACAGCCTCATCACCTTTCTTTTTCTCCTCTCGTTTTATTTTCTCATCCGCTATGTCCGCGAACGCAAGCCCCGGGACCTGTGGAAGATGCTTTCGGTCAACGCCGTTCTTTTCCTGCTGCATTACTTCACCTTCCATCTGGCCTTTTCCGAGTTCCTGGTTCTGATCGGCCTCAGGTTGTTCTTCAAGGACCCCATTTCGTTGCGCCATCTGGTCTGGTTCGCCCTGGGGACCCTGGCCGTGGCCGTCCCCATCCTGGCCGTCTTTTTCCTGCCGAGCCAGACGACCCTGTCCATCTTCCGCTTCCAGACGACCTACGCCGAAGTGGCCGGGGTGATCGCGAGCTATCTCGGCATGCTCTTTTTCCGCTTCGATTTCTGGCCCCTCAAATACGGCCTGCTCCTCCTGTGCCTGTTCGGGGCGGCGGTACTGTGGCGCAAGGATCGCAGGCTGCTTTTCGTCTGCGCCGGGCTTGTGGTCATTCCGGTCGTGAACCAATTGCTCATCAAGAAAACCGCCTATTTTTCTCCCTGGCATCTGGCCTACATGGCCCCGTTGACCATGCTATCCATGGCCTACGGCCTGGAGAGTCTTCTCAAGAAACGCGCCGCGGTCATGGTCGCGAGCCTCGTGTTCTGCCTGGGGACCACGGCGTTTCTCATGGACCGGTACCATCACGAGTTTTTCGATGAGGACAGCTATGAACATGCGGTCTTTGTCAGCAAATACAAAATCCTGGCCAAAATCCTTCCGTCCGTTCTGCGCCCGGGCGACGTCGTCGCCTCGTCCGATCCGGCCGCGCTCAACGGGGTCAACTGGTATCTCAACCACTATATCGCGAACAATTTCTTCCTGGAGCAAAAGCTCGATCCCGATCCCCGGACCATCACCCTCAACTTCTTTTCCTCCTTTCATTCCTGGGGACATCTGGGAAAGACCGAGGAGGAATTTTTCCAAAAGACAGGAACTCCCTACGAGACCGTGGACGTGGCCAACGCCAAGGTCTACCGCTTCCATGTGGACCGCACGCCGGTCACGCGCATTCCGTCCGTCCCCTTCAGCGTGGTGAAACCCATGGAGATGATGGACTTTTACCGGGACGTTTACGCCTTTACGAACGTGACCGTGCTTCCGTACTGGGAAGGCGAGGTCGAACCCACCCGCAACCTGCGTCCCGGGACCTTCCAGTACGTGTTCGAGAACGAGTCCAGTCAGTTCCCCCAGCTCATAAGCCTCGGCTACGAGTACAAGAACCTGGGCGAGGACAATGAAATCGCGCTGACCGCCCGGTTCGACGACGAACCCGAGCGGGAATTTTTCGTCAGCCGGGGCGTCGACGCCAAAAGGGAAGGGCGGGTCTATTTCTACCGGGACGCGCCCTACAAGCGGCTGACCGTCTCCTGCCGCCTGGTCTGCGCCGAGAAGACGCCCCTGTACCCGGGCGGCAACCTGGAAACCATCGGCTTTCGCAAGCTCTATCTGGACGCCCTGCCGTTCGGCCCCTTTTATTCCAAGACCCTGGATCTCACGGAAGAAGGGCTCGGCAGGGCGGAGTACAACGACGTCAACGCCTGGCGCTGGGGATTGGGGCCCGAGACGGCCCTGGCCTTTTCCCTGGACAAGGACGGTCCGCTGAGCCTTGATTACGTGTTTGAAAACCCCGTGCCCAACCAGGACGTGGTCCTTTTCGTCAACGGCAAGGCCGTCAAGGAATACAAGGCCTTGAAGCAGGCGGACCGGATCACGGAGCATCTTGATTTCACGGGCCGGGCGGGCCGCAACGAGGTGGTCTTCAGATACCGCGATTGGAACAACAACGCGGCCACCAAGGGCGCCTCCACCTTCGCCGCCACGGACGTGCGGCCCATGGCGGTTTTCTTCAAGAAGCTGCGGATCGAGAAAGACTAGTCCGTGTTGACCATGACGTCGTCATTTCCCAGGAAAATCTACCTGGAAATCACCACCCGCTGCAATATGCGCTGCCATATGTGCGTCAAAACCGCGCCGGGCTCGCGCATCGAAGAGCGGGACTTCCCCTTGGCCCTTTTTCCGCGCCTGGATTCCTGTCTGGGAAAGGCGGATGCGCTCATCCTGAACGGAATCGGCGAGCCCTTGCTGCATCCGGATCTGCTCGCCATGACGGCCTACGCCCGGGAGCGCATGCCGGAAACCGCATGGATCGGCTTTCAGACCAACGGACTGCTCCTGCGCCCGTCCCTGGCGGACGATCTCGTCCGGGCGGGACTCGGCAGGATCTGTCTGTCCGTGGATGCGCTTGATCCCGGCGTGAGCGAGATGCACGGCGGAAGGGAAACGGCCAGGCTCGACGAGGTCATGCGCATGCTGGAGCGGGCCGGCAGGGCGTCTTCGCGCGGGTTTGAGGTGGGCGTCGAATGCGTGCTCATGCGGGATTCCTTTCGCCAGCTGCCCCGTCTGACGCGCTGGGCGGCCGAGCGGGGGGCCTCCTTCCTCCTGGTCACCCATGCCTTGCCATATGCGGCTGCGTCCGTTCCCCAGTCCTTGTTTCATCCCAACACCGAACGGGCCGTGGCCATCTACACCCGTTGGACCGGAGTGATGCGCGCGCAGGGCCTTGATCCCGCCGACTATTTCGCGTCGCTTTGGAGATACGAGAAGACCGCCAACCAGAAACGCCTCATCGCCCTGGTGGGCGAGATGATCGAAGACGCCAGGAAGCAGGGCGTCTGGCTCAATCTGGAAAGCCTTTTCGGCCTGTCCCGGGAGACGCTGGGCGAGGTGGAGACGGTTCTCGATGAGGCGCGGGCCGTGGCCGCTGAAACCGGCCTGCGGCTCGAGACGCCCCCCGTATACGCCAGGGACGAGCGGCGCTGCGATTTCATCGAGGATGACGCCGCCTTCATCGCGGCGGACGGGGCCGTATGTCCCTGCTATTTCCTGTGGCATGACTATTCTTGCGTCATGGACAAGGCGGACAAGCGCGTTTCCCGCAAGTCCTACGGATCCCTTGAGACGGCCTCGTTGGAAAGCGTCTGGAACGTTGCGGAATACGCCGCCTTCCGGACTGAGGTCCGCCGCTACGAATATCCCCATTGCAACAACTGCTCCCTTGTTCCCTGCGACGACATCACGGGCGAGGCCTATCCCTTTGAGGCCGACTGCCTTGGCGGAAACGTGCCGTGCGGGCATTGCCAGTGGTGCATGGGCGGCCTTCGCTGCCTGTCGTAGATCTCTCGTCCCGCTTTTTATCATCCATCCCCGAACAGGCTTCCTCCAGATGCGGACTTCGCGTGCGAAAGCGGCATGGCCGACGTTTCCGGCGTTCACGAGTCGCGCGCATGTCGATGCGTTCCAGAGGCGCTCAACGCCATGCCTGGGGCCGGGTCCGTAAAAGGGTGGCTGGCCGAAACGGCCGGTGAGCCGCTCTTGAACCGAACGCTGACTGGCGGCCGGGGCTGATGGCGCGTCTGGAAGGCCTATGGCGTCCGCGACGTCCGTCGACGTCCGGTGACGTCCGCGTGGCCGTGATGTTTGTCAAACGATGTTTGTCAAACTCGGATCGTACGCGGATTCTCCGGCGCACACGGCGCATCCGGAAAACGCAGCAAAGCGCCGCCTCTTGAAAACGCCTTGTAAAGCGTTTTTTCTTTCCCAGACATATCTCGATCCATGATTTCAGAAAAAACGTCTGTACGAGGCTTGTGGCCGGGCGGTTCGAAGCCGACCGAGGAGGCTTGACGGCGTTTTGCCGGAAAGGCGGATGGCGCTTGTAAAAAAGCGATTGCGCTTGGCTGAAGCGCGGCGCGCTGGTCAACGCTGGCTGGATTCGCATGGACCAAGGACGGATCAGTCAGGGAAGCCTTGGGTACGGCGATGGGAAGCGTGAGAACGAGGACGCATGGGAGTCCGGACCCTGGCGCCGGAATCCTGAGCGCGGCGTATGAAGGCGAGGCAAAGACTGTGCGTGGACCGGCGAGGATGAGCGCGTGAGTCAGGGAACATGCACGAGGAACCAAGCGCATGCCGAAGCGGCCTTGGCCGCCGAGCGCCAAACGGGCAGCGGCAAAGCTGGCGGCGGCGATCGCGCTGGCTGGGAGTGCGACGCGAACTCCGGGAAATCAGGCGGCGGGGCGCTCTCTTCGCCTTTTCTCCTTTGTCTCATAATGTAAATTATGTAAACTTTATAAAATGGGAAGATAAACAATACCAGGAGGTTGGCTGCGATCGCCCCCAGCTGGAACAATCCGGGCGCTTGGCGGTCGCTTTCCTCAGACCGAAGCTATCCTGGCTGAATCTTCCCTGACCGAAGCATTCCAGGCCGTGTTTTCCGCAAGCCGAAACTTCTTCTGACCGGGCTTGAAGTTGTTGGCTTCGCCTCTGTTGGATTGGTTTCTGCGCATCCTGGCATCGTCGCCTTTTCGCCTGGGCCGCCTGGCTTGTCTCAAAGCCCGCTGCCTCAATACGGCGGCGTTTTCCCTCTATGATCTCGCTTTGATCCAATCCCCATTTCGATCCAATCGCCGTGATTCTGGATCAAGGTTCATACGACGATGATTCACGCAATGGAGCGCACAGTCCGGCGACGATGCTGTCCATCCCTTGATCGACTTCCGGCGCAACTCTCCTTGATCGTTCTTTTTTCTCAGCTGGTTATTGTGCTTGCCGTGCGCCGGGTTCCTTTTGGGCCGATCGCTTTGCCAAGCGTTTGGCCGCGCCTGGCCGGACTGTTCTCGCGAAGGCCTCGTTCCGTCTCGCCGGTTGCCGCTTTTCACGGCCGCAGAGCCTGACGCGACGCATGATTACGTCAGATCGCGTGAAGAAAAGGCGTCCATGCGCTCCTGAGCCTGGACGCCCTTCCCGGACGATCCTTGCCGAACCCGTCAGACCGCATTTTTTGGGGCGCCGCCTTGCTGAATGGGGAACAAAAGGCGTTTAAGAAATGTATAATATTTTGTTTTTCAGTATGTTGTGCGGCGGACTTCGCAGGTCTTTTTTTCGTCCGGGAGCTCTTGTTTCGAATCGCTTGATGTGAAGAGAATGCGAATTGTTTTTCGAGATGAGGATGCATGGGCGTGAACGTATGGGTGCGGTTATCCCGGGTAACCGCCCTTCCATCGCCCAGCGCCGGGCTTGGATGAGACGAACTCGCGCGCTTCAGCCTCCTGGTTTGATCCTTTGGAGACTGAAGGCGCGAACGGCGCGGGCGCTCTGCGCAACCTAGCAGGCGCAACCCACGGCTGATTTGCGCTCCGGCTGCGTCTCGCCCTCGGTGGGATGACCGTCCCGTTTCCACCAATCCATGCCGCCGATAAGCTCCTTGACCGGAAATCCCAGGCGGGCCAGGTTCAGGGCGCCCTTGGTGGAGGCGTTGCAGCCGATTCCATCGCAGTACGCCACGTACATCGCGTTCCGGTCGAAGTTTTCGACGGTTTGCGCATCCATCTCCCGGTGCGGCAGGCTGACGGCGCCGGGGATATGTTCCGACATGTGAAACCCCGGCCCGGACATGCGCCTGGTCATCAAGCCAAAGCCGTCTCTTCTCCAAGGATTCGAGATAACTATTTGAATTTATGGTATTTTACTGCGATGGTTTAACGAAGTTAAACGCAAGTGAAACCAGAGATATCAATCTGAAATATTTATGTTTCTTCCTTGACCAGGTGTGCGCCGCCTCTCATCTCGCCCTCCCCCCGGTTTCGATGATTCCTTCCCAGGCCGAGCAATGAAAAAGCCGCCTGGAACCCTCCAGGCGGCTTGAACGCGCGTCTCTCTCCCCTGCCGCTATCCGGTGAAAAGTTCGGTTTGGGCGAAGGCGTTCACGTCCACCAGCCCCATGTCCGTGAGCTTCAGGGAGGGAATGACCGGCAGGGCCATGAAGGACAGGGTCATGAAGGGATGGGCCTCCTTGTCCCGGGGCGCCGTCGAAATTCCGTGATAGGCGGCGCTTAAGTCGTAAAGCCGTTTTTCCACCTCATCCACGCCCTTGTCGCTCATGAGACCGGCGATGGGCAGCTCCACCCGGGCCAAAAGGGCGCCGTTGGATACGATGGCCAGCCCTCCGCCGCATTCCATGAGGGATTTGGCCGCAAAGGCCATGTCCTTGTCGTTGGTTCCGGCCACGATGAGGTTGTGGGAATCGTGGGCCAGGGTGCTCGCGATGGCGCCTCTGACCAGCCCCAGTCCCTGGATGAACCCGAGTCCCACGTTGCCGGTGCGGGCGTGGCGCTCGATCACGGCCAGCTTGGCGATGTCGCGGGAGGGATCGGCCACGGCCAGCCCGTCCTCGATCTTCGGGGAAAGCGTGAGGGATTTCGTGACGATCTGCTCCGGCACCACGCCGATGACCCGGATGTCGCCCTGTCCGGCCGGGATGGCGAAGGTTTCCGGAACAATGGGCTCGCGCACGTGCATGGAGGGCGGCAAAGCCACGGTCATGCCGCCTTCGAAATCAAGAGTATTGATATTCTTTCCGCGCAGATAGACCTCTTTGACGTCGAAATCGCGAAGATCGTCCACCAAAAGGAAGTCGGCCCGGTAGCCCGGGGCGACGGCGCCCCGGTTGGGCAGCCTGAAATAGCGGGCCGTATTGATGGAGCCCATCTGCACGGCCAGCACGGGGTCGAGTCCCAGGGAGACGGCCTGGCGGATGAGATTGTTCACATGCCCCTTGTATTTCAGATCCACCGGGTCCCGGTCGTCGCAGACCAGGGAAAAATTGCGGCTGTTGGCCGGGGTGACCAGGGAGACGAGTTCGGACAGATTGCGCTCGGTGCTGCCCTCGCGCATCATGATGTGCATGCCCTTGCGCAGCTTTTCCCGGGCTTCCTCCAGGTTGGTGCATTCATGGTCCGAACGCGGGCCCGCCAGAATGTAGGCGTTGAGCCCTTTTCCGGTCACCATGGGCGCGTGGCCGTCGATGACGGTGTTCCTGGCGGCCATGATCTTTTCCAAAACGCCCGGGTCTCCGCCGATGACCCCGGGGAAATTCATGACCTCGGCCAACCCCAGAAGGCGGCCCGGGTATTTGCTGAGGAGCCGGGAGACGTCCGCCGCGGTGATCTGGGCGCCCGAGGACTCCATATGGGTGGCTGGAACGCAGGACGGGGCCATGAAATACATGGAAACCGGCGAATCCACGGCCGAAGCCAGCATGAACTCCACTCCGTGCGCGCCGAAAACATTGGCGATCTCATGAGGATCGGACATGACGGCGCAGGTGCCGTGCGGGGCCACGGCCTTGGCGAATTCGCGCGGCGTCAACAGGGTGGATTCGATGTGGATATGGCCGTCGATGAGCCCTGGGCACAGATAGCGTCCCTTGGCGTCCACGACTTCCTTGGCCGGATAGTCCCCGAAGCCCAAAAAGATACCGGAAGCCACGGCCACGTCCGCCTCATGGACATCGCCGGACAGGACGTTGACCAGTTTGCAATTCTTGACGAGCAGGTCCGCTTCGCCGTCGCCCCTGGCCAGGGCGATGCGTTTGGTGAGCGTTTGCAGATCATAGGCGTCGTGCATGGGATTTCCTTACTGGCGATAAAAGGTTGCGTCTGGTGATCATACCGGAAACGCCGGAAGTTTAAATGGTTTTCTTTCAGGATATCGTTTATGATTTCAGGGAGTTGTAAAACATAAAGTTAAACCTTAACTTTAGGGTTTATGGATCAAGAATAACGATGCAACTGAGTAAAATTTATCAAAACAGCCTATTTGACCGCGCCGCCGCTTTATGGTCCAAACTTAAAAAAAGGAATCTTCTATGAATACGATCACGTTGGATTGCAAGGGGTTGGCCTGCCCCGCTCCTGTGCTGCGCTGCAAGGAGGCCGTGGAAAAGGATGCGCCGGAAACCCTGGTGGTGACCGTGGACAACCCGGCCGCCAAGGAAAACGTCACCCGGTTTCTCGGCATGAAGGGCTACGCGGTCGAAGTCGCAGACAAGGCCGGGGAATGGGTTTTGACCGCCTCGCGCCAGGGCGCGCCCGAAACCGCCTCCCCCGCTGAGAACCCCGCTTCCAGCCCGTCCGGCGATCAACCCGGAAAGACCGTGGCCTTCATCACCTCTGCCGTGGTGGGCTCGGGCGACGATGAGCTCGGCGCCAAGCTCATGTTCAATTTCCTGGGCACGCTTCCCGAACTCGGCGATGAATTGTGGCGGATCATCCTGGTCAACGGCGCCGTGAAGCTGGCCGTCCCCGGCGATCCGGCTTTCGACAAGCTGAAAGCCCTGGCCGACGCGGGGGTGAGCATCCTGGTCTGCGGCACCTGCCTGGAATTTTTCGGCCTGTTGGAGAAAAAGGGCGTGGGCCAGACCACCAACATGCTGGACGTGGTCACCAGCCTCCAGCTTGCCAGCAAGGTCATTCAGGTTTAGAGCAAGCGTATGTCGCGACCGGCGATTCCCGTCTGATTTCCATCACGGGCGCCGGTCGCGGCAAACGCGTGTTTTCACCTGGAGGGCCCCATTTCCCCGAACGACGAAAAAAGGCTCGTACGGCTCAATAAAGCCATCGCCGACGCTGGTATCTGCTCGCGCAGACGGGCTGACGACCTTATTTTGGCCGGTAAAGTCAAAATCAACGGCCAAACCGTCGATTCTCCTGGCCTGAAAATCGACGTTTTGCGCGATACCCTGGAAGTTGACGGCAAAAAAGCCGATTTTCCCGCGCAAAACGACCATGTCTACCTGCTTTTCCACAAGCCCGTCCAAGTGGTGACCACGGCCTCCGACCCCCAGGGCCGCGCCACCGTCTTCGATGTTCTTCCTGATTTCGTACGACGCAAACGTCTTTTTTCGGTAGGACGGCTCGATTACTTTTCCGAAGGTCTGCTCATCCTCACCAATGACGGCGACCTGGCCCATCGGCTGACCCACCCTTCCTGGCACGCGCCCAAGCGCTACCGGGTCATCGTCCGGGAAGAGCCCTCCGAGGCCGCCCTTCTGGCCATTCGCGACGGCATGCGCCTGGCCGAGGGCGAACGTCTCGCGCCCGCCAAGGTTTCCGTCTCGCCGAGCGAGCGCCCCAAGGGCTTTGTTCTGGAACTGGAGCTTATTCAGGGGCTCAACCGCCAGATCCGGCGCATGTGCCGCGATCTGGGGCTGACCGTGCTGCGGCTTGTCCGGGTGAGCCAGGGGCCGGTGGAGCTTGGGGATCTCCCCTCGGGCAAGTACCGGGACCTGACGCCCGGCGAAGTGGATGCCCTGCGCAAAAGCGTGGGCCTTGCGGACGGCGCCGCCCCCAGCCCGAAGCCCAAGCGGAATCCGGGGGACCGGCCGCCCCGCTGACCCTTCGCGCCAACGGCCTCGCGCCGGTCCCCACCCCACATCCCGCTATTTCGGTTTTACGGCCGAGACGACCACGAATTCCTCGCGCCCGTCCGGCCAGTCCTTTTCAAAACGCGCTTCCCGAAATCCCGCTTCCTCGAGGAGCTGCACATACTCGGCGTCCGTCCAGGCCTTGACCGTGGAGCTCATGGCCGCGACATGGGGCGGACTCCCGGTCAGCGTATAGAAAACCTGCCGCGAGGTCGTCTCCCGCTCGAACCATTGGTTCCTGGTCAGGCAAAGATGGGGCGCGTCGCTGAACAGCCCTTCCTTGGCGGCGAACCAGGAGGCGCCGGACCCGAGCGCCTTGGCCGCGTCGAACGTATGGACTTCCAGCAGCAAACGGCCGCCGGGTTTGAGCGCCGCGAAGGCCTTGGCCAGGATATGGGCCGCTTCATGGGGCGCGAACACGTTGCATTCGCCGTACAGCAGCATGACCAGGTCGTGGGGACCGTCAAACGGCGTTTCGCGGATGTCTCCCAGGACAAATTCGCGCAGGCCGGGCTCTTCGAAATGTTTCCTGGCATAGGCGATTGAGGCCGGCCCGAAGTCGATGCCGCGGTAGCGGTGGCCGGTTTGCGTCATTTGCGGCGCGTAGAGGCCGGGGCCGCACCCCAGATCCAGAATACGCCCCGGCGACGGGGGCAGGATGGCGTTCACGATCCAGGCGGCCTGGCGCTCGATGGCCGCGCGTTTCCTGCTGGCCAGGTCGTGGGCCTGGGACAGGTGTTCGCGCAGCATCCGTTTGCTGAACGCCGGATCATTCCAGGGGATCTTGTAGGCGCCGGACCACAGGGGCGCGGATTCCGCTTCACAGGCGATCAGCGTGGCGATCATGTCGTTGGTCATGGGGGAAACCCTCGCATTCCGGGCTACGCCCGGGGACGGAAAAAAGAAGAGGACGCCGCGTAAACGCGAGGCGCCCGGCGCGGCGATGCGCGCCGCTTCCGGAGACGTTGGGGGAAAAGGAAATAAGGCGGGTGGATTACATGACCGTCAATAGATAAGCCCAAGCGCTTTTGTTGTAAAGGCGGCCGGAAAAGACAAAAGCGCCTCCGCCATGCGGCGAAGGCGCTTTCTGAAACGTCTGACCCGGTTGGGGCTGTCAGTCGCGGCGCGGCGCCGTCGGGAAGCCCTACTGGGGGAGGTCCTTGCCCTGGGTACCGGCGTTGTCGAAAACCATGCAGCCCGGAGGCGGAACAAAGGTGAATTTGGAGTCGGGCTGGCCGGGATTGATGACGATGTCCGACAGGCGCAGGTCATTGGTGTTGGCGTAGAAATCCCGGATGCTGATGCGGGTCAGAAACCAGGTTTTCGTGTCCACCCAGATGGTCGCCTCCACAAGCCCAGGCTCGGGCTCCTTGGGAACCAGGGTCATCTTGAGGGCGCCCGGCTTGTCGCCCTTTTCCTCGGTCACGTGGAAATCCTCGGAAATCTTCGATTCCCCGGTCAAGAACCGGATCATGGTCTTGGAATTGATGACTTCCTCCACCGGATAGCGGAAGACCTCGTTGTCCGCCTCGAAATAATCCCAGACCGCGTCCTTGGCCACGATGAGCAGTTCCTTTTCCGGCGTGTCGGTTTCCCAGCGGATGAGGACCGGTTTTTTGAAGGAAATGACGCCCACCCGCTCGTCCTTTTCGTTGCTGGCGGAATTGACCAGGGTCTGGGAGAACTTGGCGGTGAACCCTTTGATGTTCTCGTAGCTTTTTTGGATGTTGGCGGTCGCATCGGCGGCCATCGCCGTCATGGGCCAGGTGAAAAGGGCGGCGGCGAGCGCCGTCAGGAGAGAGATCCGTTTCATAGTCGCTCCTTTTTCCCGGAAAAGGCGGCTCCCATGAGCCATGCCGACGTTATTGATCCCGGCGCAGTACCGTCCGGGGCTTGCTGCCGTCCTGGGGGCCGAGCAGGCCGTCGCGCTCCATCTGCTCGATGATGCGGGCCGCCCGGTTGAACCCGATGCGAAACCGGCGCTGGATGAGGGAAATGGAGGCCTTGCCCTGCTCCATCACGAATTCCAGGGCCTGGTCGTACATGGGATCATAGCCATCCCCGCCGTCGCCCATATCGCCGCCGTCCCCGTTTCCGGCGCCCGCGTCCTGCTGCCACTGGGCGAAATCCACCGCGTAGCCCGGTTCGGCGCGTTCCTTCCAGTATCCCACAACCGCCGCCGTCTCCTCATCCGAGACGAAGGCGCCGTGTCTGCGGGTGAGTCTGCCGCCGCTGGGTTTGAAGAGCATGTCGCCCCGGCCCAGGAGGTGTTCCGCGCCCACGGTGTCCAAAATGGTGCGCGAGTCGTGCTTGCTGGTCACCTGGAAGGAGATGCGGGTGGGAAAATTGGCCTTGATGAGCCCGGTGACCACGTCCACGCTGGGGCGCTGGGTGGCCAGTACCAGATGGATGCCCGCGGCCCGGGCCAGCTGGGCCAGCCTGACGATGCTCACCTCCACGTCCTTGGCCGCCGTCATCATGAGGTCGGCCAGCTCGTCGATGATGATGACGAGGTAGGGCATGGGTTCCAGATCGGCCAGCTCCTCGGGCTTGTCGTCGCCCATCTTGGCGATCTTTTCATTGAAGCTCGTGATGTTGCGCACCCCGAGCCTGGCCATGGCCTCGTAGCGCTTGTCCATGTCGTGCACGGCCCAGTCCAGGGCGCTTTTGGCCATGGCCATCTCGGTGACCACCGGGTGCACCAGATGGGGCAGGTCGTTGTACACGGAAAGCTCGATGCGCTTGGGGTCCACCAGAAGGAGCTTCACCTCGTCCGGCCGGGCCTTGTAGAGGATGCTTAAAAGCAGGCCGTTGATGCACACGCTCTTGCCCGCGCCCGTGGCACCCGCCACCAGAAGGTGGGGCATCTTGGCCAGATCGGCCACATGGGGCTTGCCCTGGATGTCCTTGCCGATGGCCAGGGTCAGCTTGGAGGAGGATTGCTGAAATTCTTTGGACTCCAGGATTTCGCGCAGATACACGGTCTGCCGCTTTTCGCTGGGGATTTCGATGCCCACCGAATCCTTGCCCGGAATGGGCGCCTCGATGCGCACGGCCATGGCCTTCATGGTCAGGGCCAGATCGTCGGAAAGCCCGGCGATGCGGCTGATCTTCACGCCGGGCGCGGGCTTGTACTCGAACATGGTGACCACCGGCCCCGGAACCACGGCCTGGACCTCTCCCTGGATGCCGAAGTCGGCCAGGCAGTTGACCAGGCTTTGGGCCTGGCGTTTGGGGATTTCCGCGTCCAACGCCGCCTTGGCTTCGGCCGGGACCGGGGAAAGGAGGTCCAGGGAGGGCATTTCGCCATCGCCAGCGGATTTTTTCTTGCCGAAAAGGGAGTTCCCCTTCTGCTCCCGCCGGGCTGGCTGGCCGGCCGGTTTCTCCTGGGCCTTGCGGGACGCGCTCCTGGGAGCGGCTTTTTCCCGGACCGGTTGCGGCGCTCCGGCGGACTGCGCGCCGGTCTCGCCGTATTCGCTGGATTCGACGGATGCATAGGGTTCGCCGTACGCGTTCCCGGCCGGATCCGGTTCGAACGTGAATTCGCCCTCTTCCCCGTTTCTCGCTTCGGCCTCGCCTTTGTCCTTCTCGCGGCCGAACAGGGAGAAGAAACGGTCGATGGCGCTCGGACCGGCCGCGCCGGTTTTATTCTCGACGCGGGAGGCGGGTTCCGGAGAAACCGTTTCTTCCTGGTTTTGGGCGGCGGTCTGGCGTTCCAGACGGCGTTCCCGGCGGTTTTCAAGCCAGGCGGCCGCTTTTTCCCGCAGATCGAAGAGGATGGTCTCGGTCAGGGCGGCGGTTTTTTCCAGGATGACCTTCCAGCTCAGTCCGGAGATGAGCTGCAAGGCGATGAGAAACAGGAAAAACAACAAGAATCCCGCGCCGAACGAGCTGAAATAGCGCTGGAGGAGCCCGGAAAAGAGCCTGCCGAAAAAGCCGCCGCCGAAGACCTGGCCGATGGACAGATGCTCAGTAGCCCACATGGTGCCGCAAATCGACAGGAGCACGAAGACCAGAAGCGACAACCCGGCCCAGCGGGCGGCGGGCTGGGCCAGCCGCCTGAAAAAGCAGCGCAGGCCGAACCAGAACATCCAAAACGACAGGAAAAAGGAGCACAGCCCGAAAAACTCGACCAACAGACCGGCCCAGTAGGCGCCTACCAGGCCGGTCATGTTGCGTACGGCGTGCCCCGCTCCGGCCGCCTGGTTGAAACTGGGGTCCAGGTAGTCGTAGGAGGCGAGGCTTAAAAACGTGAACGCCGACCAGAACAGGAAGACCAGGCCGAAGAATTCTCGTGGGAGCTTCCAGTCCGGGACGTTTTCATTGCTATTCGCGGCCAATGTACTCGCCCGTGCGCGTATCGACTTTGATGCGCTCGCCGGTATTGATGAAAAGCGGCACGTTCACGGTGATGCCGGTGGTGAGTTTCGCAGGCTTGGTCGCGCCGCTGACGGTGTCGCCCTTGACGCCGGGCTCGGTGTCCGCAACTTCCAGCACGACCGAGGCGGGCAGATCGGCGTCCAGGGGATTGCCGTTGTAGAGCAGCATCTTGAGCTCCATGCCGTCCACCAGATAGCCGCCCTTGTCGCCCAGGGTATCCCCGCTCACGTGCACCTGTTCGTAGGTGGACATGTCCATGAACACGAACCCGGACTCGTCGTGATACAGAAACTGCATCTCGCGGGTTTCCATGTCAGGCTTGCCGACTTTTTCCCCGGAGCGGAAGGTGTTTTCCACCACCCGGCCGTTGAGCATGTTCTTGAGCTTGGTGCGCACGAAGGCGCCGCCCTTGCCCGGTTTGACATGCTGGAACTCGACGATTTCGTACGGTACGCCGTCGAATTCTATTTTCAGGCCGCGCCTGAAATCGGTCGTTGAAAGCATCGTTACTCCTTTCTCTTCTCGTTTTGATTTTTCATGAAAGAAAGCCATAAGGCCTGGGCCGCCAAGGCGTAGGATGAAAGACCGAATCCGGCGATCACCCCGATGGCGCGCTTGCCGATGTGGCTTATCTGGCGCAGGGGTTCGTCGGTGCGAGCCAGCACATTGCTTAAATGGACCTCCACGCAGGGGATGCCGATCCAGGCCAGACAGTCGGCCAGCGCCAGGCTTGTGTGGGTATAGGCGCCTGCGTTCAGGATGATCCCGTCCACGCCGTCCTTCCAGGCAAGCTCCAGGCGATCGATGATTTCCCCTTCCCCATTGCCTTGGAAATACTGGAATTCCATCCTGGCCGCCTTTTCCTGGCCCAGGACCTCGCCCACCAGCTCAGGCAGGTCGTCCATGGATTCGGTCCCGTAGATTTCCGGCTGTCGCTTGCCGAGATATCCCAGATTCGGTCCGTTGACCACGAGTATGACGAACTTGCGCATGCGCGCCTCCTTCCTGTATCCTGACGGACCGCCGGAATTCCCCGGCCTTGTCTTCAAGCGCCGCTTGAATAAACCGCCTGCCGCAGCGCGCCTATATATCGATACGCCATGAAAGAAAAGACATCCAACGAATCCCTGGTCCTGACGCAAACCGTCTTCGCTTCGAACCAGATGGCCCTGCCGGAAGCCCCGCAGATCGCCTTGGCCGGGCGTTCCAACGTGGGCAAATCCACTTTGGTCAATTGTCTGGCCGGACGCAAGGGCCTGGCCAAAACCAGCGCCACCCCGGGAAAAACCCGAAGCCTCAATTTCTACCGGGTCGATCCCCATGGGTATTATCTGGTGGATTTCCCCGGCTACGGCTACGCCCGCTGTTCAAAGACCGAACGGGAAAAATGGGCCCGGCTCATCGACGCCTATTTGAAGAACAATCCCTGGGTCAGGGCCGTGGTTTCCATCGTGGATTGCCGCCTGGCGCCGCAAAAGCTCGACCTCGAGCTTCAGGCCTATCTGCGCGAGCTCGCCCTGCCCATCATCCTCGTTCTGACAAAGATAGACAAATGCAAGCAGAACGAACGGGACAAGCGTAAAAACGAATGGCGCGACCTCGGGGTTGCGCAAAGCGCGCCGCTTCTGTTTTCCGGCAAGACCGGCGCCGGGCGCGACGCCCTCATGCGCCTTTTTCTGAAAACCATAGGGGGCGCGTCCTCCCAGGAGGAGGACGCGCCCGTCAGCGAGCCGTGATCCGGACCGGAATCAGGCCTCGGCCTGCTCGGTGAAGAATTTTTTCAGAAATTCCACGTCGTTGGGGCTCAAGTTGAACCGCATGGCCGCCTTTTCCACAGCCACGGATAGGCTTTCGCCGGTTTCCTTGCGGCGCTCGCCGATCCAAGCCACGGCTTTGCGCATGAGCTCCCCTTGGGGCATAATCGTCGCCATGTTCGCTCCTTTGTAATCCGCTTTCCATTACACCAGCCAGGTTTCTCTTGCAACGCGGCCGGGGAGCGGTCTATTTACCGGCCTTCCCGAGGGCGCCCCCGGCCCTTGCGGGACCATGCCGCGGCCACGGCGTCCCGGCCGGACCGGGGCGATGCGCGCGGCTTATCCGCGCGGTAACGACGAACAAGGCGTCTCATTATGGAACATTGGCTCAGCGCGATCATCCTCGGCCTGGTCGAGGGGCTTACGGAATTTCTGCCGGTCTCCTCCACCGGCCATCTCATCCTGGCCGGGCACCTGCTCGATTTCACCGGCCCCAAGGCCGACAGCTTCGAGATCATCATCCAGCTCGGAGCGATTCTGGCTGTGGCGGTCATGTATCGCCAGCGCTTTTTCGGGTTGTTGCGCAACAATCCCCGCAAGCGCTTTTCCGGCGTGCGCGGGCTCTCTCTTCTGGCCCTCACCTCCCTGCCCGCCTCGCTTGTGGGGCTTTTCGCCCACAAGGCCATCAAGACCTATCTCTTCGGCCCGGTCACCGTGGCCCTGGCCCTGGCCGTTGGCGCCGTGGCCATCCTGGTGGTGGAGGCCATGCCCCGGAAGAACCGCTATTATAGCCTCGACGAAGTGACGCCGGGGTTGGCGCTTTTCGTGGGATTATTCCAGTGCCTGGCCCTGTGGCCGGGTTTTTCCCGTTCCGCGGCCACCATCATGGGCGGCATGATCTACGGGGCCAAGCGGTCCTTGGCGGCCGAGTATTCCTTCATCGCGGCCGTGCCCATCATGATCGCGGCCACGGGCTATGATTTCTACAAGAACGCTGCGCTGTTCAGCTCATCGGATTTGACGGTTCTGGCCATCGGCTTCGTGGTCTCCTTCATTTCGGCCTGGGTGGCGGTGAAGACCTTCATCGCCATGCTCGGCCGGATGACCCTGCGGCCGTTCGCCTTGTACCGCTTCGTTCTGGCTGCGGCGGTGTTTTTGTTCTGGCCGAACTAGCCGTCCGGATTGGGAAACGAGTGACGGATGAGGAAGTTTTTTTCCGGGAGGGCCAGGAAGGTCTTGCCAAAGGTCAGGCGAATGTGTAAGTACCCACTTCCCGACGGGGAAACACGGCGAGGTAGCTCAGACGGTTAGAGCATGCGGCTCATATCCGCAGTGTCGGGGGTTCAATTCCCTCCCTCGCTACCATGAGAATGTAAGGGGTTCCGGTAACATGCCGGAACCCCTTTTTCTTTTCCGGCCCGCTGGCCGCCCTCTCCTCCTGGATTCCGCCTCAATCGCTCACTGGTACATCGAGGTGGTACATCGCGCCGCGAAAGGCGGGGCGAACATGCCGGGCGCGCCCCAAGCGCCAGCTCTCTCTTCCAGCCTGGAAACGGTATTTCCTTTCGACTTGCCGTCCCCCGATCGCCTGTCGCTGACCGAGGACGCTGGGGGCTGCGATGCTCGCATCAAGGAGGTCTCACTCCGGGCTTTTGCCAGGACTTAATGTGACCGAAGAAGAACACGACAACGGATGGCGACGTAACGAAAGCGCTTGAGCGCATCTGGCTGTGCTGTTGCCAAAGCGGAGCGACTCGTATAATTTGACATCATCGGCCGTATTGGCCTGGAAAGACTTCAAGAGAAAACGCATAATTTTTACACAGACCTCGCCGGAGGGAATATGGGTGGAAAATACAGCATTTCTCTGGACGTCACAGAGCAGGAAGCCCGGGAAAAATGCGAACGGATCATCTCCAGTTTCAAGGAGTTCCGCATTATTCCAACAAACCCTTACGCTTGTGATATCTATATAAAGGAGTCAAACGACAAGACAGGACAACTCTATAAGGACGTCTCGAAAGTATTGGAGATCAACAGGGGGCTGGAGATCTTTATCATTTCCGAAGACGCGAGCACGCCCCGCATCCTTGAGCTCATGCATTGCGGCGTGCGAGCGTATATTACCGCCCCCGTTTCTGAGGAAAAACTGCGCGGCTCCTTGGAAAAATTCCTCATGCGCCGCGCGCCGCTGGAATCCGAGGAACAGCGCGACTGTCTGGGAGTGAGTCTTCTGGGAGTCAAGGGCGGGGTTGGGGTAACCACCCTTGCCGTCAATTTGTCTTGCGCCCTTCAACGGGCGAAGGAACTTGCTCCTGTGTTGCTCATGGATTTGCAGCAACCCTACGGCGATGCCCATGTGCTGTTGAACATGGCTCCGACCCATGACCTGGGCCGACTGGTCAGGGAAAGTGAACGGCTCGATGCCACACTGTTCATGAATGTTCTGGAAACGCACCCCAGCGGCCTGCGCCTGATGCCGCCGATCAAAAAATTCGAGGACATCCCCCTGGCTACGCCGGAGGTCATGACCGCGATTCTGGGCATCGCCTGCCAGAATTTCAACGCCATCGTCTTCGATCTGGGTTCCAACCTGAGTCCGGTCAAGCTGGAATATCTTTTTGCCTCGGACTTCGTACTGCTCATCTGTCAGCAGGACGTTTCCTGTCTGCGTAACTTGCAAGTCCTCCACCGCTTCTTGACGGAGTTCGATCCCGCCTTGGGGAACAAGATCCGCATCGTAGTCAACCGCTTCGACAAGCGCGCCAACATGGATCTGGACGTCATGCAGAAGGCCCTGGACCTTGAAATCTATTGGACGATCCCCAGCGACTTCAAATTATGCTCCGCCTGTTCGCAAACGGGAAAGACCATCATGGAAGAGGCGCCTGCATCTGAAATAGCTCGGTCTCTGGCTGCGTTTGCCTCGAGTCTGTGTGCGGATTGCTCTCTTGACGCGGGAGGCCGGTCTAAATCCATTGCCATGGTCTTCCAACGCATTTTCGGCCGGTAAGCGCATCGGCGATTTTCATCCATGGCCGTCTTGGAAACAATCGCCCTGCCATCCGCATCATCTGGGATCGCATCAGATGACCGCTGCCCGTCAGGAGCGCCGCCAAGACGGACGCTCGCCGTCAGTGGAACGGCCTGGACAACCTACGAAAAAAGTTTCATACGGGAAACAGGCTCAAATAGTCTGAAGGTCTTGAGGCGAGGCGAAACGCCGGCTCGCCTTCGTTATGGCGCATTCGCCCCTGTTTGTTTTGTTTGTCAGGCAAGCCGGAGGGGTGGCCAAGCGAATCGGGGAATCAGCGGCTGCGGCTCAAAGCGGACGCGCCTGAGCAAACGAGCGGGACTTGAGGCGCGACTCCTATGTTGAATGAATAATCCCCATGCGGGGAGGACAGGGATCCTATGGACGGTAGACGCGTGCATACTTATAACTGAGTGTTTTTTTATGCTGCAAGCCATGCCGGACAGCTATTTTCGCGGCTTGATAAACGCCATCCCGGACCTTGTTTGGCTCAAGGATGCGGAGGGAGTGTTCCTGGCATGCAATGCGGCCTTTGAACGGTTTTTCGGAACCTTGCAAGAACACATTATCGGCAAAACGGATTACGACTTTTCAGACAAGGAGCAAGCGGATTTCTACCGCGCATACGACAAGCAGGTCGTCGCCGCGAATGCGCCCTCTACCAACGAGGAGTGGATCATCAGCGCCGCCACCGGCGCCAGGATTTTCGCCGAAACCATAAAAACGCCGATCCGCGACGATGCGGGCCGCCTTGTCGGCATTCTGGGCATCGCCCGAGACATCACCGCTCGAAAACTCGCCGAGCAAAGTCTGGAAAAACGGCTGTCCACGCTGACCAAGCCATTGACCGGCGATGATACCATCGTCTTTGAAGACCTGTTCGACCTTGAGGACCTTCAACGCCTGCAGGACCAGTTTGCCAGGGCCACGGGCGTGGCCTCCATCATCACCCACGTCGACGGCACGCCCATAACCCGGCCGAGTAATTTCTGCCGCCTGTGTAACGACATCATCCGCAAGACGGAGAAGGGGCGGGCCAATTGTTACCGTTCCGACGCCGCCATCGGCCGGTTGAAAAGCGATGGGCCGGCTATTCAGCCGTGCCTGAGCGGCGGGCTGTGGGATGCCGGGGCCGGCATTTCCGTGGGCGGACGCCATATAGCCAACTGGTTGATCGGACAGGTCCGGGACGAAACGCAGTCAGAGGATATGATCCGCAACTATGCCCGCGAGATCGAAGCCGATGAGAACGCAGCGGCGGATGCGTTTCGCGAAGTGACGACCATGTCGCGAAAACGCTTTGAACACGTGGCTGACGTGCTCTTCACTCTGGCCAACCAACTCTCAGAAATCGCCTACCGAAATGTCCAGCAGGCGCGGGTCATCGCCGATCTCAAGCGGACCGAAGCGGAATTGGCCCAGATACGAAATTATCTTTCCAACATCATCAATTCCATGCCGTCCGTGCTGGTGGGCGTAAGTCCTGAAGGACTGGTAACGCAGTGGAACGTCGAGGCGGAACGGGCCAGCCGGATCGCCGCCCAGGACGCCATCGGGCAGCCGCTGGACAAGGTCTTTCCCCGCCTGGCCAAACAGATGGAGCGCGTACGCGAGGCCATGCGCACCCGGACCGTCTGCTCGAACTCCCTCCAAAGCCGGAATGAGGACGGCGAGGCGCGCCACGAGGATGTGACCATCTTTCCCCTGGTCGCCAATGGCATCGATGGCGCCGTCATCCGCATCGATGACGTGACGCAACGCGTCAATCTCGAGCAGATGATGGTGCAGTCGGAGAAAATGATGTCAGTGGGCGGCCTGGCTGCGGGCATGGCTCATGAAATCAATAATCCCTTGGCCGGGATTCTGGGATACGCCCATAACATTGGGAGACGGATTTTTGGCGATCTGAAAAAGAACGAAATCACGGCCAAGGAGTGTGGCGTATCGTTGGAAAGCGTCCGCGAATATCTCCGTCGCAGGGAAATCCCCAAGATGCTCGACGGGATTCGGGAGTCAGGAAACCGCGCGGCCACGATCGTATCCAACATGCTTAGCTTCAGCCGCAAGACTGAAAGAAAATATGAATACAACGATCTGGCTGAGCTCCTCGACAAAACGCTCGAACTGGCCGCCAACGATTACAACCTGAAGAAATATTACGATTTCAGAAAAATCGACATCATTCGGGAATACGACCCCAAAATGCCGCGCATCTATTGCGACGGCAACGAAATGCAGCAGGTATTTCTGAACTTGCTGAAAAACGGCGCGGAAGCAATGGTGGAAAAAGCGTATGAATCGGAACGGCCCCTCTTTATTTGCCGGGTGAAACAAACGAGTTCCAAGGCCGTAGTGGAAATCACGGACAACGGACCGGGCATCGACGAAGCGACCCGTAAGAGAATCTTCGAGCCATTTTTCACCACCAAGGAAGTGGGCAGGGGGACCGGGTTAGGCCTCTCCGTTTCGTATTTCATCGTGACCGAGCAACATAAGGGATGCCTGGAGGTCGATTCCGCCCCAGGCAAGTGGACGCGGTTCACCATTACGCTTCCTTTGGCCGAGGAGCCGCCCCATGACGCATCGTATCCTGATTCTTGATGATGATATTCCGGTCAGCGACAGCCTGGCGATCTTCCTTGAGGACGAAGACTTTGAGGTCGCGCAGGCGTCAAGCGCCGAAGACGCGCTTGATTATCTGAAAAGGCGCCGGGTTGATCTCGTTGTGGTCGACTTGCGGCTTCCGGGCATGGATGGTCAGGGATTCATCAGCGCGGCCAAGGACCGTTGGCCGGCCCTCAAATTCATTGTGTACACAGGCTCGCCTGAATTTCAGATCCCAACGGCAATGGTCCAGGAACGCAACGTGTCGAATGCCATTTTTCTCAAACCCCTGCCGGAGTTTGAACCACTGGTTCACGAAATCCGGCGCATGTTGCGTTGACGAAGGCATGATCGCCAGCCTCAGGGACATGCCCTTCAGCGCCCCGCTTTGAGCGCCGTTTTTTCACGTTGAACGCCGGGGCGTTGCGAAAAACGCCTGCGCCGTCTTGATTATTCCCATTTCCGGCCGCGCCGGATGGGAGGCCATGGCGGCAGGGACGGCGCTCCACGTCATCGCATCCGTCGCCGGGGGCGCCCTTTTCTCCCCTGTGAACGAATACCTTGCAGAGCGTCATGCCCCGCATGACGCGGCGCGCCTTCTTTGATGGCGGAAAAGCCCTGAAGGATCGAGAGAATGCGGTACCAGATCGCGGACGCGCGAACCGAAGACCACCAGGCGATCAACGCCTTGGCGGTGGAAGCTTGGCAGGGACTTAAGGGCGGCTACGATCCTGAAAAATGGGAGAGCCTCATGGCGGCCGTCGGCCGGATGTCCCGGCTGTCCGAGACAGGCGCGCTGATCGTCGCGAAAGATGGAACGCGGATTTTCGGGGCGGTGGTCTACATGCCGCCCAAGGCCTCGGACCCTCTTATTTTCCCGGAGGGATGGCCTTCGGTCCGCATGTTGGCCGTGCGTCCTGCCTGCCGGGGCATGGGCATCGGACGGCGGCTCATGGAGGATTGCATCCGCAGAGCCATAAAAGACGGCGCCGCGCATATCGGCCTGCATACCAGCCGGATCATGACGGTCGCCTTGCCGCTCTACCTGCGCATGGGCTTTGTCAAGGACAGGGATTTGGAGCCGATAGCCGGAGCGCCCTACGCCAGATACGTTTTGCGTCTTGCGAATGTTGAACGCGCCGAATGACGCCTCGAGGCCAAGGCGGAAAGGCTCTACGCCGTTTTTGATCAGGCCGCCTTTATCCGAGAAAGAAATGACGAAGGGAGACGGCTCGCCGTCTCCCTTCGAGTATTTGATGCGAGGGCGCTTTCGTCCCTATTCCTGTCCGGTATCCTTGGCGCGGATTTCCGCGCGCTTGATCTTGCCGCTGATGGTCTTGGGCAGCTCCTTGGTGAAGTCGATGATGCGCGGGTACTTGTACGGCGCGGTCTCCTTCTTCACATGGTTCTGCAGTTCCTTCACCAGCTCGTCCGATGGCTCGTACCCAGCCGCCAGCACCAACGTGGCCTTGACCGCCTGGCCGCGCACCGGGTCGGGCACGCCCGTCACCGCCGCCTCGACCACGGCCGGATGCGTGATGAGCGCGCTCTCCACCTCGAAGGGCCCGATGCGATAGCCGCTGCTCTTGATGAGGTCGTCCGTGCGGCCCAGGAACCAGTAAAACCCGTCCTCATCCACCCAGGCCTTGTCGCCGGTCTGATAGTAGCCGTCGTGCATGACGCTGGCGGTCTTTTCCGGTTCGTCCAGATAGCCGATGAAAAGCCCCAGGTTCCGGCCCTTGCCGAGCTTGATGCAGATCTCCCCTTCCACGCCCGGGGGACACGGGTTCCCCTTGTCGTCCATGAGAACCAGGTCCCAGCCCGGGGTGGGCTTGCCGATGGAGCCGGGCTTGGGCTTCATGAACGGAAAGGTGGCCAGTTGCAGACAGGTTTCGGTCTGGCCGTAGCCTTCGTAGATCGGAAGCCCGGTGGCCGCCTTCCAGGCCTTGAACACGCCGTCGTTTAAAAGCTCGCCCGCCGTGGTGCAATGGCGCAGGGCCGACAGGTCGTACTTCTTGAGGTCTTCCCGGATGAGGAAGCGGTAGACCGTGGGGGGCGCGCAAAAGGAGGTGATCTTATGGGCGGCCAGCACCTCCAGCAGTTCGGCAGGGACGAATTTACCGCGAAAATCCCATACCGCCACGTTGGCCCCGGCCATCCACTGGCCGTAGAATTTGCCCCAGACCGCCTTGCCCCAGCCCGTGTCCGCGAGCGTCAGATGCACGTCCCCGGGATTGAGGTCATGCCAGTAGACGCCGGTGGTGAAATGCCCCAGGGGGTAGGCGTAGGTGTGCTCCACCATCTTGGGCATGCCCGTGGTGCCGGACGAGAAAAAGATGAGCATGGGATCGTCTCCGCCGGGCTTGTAGTCCGGCCTGGGGAAGACGTCCGGGGCTTCGGCCAGGATTTTGTCGTAGGAGGCCCAGCCTTCGGGCAGGGCGCCCTCGCCCACCTGGACCATGATGGACAGCGAGGGGCACTTGGTCTTGGCTTCCACCATGCGTTCGGTGATGGAGTCCTCCACCACCACGGCCTTGATTTTGGCGTAGTTCACCCGGAAATCAATGTCGTGTACGGTGAGGAGATTGGGCGAGGGAACCGGCACGGCGCCGATCTTGTGCAGGGCCAGGATGGTCACCCACCATTCCACCCGGCGGTACAGGATGACCATGACCCGGTCGCCGCGCTTTAAGCCCAGCTTGGTCAGGGCGTTGGCCGCCTTGGAGGATTCGCGGCTGAAATAGGCCAGATCGAAGTCCCGGCGGTTGCCGTTGGTATCCACGTGGAGCATGGCGGGACGGGTCGGGTCCGCGGCCGCCTCGGCGTCCAGGAAGTCGAAGGCGAAATTGTAGTTTTCCGGAACGTCCAGGTGGAACTGTTCCTTGAATTCCGCGCTGGATTTCGGGGAAAGTTTCTCTATCTTCATGCGTTTGGCCGCCTTTGCGTTTTTCTAGATTATCACGTCCAGGAACTGGGCTTCCAGACCATCGAGGCCGCGCATGCAATGCGGCGTTCTGGAATCGAAATACAGGCTGTCATGGGGTTCCATGACCACCGTTTCATCACCGAGCTTGATTTCCATGCGTCCTTTGAGGAGGTAGATGAATTCCTGCCCCAGATGACTGTTGGCTTCGAGGTCCAGGGCGTCTCTCGGCGGCACGGTCACAAGAAAGGGCTCCATGGACGGGTTGTGGAACCGGTAGGCCAGGCTCTGGTAGTTGTAGGCCTTGCGGCGGTCCACGCCCAGGCCGTTGCCGGAACGCACCAGGGAGTAGGTTTTCAGGTGGGCCTCGCCGCCGGTTAGAAGCGCCGTGAGATCCACGTTGCAGGCCTTGGCCACCTTGTAGAGGTAGCTTACCGGGATTTCCTTTTCCCCAGCCTCGTATTCCGTAACCTTGTCCGCTGTTACGCCAGTCTTGCCGGCCAGCTCCTCAGGACTGAGGTCGGTCACTTCCCGGATGCCCCGCAGCCGCATGGCGATGTCCTTGATCGGTCCGATGCCGTTGCTCATACCCTTCTCCTGGTTCACGTCGCGTGTTAGTCGGAAAAAGCGGTCCCCGTTTTGAAACCTTTCACTTTTCCCAAATGGCTTGGATTGTCAAAAGAAATTATTCCCGCGTGCGCTTGCTTTCACTTTTTTCTGGAGTCGGCGGCGCTCTTTGCGTATATTGATTTTTTGCTGAAGCATGGACCAAGATCGGGCGGGCGAAGTAGGGACCCGCCCTTTCCTTATGTCCGTGCCGGCCATGACGGGAAAACGGATCGTTCAACCATTCCGAAAAGGCGCGGGGGCGTTTCCGGGATGCAAACCAGGCGAGGTGGGCATGGAAGAAAAAAAACTTGGCGAGCGCGTGAAAGCGTTTCGTGAGCTTCAGGAGATCAGCCGCGAGGAGCTTGCCTCGCGTACGGGACTTGACCCCCGGTTCATCGAACAGCTGGAAAACGACGACGCATCCCCTTCCCTTGGGCCGTTGCTCAAGATTTCACGGGCGCTCGGCGTGCGGCTCGGCACCTTCATGGACGACGAACTCGGCAACGACATGTGCGTGTGCCGCTTGAGCGACGTCAAGGAAGACGAGACGGGCGCGCGCGCAAGCTCCTCCAAGCACGTGAACATGGTTTTCCATTCCCTGGGCGCCGGGAAGAGCGACCGGCACATGGAGCCGTTTTTCATCGAAGCCTACCCGGATGCCAACAGCGACAAGAGCCTGTCTTCCCATGAGGGCGAGGAATTCATCGTGGTGGTGCGCGGCGAGGTGGAAGTGATCCTCGGCAAGGATCATTACCTGCTCGGCCCCGGCGACAGCATCTATTTCAATTCCATCATGCCGCATTACGTCGGCTGCGGCGATGTGGACAAGGCGGAAATGCACGCCGTGCTCTACCTGCCTGAATAAAGGAAGCGACATGACCACGTCTGACCTTCGCGACATCACGCTCGGCCAGCTTCTGGACCAGGTCGTGGCCGAACACCCGGACAACGAGGCCCTCGTCTACGTGGACCGGGATTTTCGGCTGACCTACAAGCAATTCGGCGCCTTGGTGGATGACCTGGCCAAGGGGCTCATGGCCCTCGGAGTGGCCAAGGGTGAAAAGGTGGCCGTCTGGGCCACCAACGTGCCCTACTGGGTGGCCCTGCAGTACGCCACGGCCAAGATCGGGGCCATCTTGCTCACGGTGAACACCAACTACAAGCGCAACGAGCTCAAATACCTGCTCTCGCACTCCGAATCGGAGAACATTTTCATCATCGACGGCTTCCGGGATTCCGACTACATCGAGATCCTTTACGATCTCGCTCCGGAACTGCGGACCATGCAGCGCGGCGCGGTGAAAAGCGCGACCTTCCCCCATCTGAAGCGGGTGCTCTTTCTGGGACCGGAGAAACACCGGGGCATGTATTCCATCCCGGAAATCCTCGGGCTCGGCCGGATGATCTCGGACGAGGACTACAAGGCCCGCCAGGCCACGCTCGATTGCCACGACGTGGTGAACATGCAGTACACCTCGGGCACCACCGGCTTTCCCAAGGGCGTCATGCTCACCCACCACAGCATCCTGAACAACGGCTACTGGATCGGCGAGCGCCAGCGCTTCACCCACAAGGACCGGGTGTGCCTGCCGGTGCCGCTTTTCCACTGCTTCGGCTGCGTGCTCGGGGTCATGGCCTGCGTCACCCACGCCTCCACCATGGTCATTCTGGAGTCCTTCAACCCCATCCAGGTCATGTCCTCGGTGGACCAGGAAAAATGCACGGCCCTCTACGGCGTGCCCACCATGTTCATCGCCGTGCTCGAACACAAGCTTTTCGACAAGTTCGACTATTCCTCCCTGCGCACGGGCATCATGGCCGGCTCCCCCTGCCCGGTGGAGATCATGCGCAAGGTCATGGACAAGATGTACATGAAGGAGATCACCATCTGCTACGGCCTGACCGAGAATTCGCCGGTCATGACCCAGACCACGCCGGACGATCCTCTGGAATACCGGGTGGCCAGCGTGGGCAAGGCTCTGCCCCACATCGAGGTGGCCATCCTTGATCCCGAAACGGGCGAGGAATGCGCGCATGGGGTCCAGGGCGAAATCTGCTGCCGGGGCTATTCGGTCATGAAGGGCTACTACAACAACTCCGAGGCCACAGCCAGGGCCATCACCAAGGACGGCTGGCTGCGCTCGGGAGATCTCGGGACCATGGACGACAACGGCTACGTGGCCGTGACCGGGCGCCTCAAGGACATGATCATTCGCGGCGGGGAAAACATCTACCCGCGCGAGATCGAGGAATTCCTCTACACCATGCCCGGGGTGCAGGACGTGCAGGTGGCGGGCGTTCCCAGCCGGAAATACGGCGAGGAGGTCGGGGCCTTCATCATCCTGAAACAGGACGTGGAAATGGCGCCCGAGGACGTGCGCGATTTCTGCCGGGGCCAGATCGCCTGGCACAAGATTCCCAAGTACGTGGCTTTCCTGAAGGAATATCCCATGACAGCCAGCTGCAAGATCCAGAAATACAAGCTGCGGGAAATGGCCGCCGAGCTCTTTCCCGAGGCCATGGCCTAACCGCCCTTTCCCTTCCGCAAATAACAAAAACGCCGGGGCGCGATCGCGTCCCGGCGTTACTTTTGCCGTCTGAGAAAATCCGGCTCAATCCGCCTGGAACACCCCGGACTTGCCGCCGCTTTTGTAACGCAGCCGGGTGTTTTTGATGACGATGTCCTTCTGCACGGCCTTGCACATGTCGTAGAGGGTGAGCGCGGCCACCGTGGCGGCGGTCATGGCTTCCATCTCCACGCCGGTCTTGGAATCCGTGGCCGCCTCGGCCTCGATGCGGATGACGCAGGCCGCCTCGTCGACTTCGAAACGCACATCGGCGTAGGAAAGTCCCAGGGGATGGCACATGGGGATGAGGTCGGCGGTCTTTTTGGCCGCCATGATGCCCGCGATCTTGGAGGTGAGCAGCGCGTCGCCCTTGGGCAGGGCCGCTTCCTTCAAAAGGCGCATGGTGCTTTGAGAAAGGACCACCTCCGAGGCGGCGATGGCCACCCGGCGGGTGATCTCCTTTTGTCCCACATCCACCATGCGGGCGTTTCCGGAAGCGTCGAAATGGCTCAAGGCGTCGTCGGACATGAATCAGGACCTTTGGGGTTAATTGAACTCCGGAACGTCCACCTTGCGATCGATGCGCTTGGCGGCCTTGGCGTCTTCCTTGGCTTTTTCCACGTCGCCCATGGTCTGCCACAAGAAGGCGCGGTTGCCCAAGGCTTCGGCCAGGTTGGGGTCAAGCTCCAAAGCCTTGTTGAAATCGTTCATGGCTTTTTCGTTTTCCGACTTTGCGGCGTAGCACATGCCCCGCATGTTGTAGACGCTGGCCATGTTCCTGGGATCGACCTGCTCGCCGGAATCGACGATCCGGGTCAAAATGTCGATGGCCGTGGTGGCGTCGCCCTTGGAGACGGCCTTCATGGCCTCGGAGAAGTCGGTTCTGGCGTCGGCGAAGGATGCCGCCGGGGCGAAAAGAAGGACAGCGGCGAAGACGGCGGCGAGAAGGGAAATGCGTTTCATGCATGGCCTCCCATGGCCTCTTTGGCTTTCTTGAAGAAATTTTTGACCTTTTTCATGGGCTTTTTTTCTTCCAGTTCCTGGAATTCGCGTAAAAGCTCTTCCTGACGTTTGGTCAGGTTCTTGGGCGTGACCACGGTCACCTCGATCAACAGGTCGCCGCGCTGGGACCTTCCCGGATAGGGCATGCCGAGGCCGGGCAGGGAAAAGACCGCCCCGCTTTGGGCGCCCCTGGGAATATCCATGACCTCGGTCCCCTCCAGGGTGGGCACTTCGATCTTGTGCCCCAGGGCGGCCTGGACCATGGAGATTTCGGTCCGATAGACCAGTTCCTGGCCGTGGCGCTCGAAGATCTCGTCCTTCTCCACATGAATGACCACGTAGAGATCGCCGGAAGGACCGCCATTGCGTCCGGCCTCGCCCTCGCCGCGCAGGCGCAGACGGTTCCCGTCGTCCACTCCGGCGGGAATCTTGACCTTGAGCGAGCGCGTTTCCTGGGTGACGCCCCGGCCCATGCAGGCCTTGCAGGGCGTGGCGATGACCTTGCCCTGGCCGCGGCAGACCGGGCAGGTGACGGCGATGCGGAAAAAACCCTGGCTTTGGTGCACCTGCCCCGCTCCGCCGCACTGGCGGCAGGTCTCGGGCTGGGTTCCGGGCTCGGCGCCCGTGCCCTTGCAGGCGGCGCAGGGAACTTCCTTGGGGATCTTGAGATCCACCTCGGCGCCCTTGGCCGCGTCGCGGAAGGAGACCGTCAGGTCATAGCGCAGGTCCGAACCGGCCTGGGCGCGCGGTCCTCTGGAACGCTGGCCGCCGAAGCCGAAGAACTCTCCGAAGATGTCGGAGAAGGTGCTGAAGATGTCCTCGTTGGAGCTGAATCCGCCAAACCCGTTGCCGCCAAGGCCCTCGTGGCCGTAGCGGTCGTAACGGGCCCTGGTGTTGGGGTCGCGAAGCACTTCATAGGCTTCGGCGGCCTCCTTGAACTTTCCTTCAGCCTCGGGGTCGTCCGGGTTCCGGTCGGGATGGTATTTGAAAGCCATCTGGCGATAGGCTTTCTTGATTTCCTCGTCCGAGGCCTCCCTGGGAACCCCGAGCACTTCGTAGTAGTCCTGGCGCGTCATATGAGCATCGAAGAAAAATGGTCGTTGAGGTTAGGAGTCAAGCACGATCCCCGCTTCCTCGATGGATTCGGCGGGCAGGACCTCGCCGGCGGCGATTTCGCGAAGGGCCGTGACGATTTCCTTGTTCTTGCATTCGATCAGCGGATCGTAACCTTCGCGGTACTGCTTCACCCGCTTGATGGCCATCTGCACGATGAGAAAACGGTTGTTGATGTTTTGCAGGCAATCTTCAACGGTAATGCGGGCCATACGCGCTCCTTGGGGTAGGATTCCTGGAAAGAAAATGAAAGTCGGCGATTTGCGGCCCCGACGTAACACTTTGAACTGAATAAGTCGCCGCGCGTCAATGTCAAGGGCCGGATTCAAATTCTATTCAGGGGGTTGCGGACATCGCCGGGCATCGGGGCGAATACCGGGCGGCCCCCCCCGCTGTGCAAACGAATCTTTTAGATGCATTCACGCGTCAAGGTCAAGCGCTAATCATCCGTCCGGCGGACGGCAAGAACCCCTGCCCTTTCCTGCTCGCCGCCGCCCTGGCAAAGCCATGTCCGGGCCGCGAAGGGCGGCCGTGCGGGCGCAGGCCGCGATGCCTCCGGGGCGCATCATTATGTGTTCCCACCCCATTGCGTTTTTTCCCGAATCGCGGCTAATGATGCCGAAAAGGACGCCCGCCTAAGGGACGTCCGGCCCTGGAGGGACGCGTTATGCCCGGCGAGGTCATGTACTCCATTTCTTCCGGCGACTGGAACTGTACGCCCGTTCCCAGCGCGGACCTGCTCGTCAAGTATCCGCCCGCCACCGGCGAAACCGCGTCCGTGGACCTGATCTATCAGGCCGCCGTGGACGACGCCTCGGTCATGGGAGCGGCCGAGGCGGTGAACTGGCTCACGGTCATCGACGCCTCCAATCCGGCGCTGACCTGGGAAGGCGTTCCGGGCGAAAGCCGCGTGCTCATGGTCCTTTTCACCGATTATCACAGCGCCTACGAAGGGCATGAGGGCGAGGACGTCCTGGTGGGGGTGGAGTTGTGGCTGACCGCCTCGCCGGATTTGAAGAACTCTTTCGCCATGACAGTGACGCCCGAGGACGAGCTGTCCGGCCGGCTGGACGAACTGCTCGGCCTGACGCCGGACAGCGAAAACGACCTTATCGTGGAATTGTGGGTCGATCCGGACGATCTCTTCCGTCCTTCCGCCAATCCTGACATCACCGACCCCACGGGCGGCTCGGGCCCGCCTTCCACGTCCTATGTCCTGAGTACGGGCCAGAACTACGCGGACTGGTACGACGGCAGGCTTTCCTGGATCTACGCCAATAGCGGCGGCGATTCCTACCCCTGGACCGGTCTGGGCTACACCTACGACTGGGGCAACCCCCTGTTCGATTACGGCATGAGCGAGTTCGTGCTGAACAAGAATTCCACGGTGGGCGTCAAGGAGACCTACACGGTGGAGGAATATCTGAGCGCCGGATACGCGCCCACGCAGTGGTCCTGGTTCTCCGTCTTCGCGGAAGCTCTCCCCGTGGTCGCGCCGGGCGTCGACGCCACCGGCGGCGCGTCCGCCCTGCTCGCGGCCGCCTGATCTCATCCCTTCATGAAGCGAAAAGGCCTGGGCGGATGTCCCAGGCCTCAGACTGCTGACAAAGGCCCAATCGCTGCGTTGCTTCAAAAAAGCCAGACCCTCACGTATTGAGCTACGCGTCGGCCCTGGCTTTTTTTCGCGCCTTGCGCTCGAACCTTTTCAGCAGTCTGAGCAAGAGGACTTTGTCATCATGCTGAGGCCTGGGGCGGATGTCCCAGGCCTTTTGTATACGGGTAAAGGGTTGGCGCGGTCAGTAGGCGAGCTTGCCCAGGGACTTCATGATGAGGGTGCAGCCCATGGAGAACATGCCCATGAGTCCCATGCCGCAGGAGAATCCGGCCAGGAGCACGGGCGCGTATTGCCGCCACATGGCCCCGTAGCGCTTGAGGAAATAGTAGCGACCGAGAAAGGCGCCCACCACTTCCAGAATGAGCCCGTGGGGGATGCTTTGTCCCAGCCCGCGCACCACGCCGTAGACCAGAAGGATGGGCAGGCCGAAGATGGAGAGCAGGAAATAGGTGACAAGGCCGAAGACAAGCCCGGACGAAACCACCCAGCCGTTTAAGGCCTGGAAAAAGAGCGAATTGCCCTCCAGGGTGGAGGTCTGCATGAGCAGGGTGTTGAGGGCCTGCAGATGCCACAGCTCCTGGGCGTAGGGGTAGCTGGCCGAGGGGATGGGGGCCAGCTGCCAGATGAACTGGGAAAAAAGCAAGCTGGCCACCATGACCACCGGAAAAACCACGATCTCGGCCTTGATGATGCCGCGCAGGCTGGTGCCGGTCAGTTCGATCTCGCGGAAATCCACCGTGGCCTTGCCGTAGTTGTGGATGGGAATGGGCGCGTACCAGATCTCGATGCCCTGATAGCCGAAGAATTTGGCGCCCGCGATGAAGCTGGCCTCGCGCACCAGGGGCAGGGAGACGAACTGGCCGGCGATGCCCTCCATGCGCGCGGTGATGTAGGAGATGACCGGGGTATAGATGAAGCCGTAGAGGATGAAGAAGATCCAGGGGAAATTGGGCACCAGCCACAGGCAAAACAGGATGTAGGCGATGGTCGAAAAGACGTAGATGCCGATGGAGACCCAGAAGTTGATGTCGCCCCTGGCCTTGTTGGAGGTGAAAAGCGCCTTGTAGCCCGCTCCGCCCCCGTGCTTGCCGAAGGACTTGGCCACGAACCAGACGCCGATGACGCCGATGGCCAGACCAAGCCCTATGCCGAAGCTCATGTAGAAGTCGAAATTGTTGGCGAAGACCGTGTCCACCGTGCCCATGCCCTGGTGCCAGCGGTGCAGGATGCCGTGCTTGTACAGGACGGGGTTGGCCACGAAGGTGATGATGAGCCCGCAAAGACCGCCGATGACCGCCCAGAAAGGCAGGACCATGCCGGTGAACACCAGTCCCAGGTCCAGCTGGATGCCCGTGGCCACGGCGGGCAGGAAGGACTCGGTGTTTCGGGTGAAATCCACCCACGGTATGGGGATGAGCCGTATGGATTCCGTGAAGATGAGCCCCGAGAGCACGGGGAAAAGAACGTAGATCGCGCCGAAGACCAGTCCGATCATGCCTCCGATGGAAAAGACCCGCCATTTCCAGCCGGTCTTCTTGTCCTCGGTGGATTCGGCCAGGGCCATGGTGCCCAGGGCGCCAACGGGCGCCATGGGAAACGGCAGTTTTTCCACATCCGACGTGATCCGGTAGAGCGCGTAGCCCAGGCCGAAATGGTCGATGCGCTGGACGATCTGGGAGCCGACCAGAATGAGGATGGGGATGAGCCAGTCCCGGTGGAAGAAGGTGCGTTCCAGGATGGATTCCGAGCCCGCGGCCGGGGCCACCCAGGTGGGGATGTATTCGGCCAGTCCGAGCATCTTGGCGGCGTCGGACTGCACCAGATACTGGTTCCACAAAAGCCCCTGGAACGGCGAGGCCATGGCCGCGCCGGCCATGTAGTACAAGAGAAAGATTTCCTGCTGTTTGAGCTCGGTATAGGCCCGCTTGGCGATTTCGGCGAACAGGATGATGGTCACCCACCGGGCGGCCGGACCGATGCCCGTGCCGATGACCAGCTGCAGATACATGCTGCCCGGCATCATGAGGAAGCCGATGAAGACCGCGCCCACGATGGTCTTCCAGTCGAACCCTTCCTCGAAATGGTCCGGCTGGGGCAGAAGATCCCGATATTCCTTTAATTCCTTGTCGTCGTACATCCCTTCTCCAAAGAGACGGCGTCCCGGGCCTGCTTCGTGTCGCGTTGACGAAACCCGCGCATGCGGCTTTCGGAAAAACTCCGCCGAGTTACATGTCTCTCACGCAATGTCTTCCCACACTCGTCCGGCCGCCGGTCAGTTGGGCAGCACCAGATAGCTTTGGCCCATGAAGATGCCGATGACGGCGAACAGGCCGCCCATGAGAAAATCGCCCAGAATGAAGCCGATGAACAGAAAGCGGACCTTGCGGTACAAGGACACGCCGCCGTAGCGCAAGGTGAGATGGTTGCACAGCCAGCCCACGAAAAAGCTGAACCACAGGATGCGCATGGCCGAGCTGTACATGGTCAGGTAGCCGATGGGATGGATGGGCCACCAGTAGAAGCGCTGGTAGCAGATGACCAGGGCCAGCATGACCACGGCGCCCGCGATGGAAAAGCCGATGATCCAGTCGTTGGCCATGGCTGGCGCCTCGATGAGGCGCTGGACGTTCTCGTAGACCGTGGTCACTGTGCTCGTTTCCCATTCCACCTGCAGATCGCGCAGGCCGTACTTGTAGCACAGGGCCAGCATGGCGGCGAACGAGGCGGCCACGGCCAGGACAAGGGCCGCCGCCACGCCCCAGAAGAGCATTTTGCGGTTCTTCGCCCCTTCCCCCACCTTGGAGGCGTGCATGAGGGAAGGCATGAGCGATTCGCGCAGGTCCACGAACAGAACCTTCTGCATGACCGCGCCCATCATGAGCCCGATGTTGGTGAAAAATCCGGAGCCGAAAAAGGCCAGAAGACCGTCCGTGGGCGCGGCGGTCAGGGTGAAATAGGCGATGCCGCCCTGGCAGATGATGCGGGTGGCCACCAGCATGACGATGAAGAAGATGGCCAGCAGCAGGATGGCCGGGATGACGGGCATGCCATAGTGGGCGCACCAGGCCACAAGGGCCGCTCCGCCGAGAATAAGGCCCCAGAAGGACAGCCTGGTGGAGAACCATTCCGGGCTTTCCAGGGGTTCCTTGCGCATGCCGAAGGCGGCCTGTACGGCGGCGGTCAGATGGAAGCGCGCCAGCCAGACGATGAACAGGAAAAAAACGCCGTAGGCCCCGATCATCTGGGTTTCCTCGGGCGTGGTCAGGGTGGGCCCGAAGGTCACGCCCAGGGCCGCCGAGGGAATCTGGTAGCCGATGACGTTGAACACGCCGTAGAGCAGCCCGCCCAGAAGGAAAAAGACCCAGAAGCTCAAGGAGATCTGGCGCGAGGTCAGGTAGGCGAAGCCGATGAAAGCCGGGTAGATGTAGATCTTGAGCTTGTAGAATCCCGAAAAAAGGCCGGTGGTGGGGAAATACGGTCCGGCCAGGAACAGGGTCGGGATTTGCGGGATGCTCGGATCATAGAAGGACCAGCCGTTGACCGCGTGCAACAGCGCGCTGGCGAGGACGCCCATGATCAAGTAGTGGTTGAGGAAAAAACCGGCCAGCCCCCCCTGCTCCAATGAATCTTCCATGATGTTGGGAAGTTGGAGCAACGGGAAATTCATGCGCTCGTTGGAGATCCACTGCCGCGAAAAGAGGTTCACCAGGCAGACCATGATGAAATAGCACAAGAGGATGAAGGCGGCCCAGGCGGTCAGCGGCCCGGCCCAGGCGCTCCAGGGGATATGGGCCAGCACCTCGCTCCAGGGCTGGCGGTAGCCGCCTTCCAGACCGTTGTACAGGGACTCGATGACGCCGGGATCGCTCGGACGCCAGGCCTCCGGCAAAAGGGGCTGGAGGGTTTCGGCCCAGCGGTTGCCCACGGAAGCGAAATGAAAGGGCGCGGTCAGGTTGATGAAAAAGGTGCGGGCCAGTCCGGTGAAGGCGATGCCCGAAACCACCACCATGATGATCCACGAGGTCAGAAGCTCCATGCCGGACAGGATGGGGCGCATGCGAAACAACTTGCCGATCCCGGCCGCCAGAAGCGTCAGCCAGACCAGGATGAAAAAGGGCGCCAGGGGGAAATGCCCCCCGGCCATGGGCGTGGCCCCGAGATAGAGGTTGTTGTAGGGGGTCCACAGGCAGATGGCGAGCCCGAAGACGAGCCCCAGAAGCACTGCCCTCAGCCGGATGGTTTGCGTCATGTTTCGCCTCCGGCGCCGTGTGCGCCGCCCGCTTGGCGTCCTTTAAGGGACGCCGTATCCGGCGCGGGGGGATGTCCTCCCTCCCTCGCCGTATCCTCACGGAATTATTCCGGATAGGATGTCACAATGGATTGTTCGTAGGAATACCGCGCCGCCTCGTCAAGGGAACGCCAGATGAGCAGCTGCTTGCGCAGGTCGTTGAGAAATCCCTTGTTGAGGCGTTTCCACATGCCCGCCTCGCCGGCCAGGCGCTCCAGCTCCACTTTGATTTCCATGAATCCCGGGTTGCTCAAGGCCGGGATGAAATACAGGGTTACGCGCTGCTTGATGCCGAAATCGAACGGCGCGAGCCAGACCGTGGCCGTCAGGCGCATGCAGGCCCGCAGCTCGCTGAATTCCGGGTAGGCTTCCTTGGGGTGCGGTTCGGCGCCGGGTCTGGTCCAGGGGCACTCGAAGGCGTACTCCACCCTGTCGGTGGAAAAAAGCCCATGGGAGATGTCCTGATGGGAGTTGTAATAATCGAAGAGGAAGCCGCCCGCGCACT
>CALGYO010000089.1 GCA_937934715.1 uncultured Desulfovibrionaceae bacterium | reverse complement strand
TGTCCGTGATGTGCATGAGGCCGTCGAGACCGCCCAGGTCCACGAACACGCCGTATTCGGTGATATTTTTCACCTTGCCGGTCACGGTCTGGCCTTCGCCCAGGGTCTTCAGGAGATCCTTGCGCATGGCGTCGCGGCGTTCTTCCAGAAGAACGCGGCGGGAGACGATGACGTTGCTGCGGCGGCGGTTGATCTTGAGCACGCGGAATTCGAATTCCTGGTTGACCAGGGCGTCCATGTCAGGGACGGGGCGCAGATCCACGTGGGAACCGGGCAAAAAGGCTTCGACGCCGCCCAGGTCCACGGTGTAGCCGCCCTTGATGCGGCGCAGGATCTTGCCCTTGATGACGTCGTCTTTTTCCTGAAGCTCTTCCAATTTATCGAAAAGCTGCATCCGCTTGGCGCGCTCGCGGGACAGCGTGATGGTGCCTTCGGATTCATTCTTGTTGACGACGTACACGTCGATCTGATCGCCGACGTTGACCGTCATTTCGCCAATGGCGTTGCGGAATTCGGAAGCCGGGATCTGACCTTCGGACTTGAAGTTCACGTCCACCAGAACGTGGTCCTTGTCCACCCTGACGACGACGCCGGGAATGATGGAGCCTTCCTCCATATCCCCGAAATCCTCGTTCAGATAATTTTCAAGGGCGTCTTCGAAATTGACGTCCATATCCATCGGGTTTGAGTGTTCATTGTTCATTTCCGTAGTTTTTTCCATGAGTTGACCTCCAACACAATCTGTCCTGTAAAAGGATTAAGTCTCCTACCAGAAAGGGCCGCGCCTGACAACATCTTTCGGTCCGTCAAGGAGTTGCGGCCCCCTGACGCGCGGAAAAACACAAACGGCCCGTGCGGCGCCGGTTACGCGGAAGCAAGGTCAATAGCTTGAAATTGCAAGAGGAAATCCGGCGGGCCGGTCGTGACCGGTTTTGCGCAAGCCCCTTCGAGCGGGCGAAAAGATGATACGGCCAGCCGGGAAGAAATGCAAAGGCATTTCGGCCCGCATTTTCTCCCGGCTCCGTTTTTCAGACCAGCGCCGTCAGATCGTAATCCCTGGCTTCGATGACGGACGCCTTGACGAGTTTGCCCGGGAAGACCCCGGGGCCGCTCACGTAGGTCACGCCGTCCGCCTCGGGCGCCTGGAACCAGGTCCGGCCCAGATAGAGGCCGTCCCATTCGGGATGGGGCGCGTCCACCAGGACGTCGAGCTCCTCGCCCACGCGCGCCGCGAGCTTTTTTGCGCTGATCGTTTGTTGCAGCCCCATGATCGCCTCCTGGCGGCGCAGCTTTTCCTTCATGGAGACGCGGCTTTTCACGGCGGCCGAGGGCGTCCCGTCCTCGGGGTAATAGGGAAACACGCCCACATGATCGAGTTTGGCGCGGGCGACGAAATCGTACAGCGCCTGAAAACGCGCCTCGGTCTCGCCGGGATGGCCCACGATGAAGGTGGTGCGGATGGCGGCGCCGGGAAAGGCCTCGCGCACGCGGGCCGTCACGGTCTCGGCGTCAGCGGATTTGGGGCGGCCCATGGCCTTCAGCACGTCCGGGTGGACGTGCTGGAAGGGGATGTCGAAATAGGGCAGAAGGGGCGGTCCGACATCCCGCAGGGCGGAAAGAAAGGACGGGGTCAGCCCGGACGGGTAGAGATACATGAGCCGCAGCCATTTGAGCCCGGGCAGGGCGGCCAGCTTTTCCACCAGGCGCAGGAGATTGGTTCCGTCCTTTAAGTCCCGGCCGTAGGCGGTGAGGTCCTGAGCCGTCAGGACCAGTTCCTTGCGGCCCGTGGCCAGCACGGCCTCGGCTTCGGCCACCAGGCCGTCCACGCTCTCGCTTTTGAGCGGTCCGCGAATGGACGGGATCGTGCAGTAGTTGCAGGCGTGGTCGCAGCCGTCGCTGATCTTCATGTAGGCGAAGCCGGGCGCCGTGCTCACGGCGCGCCCGGGCCGTCCGGACCGGGCCTGTTCCTCGCGGTGAAGCGCCTGGCCGATGCGCCGGGACCACAGGGACAGCTCGGAGGGAACGCCCCAGAAATCCACTTCCGGCAGGTCCTTCTTGAGATCCTCGCCGTAGCGGCCGGGCAGGCAGCCGGTCACGGCCAGAAGAGGCCTCGGTGAAAGATCCCGCAGGGTTTCAATCATTTCAAGGATGGCGTCCAGGGACTCCTCCACCGCAGGGCGGATGAAGGAACAGGTGTTGATGAGGACCAGATCGGCCTCGTGCGGGGCGTCCACCGCCCGCATGCCGCCCGGGATGGACCCCAGCATGGCCTCGGCGTCCACCCGGTTTTTCGGGCAGCCGAGGCTTATGGCGTAAACCTTGGTTTCTTTCATTTTTTCGCGGCGGGGCGAGTCCCAGCCGTCCTCCTTGCCTGGATGTGAAGGCATGGCTATCATGGGCTTTTCAAAAACACAAAACGCGGATCCCGCGCCGGATTCCGGGCTTCTTCGCAAGGCCCTTCCCAAGGCGCCGGACCAAAAGGGAATGTTCATGCCCCACGCTGGAAAAACCCTCGTGCTCGCCACCCGCAACGACGGAAAAATCCGCGAGCTTTCCAGGATGCTCCGGGAATGCGGCCTGTCCGCCGTCGGCCTCGACGGCTTCCCCCAGGTGGGGGAGATCGAGGAAACCGGCGCCACCTTCGCGGAAAACGCCCGCATCAAGGCCCTGGCCGTGCTCGCCGCCACCGGCCTTCCCGCCGTGGCCGACGATTCCGGCCTGTGCGTGGACGCGCTTGACGGCGCCCCGGGGGTCTATTCCGCCCGCTACGCCGGGGAGCATGCCACGGACGCCGAGAACAACGCCAAGCTCCTCGCCGCCCTGAAGGACGTTCCCCTGGAGAAGCGCGCGGCCCGGTTCGTCTGCGCCATGTGCGCCGCCTTTCCGGACGGGAGCCTCATCGAGACCGAGGAGGCCTGGGAGGGCAGGCTCATGTTCGAACCCTCGGGCTACAACGGCTTCGGCTACGATCCGCTCTTTTTCGACGAGACCGCGCAAACCACCTCGGCCAACCTGCCGGCGGACCAGAAAAACGCCCGCAGCCACCGGGGCAAGGCCCTGCGGGCCCTCGTGGCCAGGCTCAAGGAGCGGGCGGCGTGAGCCGGGCGCTGCCGGACCTTGCCGCCGGGATCGCCGCCATCCTGGGGCGCCTGCCGCGCTACGGCGGGGTTCCGGGCGCGGCGGAATCCAGCGTGGAGCTGGCCCGGGCCTGCCGGCTCGTGGTCAAGCGCCGGGAGGCCGTAAGCGAGGTGACCCTGCCCTGTCCTGCCGCGGTCGTGGTCCTGGACGGGACCAAGACCGCGCATCTGGCCGGGAAAACGGCCGTGTTCCGCCGGGGCGACGTCCTGATCGTCCCCCAGGCCCTGGCCGTGGACATGGTCAACGATCTGTGTCCGAAAACCGGAACCTTCCGCTCGGCCGTGCTCGAAATCCTGCCCCGGACTCTGGACGGCTTTTCCCGGCTTTATCCCAAGATCACGCGCGAAAGCCTGGCCGCGTTTCCGGCCGGAGGGCTGCGCGATCCCGAGGCCATGCGCCTGCCTCTCGACGAGACCCTGGCCGAATCCCTGCTGCACGTGTTCCGGGGCGTGGCCCGGGGGGAGCGTTCCGGCCCCATCGTGGAGCACCGCCTGTACGAACTGCTCCTGGCCGTGGCCCAGACCGGCCGGGGAGGGCCGCTTTTGACCCTGTCCGGGGAGGACGACGCCGGGAAGGTCCTGCGGCTGGTCAGTCTGGACCCCTCCCGGCGCTGGACGGCGGACGAGGCGGCCTCCCGGCTTGGCATGTCCGTGTCCACGCTTTCGCGCCGGTTGCGGGGCAAAGGCGTGAGCCTGCGGGGCCTTTTGGACGAGGCCAGGATGCGCCGGGCGCTCGCGCTCGTTTGCGAGGAAAAGGTCTCCATCGCCGAAGCGGCCCGGGCCTGCGGCTACGAGTCGCCTTCGCGCTTCAGCGCGCGTTTTCGCGAGCGCTACGGCCAGTCCCCCTCGGGCGCGCGCCGGGCGTCCCCGGGCAAGGACGCCGCCCCGGACCGCTGAGACGGAGCCGGGGCTGTCCGGCCTCCCCGAAAAGGCCTCGCGAGGCCAGTCTCGCTTCGCCGCTCGCGGCCGGGCGCTGAGCCCTGCTTCCCTGAAACGATGCGCCGCGCGGTCCGTTTCCAGGGCTCCCCGAACGCGCCCGTTGAGGATGCGGCGGGAGATTTCCGGCGTCCCCGGCGGGCCTTCCTTCCCCTTCTTTCAAATCGCGTGACCGTTTCCGGGCGCCATTTGACCGTTTCGGTCCATCCGGACAGCCCCGCCCGGGTCTACCTTGGGGCCACATTCACTCAAGGAGGACGGTATGCGTTTTTTCACGTCAAAGGCGGCCCTGCACAGGGGCCTGGTTCTGGCTCTCGTTCTGATCATGGGAGCGGGGGCGGCAGCGGCGGGAGCGGCGGGCGCGGGGTCCATGGACCGCAGGTCCGCGTCCCTGCCGGACGGGTTCTATCCCGAAGGCGTGGCCATGGACGCGGCGGGGAATCTGTACGCGGGAAGTCTTTCCCGGGGATCGATCCTGCGCGTGCCCAGGGGCGGCGACAAGGCCGAGCCCTTCATCGCCCCGGGAACGGGCGGCCTGGTTTCGGTCATCGGCATCCTGGCCGATTCCGGCCGGAACGTTCTGTGGGCCTGTTCCTCGGACCCGGGCGTGGGCGAGCGCGCCGGAACCGCCGAGCCCTCGCTTACCGCTTTTCGCCTCTCGGACGGCGCGCCCCTGGCTGCGTTTCCCCTGGGCAAGGGCGCCTTTTGCAACGACATGGCGCTTGGGCCCCAGGGCGAGGTCTATGTGACCGATTCCTTCAACCCGGTCATCCGCAGGGCGGCGCTTCCGGCAAACGGCGCCAAGGGCGGGATGGCGGTCTGGCTGTCCGATCCGCGCTTCGTCTCCGCGCCCAGGGATCCCAGGGACATGAGCGCGCCGTTCAATCTGAACGGGGCGGTCTTCGGGGCGGACGGGGCGCTCTACGCCGTCAAGACCAACACCGGGGAGCTGTTCCGCATCGCGGTCAAGGAGGACGGGAGCGCCGGGGCGGTGGAAACGCTGGCCCTGCCGCGCCCCCTCGATGGGCCGGACGGCCTCAAGGCCTTGCCGGACGGCGCTTTGCTCGTGGTCGAAGGGGCGGACCGGCTGACCAGGATCGATCTTACGGGGCCGCAGGTCCGGCTCGATCCCATGGCTCAAGGCTTTGATTTCGCCACCACCGTCGTTCCGGACGGGAACGGCGCCTGGGTGACGGAAGGGCAGCTTGACCTGCTCTTCAAACCCGAACTGGCCGGAAAGGCGCCCAGGCCCTTCAAGCTGACCTGGGTCGCGATTCCTCAATAACGCCGCGCGATCACGACGCGACAAGCGCGGGGCGCCGGACTGCCGGGCGTCCCGCGCCTTTTGCGCGAGCCGGGAGCGGTTTTCAGGGAGAAGAGGCCCGTGGACGCGCGCCCGCCATCCCCAGGCGGGGGGGAGCGCCGATGCTGGCGCGGATGTGATCGAGAAGACCGTCTTCCCCTGACGCTGGGGGCGCGGGGGGAGGAGGCCCCGGCAAGGGGGCGTCCGGGGGGATGAACCGCCATTCGCGGGAGAGAGGCGGGAATGCGGTCTCAGGCGGCGGATTCCGGATCCGGGAAGGGCAGGGTCACGGTGAGGAAGGTTCCCTCGGCTTCGCTCGTGCGCATGGCCACGTCGCCGTTGTGATTCCTGGCGATGAGCCTTGCGATGTAGGCCCCCAGGCCCGCCCCGCCGCATTTGCCGCAGGTGACGTAGCGGCCGAAGAAATCGTCGCGGATTTTTTTCGGAATGGCGCCCTGGTTGTGGATGACGATTTCCTTCACCCCCGCGTTCCCGGTGACGGCGATGGTCACGGCCGCGCCCTTGGGCGAGGCCTCCATGGCGTTTTTCACCAGGTTGGCGAAGAGGTTCTCCAGATGCCCCTCCTCCCCGTACATGGGGATGGGCGTCTCGGGCCCGGCGGGCCGGCCGTCGCAAAGCGTGCGCACGTTAAGGTCCTTGGACAGGGCCACGCCGCGCAGGTTCAGGAGGATGCGCCGCAGGCAGCGCGAAAAATCGAAGCGCACGGGGTTGAGCTCGTAGGCCCGCTGCTCCATGCGGAACAGGTCCAGGGATTTCTGCATGAAATCCAGGAGCTTTTCGCCGCTGGTCTTGATGTAGCCCAAATATTCCCGCTGCTTGTCCGTCAAATTGTCCCCGGCGAGCAGCAAGTCAGCAAATCCCGCGATGCCGATGAGCGGGGTCTTCATGTCGTGCCGGGTGAAGCGCTCCACCTCTTCGCGCAGCCGGGCGAGCCGGGTCTGTTCGGTGATGTCCCGCAAAAAGAGCGCGGCCTTGTCCACCATGTCCTTGTCTTCGAACACCGGGGTGATCTGGATGTCGTAGACGCCGCTCCTGCGTTCGTCGACGTAGCGGATGGGCTTTTTTTCCTCGAAAACCCGCCGGATTTTCTCCATGCGGTTTTCGAAGACTTCCCAGGGCAGGAGGCTTGCGATGGATTTGCCCGCGATTTCGGTCCTGGTCAGGCCGAAGCGTTCGGCGCCCTGCTTGTTTGCGGCCAGCACGAATCCTTCGGCGTCCAGCAGATAGGCGGCGTCCATGCTGGCGTTCAGGAGGGCGCTGGCCGTGCGCTCGCTGCGTCTGAGCTCCTCCTCCATGCGGTTGCGCTCGGTCACGTCGTCGATGAGGCCTTCGAAGAAAAGGGGCGTTCCGTCCTCGTCGCGCACGGCGGACATGTAGATCCTGGCCGTGAACAGGGAGCCGTCCTTGCGGCGCAGGACGGCGTCCGCCACGCACAGCCGGTCGCCTTCCCTGGCCTGGGCGGTGATCCAGGCCCGGCGCTCGGGCTGCGCGTAGATTTCGGCGCCGAGATCGCGCACCGCTTTGACCAGGGCGGCCGGGCGGTCGTAGCCCAGCATGGCGGCCATGGCCGGGTTGGCTTCCAGGAGCTTGCCGTCCCCGGTGGAGCGGTAGACCCCGAGGGGGGCGTTGTTGAAAATGGTCCGGTATTTCTTCTCCGCGCCCTGCAGATAGCGCATGGCGCTTTTCATGTCCGTGACGTCCCGGCCCACCCCCTGCAACTCCATGATCTCGCCGGTCGGGGTCAGGATGGCCCGCAGCGCCCATTCCTGCCAGCGGATCTTGTTCCTGGGGCACAGGGCGCGCAACTGGATGCGCACCACGGGCTTGACCTTGCCCAGGCAGGCCAGGCGCTTGGCGACGGGCTCGCGATCCTCGGGATGCGCCTTGTCCAGGAAACGGCCGCGCAGGATTTCCCGCTCGGGAGCGTCGTAGTATTTGCAATAGGCGGGATTGACGAAGGTCAGGTCGCCCGAGGGGCGAAAGCGGCAGATGAGTTCGGTCTGGTCCTCGACGATGGCCTGGTAGCGCAGCTCGTTTTCCACGAGCGTACGCGCCAGCTCCTGGTCAAGGAGGCAATGGTCCGTAAGCGCTGTGAGCCGCTCGCGCAGGCAGTCGGCCTCGCGCTCGAGGGCTGCGGTATTCTGGTCTCGTACGGGCATGACGTGGGTGCGCAAAAAATGGGATTCGGCTCCGGCGGAGCCAGAGGTTCCCTACGCGTTTTGCGGTCCGGGGTAAAGCGCCAAAGCTCCCGGGTCCCAGGCGGCCGGCGCGGACCGGCCGTCGAAGGAATGTGCGAGGCGAACATCCTGAAGGTTCAGGATAAATTCATCCGAACACGTAATGCGCCGGAAATAGGGGGAAATATTTCCGAAGTTTTTTGGATTGTCCCTAAAGAGAAAAGCCGGGGCGCCGATAAGATGACAAATTGGAGAACTCATGCCGGACGCATGAGCGAACGTACGACAATCAGGATAAGATTGTGAATACGAAGCATGCGCGCAACGCGGAAGCGCCGCACTGCTCCGAAGAGGAAGCGCAGGCCCGGGCCCGCAAGGTGGCCGAGCTCAAGCGCAAGGTCGAATCAGGGACCTACCTCATCAAGCAGTACGAGATTATCGAGGGCTTGCTCAATTCCATGAACAAGACCCTGGACTAGCCTGAGGGAATTCCCGAGGGAACCCGTCTTTTCCCGCTCTTTTCCCCGGTTTCCGCTATTTTTTGGCCGAGAAGGCGTTTTTTCCCGGGAAGGCCACGCTGGCCGGTCCCGGTCTTTATACGTTCGCATCCCTCCGGCCCAACGCGCGTCCCTCACGGACACTTCCCGGGCCGCGCCCTATTCCCCGAAAAGCGCCTTCATGTCCGCGTCCATCTCGATCGGGCCGGCCTCGGCCCGTTGTTGCGCCTCGGCCAGAAGCGGGGACGGCATGGACCAGCCCGGAAAGCGCCGGGCCGAGACGCCGGGAAAACGCACGAGGACGTGGGCCAGGAAAAGCCCGGTCCCCGGGGGTTCGTCTCCAGGACCATAGAGGGGGTCGCCATACAGGGCATGGCCCAGTCCGGCCAGATGCGCCCGGATCTGGTGGCGGGCGCCTTTTTTGATGAACGCGAAAGCCAGGGTGAGGTCGAGGTCCGGGTCGCGGGCCAGGGGGAAAACGGCCGTGGTCCGCAGGGGATCGGCGGCCGGGAAGGGCAAAACCTTTGTTTTGGCCCGGTTGTCCGTGTCCAGGGCGTTGCGCGCCACGGTCCGGGGAAGCTCCCCCCGGGCGAGACACAGATAGACCTTGAAGACCCGGCCCGCGTTTTCGATCCCGCGAAAGGCCCGGGCCGCTTCGGCGTTCTGGGCGGCCAGGACCAGGCCCGAGGTCAGGCGGTCCAGCCGGGTGAGCGCGATGCATCCGGGATGGCGCGCCGCCGCCCAGGATTCCAGGGATTCTCCGCCGCCCGGGCCCAGGCTTTGCGCGTGCAGACCGGCGGGCTTGTAGAAAACGAGGTAGGGGGGCTGGCTGGTCACGAGCTCGGGCGCCTGGTCCGGCGGCGCGGGGCCGTTTCCGGCGTCAGGGCGGCGGCGCAGGGTCAGGGTCTGGCCCTGGCGGACCTTGTGGGCCATGGACCGGGGAACGCCGTCCGCCAACACGTCGTAGAAGGAAAAGAGCCTGCGCCGTCCCCGCAGGGACAACGCGGGAACGAGGCCCGCCAGGGCCTTGTCCAGGCGCTGGCCGTCGAAGGCCGCCGCCACGGGACCAGAGAGGCCGTCCAAGGGGTCGGGGGCCGTCCGGCCGGAGCCGCCCGTCCGGGCGTCTCCGCCATCCCCGCGCCTCATGTCCTGCGCCGCGTCCTCGTTTTCGTTCGCTTCGCCCATGCCCGGCGGCAGCTCCTTTTGCAATCAAGAACCAACCGGTTTGCGCGGCCATTCCCCCGCGCGGCGGGAGAAGCGGCGCGAGCTGGTACATCGCCGGGCCGTGACCGAGCCATTCCCCCGCGCGGCGGGAGAAGCGTCCGTTGCGGGACGCGGGTGCGCTCCCGGACCGGTCCGGACATCCTGCCCGTCCCCGGCCGGAACCGCAAGCCCGGACGGGGCCCTGGCCGCGTTCCCGGAATGGGCGCCGCCGAAAAGGGGGGATGCGGGCGCAAGCGGCCCGCATCCCCCCGAAAGCCATCCAGGCGCAGGAAACGCCGCCCGGACCTACGCGCCCAGGGCTTTGTGTTCCCCGTCGGCGCCCAGGGCGTGGATCAGACGCTTGAGCTCCTCGGCCTGGCGGGCCAGTTCGCCCACGGCCGCGTCGGCCTGGCTCATGCCCTCGGCCGTCTCGCCGGAAATGCGGTTGATGTCCTCCACGGCCCTGTTGATCTCCTCGCTGGCGGCGGACTGTTCCTCCGAAGCCGTGGCGATGGAACGCACCTGATCGGTGGTGGCCTCCACGATATCCACGATCTCTCCGAGGGCGCTCCCGGCCTCGCCCGCCAGACCGGCGCTCTGGGAGACCGCCCCGGCCGCGCGCTCCATGTCGGCCATGCTGGCCTTGGCCCCGTCCTGGATGGAACGCACGGCGTCGCCCACCTGTTTGGTGGCCTGCATGGTCTTTTCCGCGAGCTTTCTGACCTCGTCGGCCACCACGGCGAAGCCGCGTCCGGCCTCGCCCGCCCGGGCCGCCTCGATGGCGGCGTTTAAGGCCAGCAGGTTGGTCTGGTCCGCGATGTCCGTGATCACGTTCATGATCTGGCCGATGTCCTGGGCCTTGACGCCGAGCTTGTCGAGGTTCTCGCGCATGGCCGCGGTGAGGGCGTCCGCCTCGTGGATGGCGCCGACCATCCTGCCGACGATTTCCTGTCCCGAGAGGGCCTTTCCCTTGGCGGACTCGGCGGAGTCGGCGGCCTGTCCCGCGTTCTGGGCCACTTCCAGCACGGTGGCGTTCATCTGTTCCATGGCGGTGGCGGTTTCCGTGGCCCGTTCGCTTTGCCGGCGGGCGCCCTGGGCCACCTGTTCCACCTGGCTGAACAGCTGGGTCGAGGCCATGGACAGGGCCCCGGAAATGCCCGAAGCCTGTTCGGCCAGGGCCAGGATCTGTTCCTGCTGCTCGCGGATGCGCTGATTCTGGCGTTTCTCCTCGGTGAGATCGGCGCCGATGCCCATGGTTCCCATGGGCTTCCCGTCCAGGTCGCGCAGGGGGGCGATGGTGAAAAGCACGGTCATGGGGCCGGTTCTCAGGGTGAACTCTCGCTCATCCCGGATGACTTTCCCGCCGGACAGGCAGGCGGCCACGTCGGCCGCGATCCTGCCGCCCTTGTCCGGGAGCATTTCGTCGATTTTGACCCGGCCCAGCATGTCTTTGGCTGGCCTGCCGGTCAGGGACAGGACGATTTCCTCCATTTGAGGGCTGGCGAAGACCGGTTGTCCCTTGGCGTCGGTGATGAACATGGGCAGCGGGATGCCCTGCTTGATGGACCGGCCTTCGCCGATGACCCCGGAAAGCATGGCTCGCAGGCTGTCCGCCAGGCGGCCCGCCTCGTCCCTGGCCTGATAGGCGATCTTGCGGGTGAGATCGCCCTTGGCGATGGCGTCCGAGGCCTCCAGAATTTCGGCCAGGGGCCGGGTGATGCTGAGGGTGACGCTCTTGCAGAAAATTCTCCCGGCGATGAAGCTGGCCTGGGTCAAAAAGCAGATGACGGCCACGGTGATCCAGTAAATCCGCCTGTCCTGGGCTTCGTCCCTGGCGGCCTGCTCCAGGCGCAACTGGGTGAGCTGATCGATATAATCGCGCATGGCCTCAAATTTTTCCGCGGCGTCCCGAAGGGTCAGGTCCAGCGCCAGACGGCGTCCCTCCCGGGTGTCGGATTTTCTGCCCTCCACCACCTGGGCGCTTACGGCTTGCCAGTCCGCCCGGGCGGCCTCGAACTTGGCGATAAGCTCCCTCTCTCCGGGAGTGTCCGCCAAGGCCTTGAAGGTGTTGAAACGTTCCTCGGCCTGCCCAAGATTCTTCTCGTATTCCGCAACGAGCTTCGCGAACTGCTCGTTTTTCGCGTCAACGAAAATCAAAGTCCGCTCCGCGACCAGAAGCTGCTGCAGATCCCTGTCCGCCTCAATCAGTGAGTCGATGGCGGGAAGACTGACGGCGAACATCCTGGACAGCCCGCGTTGTACCACGCTCGCTCCGACAATCCCCGCCGCGCCGGCTAAAACAAGCATGCCGGCCAGCAGGGCGAATCCCATGTTCAACCGTTTTCCGATGGGCTTGTCCTGCAACATTTCCTGCTCCTTGTCCTGATCGGGGGCGCGAAGCGTCCCCCCGCGCCCCCCGCATTGCGCCGCTATTGGGCCTTGTCCACGTCGATGCCGAAGGTGATGGCCCCGATGGCCTTGTCCCCGTCCATGACCGGCACGGAAACCTGCACCAGATAGGCCTGGGAGCTGTCGTCGAATTCCACGTCGTCCACGAAGACCGCGCCCTTGCCGTCGGCGAAGGATTTCTGGAATTTGGGCTCATCCCCCTGCCAATAATCCGAGGTCTTTTCCGTCATGCACACGTTGGCGCCCTTGTCGTCCATCACGAAGGCCTCGGCGTAGAAGGGCTGCCCTGCGAAAAGTTCATTCAGCCGCTTGGCGCAGGCGTTATTCATGAGCTCTTTCATGGCGGCGTCGGTTCCGGCCGTGTTCTTCCATTTTTCATCCATTTCCTTGATCATTTCCAAGGTCTTGCCCTTGCCGTTTTCGGCCTTGACCGCTTCCACGATGACCGGGTCGGTCCCGAATCCGGCCAGGGTCTGGTTGGCCAGGTCCACGATTTTCTGCGGGGCTTTTTCCGCCCAACCGGCTTGGGCGCAAAGGACAAGAGCCAACGAGACGATGAAAAGCGTACACGGTTTTCTCATGACTGCCTCCAGAACGTTTGCGTTGTTCGAATCCGGGGATGGCGTCCCGCCGCAACAGTGAACGACCGGCGGAGATGCCTATTTTGCTACATACCAGATTCAGGGAATTTGGCAATATGAATCCTGGGCCGCACACGGGAGGCGCCTCTTTACAACCCAGGGAAAAGCACGCATTTTCATACGCGAACAGATGCAAGCCCATGCGGCGCGACGGCGCCGTCCCCGCCATAATCGACAACAAGGGTCCGTCCCTTGGGATACGACATGCGAAAATTCGTGAAATGGACGGCCGTGATCGCGGCGCTCGCCGTCGCGGCGTTTGCCGGGGCGCGCTTCTTCGCGCCCAAGACCGCCGCGCCCAAGGTCCTGGCCTCGGCCGAGGTCAGGATGGGCGACGTCTCCAAGGTTCTCGAGGCCACCGGCATCATCAAGGCCCAGGTGGGCGCCATCGTGAAGATCGGCGCCCGGGCCACGGGAACCATCAAGGAAATGAACGTGCGCGTGGGCGACCATGTGGAAAAGGGCCAGGTCATCGCCATGATCGACGACCGGGAGGCCCAGGCCAATCTCGCCGAGGTCAAGGCCAGGCTGGCCCAGGTCCAGGCGCAGCTGACCCTGACCGAGAGCGTCTACCCCAAGCGCATCGCCGAGGCCGAAGCCAATCTCGAACTGGCCAGGGCCAAGCGCGACTACGCCCAGGCCAACCTCAGGCGCCAGCAAAAACTCTTCGAAAAAGGCCTCATCGCCCAGGATTCCCTGGAGCAGGTCCGCCGGGACGCCATCATCTCGGCCAGCGAAGCCAACGCCAACGAAGCCTCGCTCATCCGCATCAAGGCCGAGTTCGACAAGGAGCGCCTGAAGGACAGGATGGCCGTGGAGGAAGCCCGGGCCGCGCTCAATTCGGTGGAAACGAAACTCTCCTACGCCAAGATCATAAGCCCCATAACGGGCGTGGTGGCCAACATCACCACCCAGCAGGGCGAAACCGTGGTGGCTGGCCTGCAGGTGGCCAACCTCATCACCGTGCTCGACCCCTCGCGCCTGGAGATGTGGATCTACGTGGACGAGACCGACGTGGGCCAGGTCAAGCCCGGCATGCGCGCGCGGTTCACCGTGGACGCCTTCCCGGGCCGCACCTTCAAGGGACAGGTGGACCAGATCTACCCCCAGCCGGAAATCAGGGACAACATCGTCTATTATCAGGCCCTGGTGCGGCTGGACTCCGAGGAATCGAGCGCGCTGCGGCCCGAAATGACCACCCAGTGCCAGATCGTGGTGGAGGAGAAAAAAGACGTTCCCGTCATCCCCAACGAGGCCCTCAAATGGGTGGGCGCCCGTCAGGTGGTCTATCTCGCCGGACCGGACGGGACGGTGACGGAAGTCTCGCCCGAGCTGGGGCTTTCCGGCCTCAATGAGACCGAGGTCGTGAAGGGGCTGGCGCCCGGCGACAAGGTGGCCACGAAAATCGTCCTGCCGGGCTCCGGCAAGGAAAAGCCCAAGGCGCCCGGAGGCAGGCCGTGACGGGCGGACCGCTCATCCGCCTTTCGGGCGTCTCCAAGACCTACGCTCTGGGCGGGGTGGAAACGGACGTGCTGCGCGCCGTCGACCTGACCATCGAATACGGGGAATTCGCCGCCTTGCAGGGCCCGTCCGGCTCGGGGAAATCCACCCTCCTGCACATCCTGGGGCTGCTCGACCGGCCGAGCGGGGGCGAGTATTTCCTGCGCGGCCACAACACGGCGGGCATGAGCGACGACGAGCATTCCGCCCTGCGCAACCGGTTGATCGGCTTCGTCTTTCAAAGTTTCTACCTCATCCCTTACGCCACGGCCTTGAGTAACGTCATGCTGCCCGGGCTCTACAGGCGCGGCGCCCACGGGGGGCTGGCCGAGCGGGCCGAGGAGCTGCTTTCCCGGGTGGGCCTCAAGGATCATATGCGCCACAAGCCCTCCCAGCTCTCCGGCGGCCAGCAGCAGCGGGTGGCCCTGGCCAGGGCCCTGGTCAACGACCCGGACCTGATCCTGGCCGACGAGCCCACCGGACAGCTGGATTCCGCCACCAGCGCGGAGATCATGTCCCTTCTCACGGAAATCAACAGCCGGGACGGCAAGACCATCGTGGTGGTCACCCACGACGACGCCACGGCGGCCTACGCCTCCCGCACCATCCGCGTCCATGACGGCCGCATCGCCTGACCCCGCGTTCGCCGGAAACGCCGGGAACGGCGGGAGCGGGCGGTTGCGCGCGACCCTGGGCTTTCTCCCCCTGCTCTGGCGGGTTCAGGGCATGGCGCTCTCCGCCGTGTGGGCCTACAAGGTCCGGGGCTTTTTCGTCATAAGCGCCGTGGCGCTCGGCATCGCCGTGCTCACGGTCATCGTGGCCTCGGTGGACGGGGCGCGCAAAAAGGCCGTGGAGATCGTGGAATGGTTCGGCCCGGATTCCGTGCTGATCCTAGGCGGCGACATCGAGAACCGGCCCGTGGGCCAGCGCACCCTGACCCTTTCCTGGGAGGACGCGCGCGCCCTGTCCCGTTCCCTGCCCGGGGTCTACGCCGTGCTGCCCATGCGGGCGAAATCCAACGTCACCGTGAAATACGGGGCGAAAAACGTGGAGCTTCCCGTGGCGGTGGGAGCCACGGAGAACTACGCCTCGGCCTGGGACTGGCCCCTGGCCGAGGGCCGGGACATCTCCGCCGATGACGTGGCCCGTTCGGCCAAGATCTGCCTCATCGGCGACGCTCCGGCCCGGGATCTTTTCGGGGACGAGTCGCCCATCGGCAAGACCATCCTGGTGGCGGATTTGCCGGTGCAGGTGGTGGGGCGGCTGTCCTACCGGGGATTTTCCGGCGGCCGGGGAGACCGCAGCATCGACGAGCGCATCATCATGCCCCTGTCCACCATGACCCAGCGTTTCAACATGAACCGCAAGTATTTCCGGGCGCTTCGGGTGAAATTCCACGATCCGTCCCTCATGGAGTCCCACACGGAGAACCTGCGTTCGCTCTTGCGCCATCTGCACGGGATCAAGGAGGGCGAGCCCGATGATTTCAGCCTGCTCACCGCCGCTGAGATTCTCAAATTCCTCACGGCCTTCACCGGCGGGCTGGTGGCCTTTCTGGGCGTCACCGCCGGGGTGGCCATCCTGGTGGGCGGGTTCGTCCTGGCCAACCTCATGTATCTGTCCGTGAGCGAGCGCAAGGAGGAGATCGGCCTGCGCAAGGCCCTGGGCGCGCCCTTTTCCGCCATCGTCTGCCAGTTTTTGTCCGAGGCGGCCTATCTGACCGTGACCGGCGCGGTCTTCGGGGTGGGGCTCGGCATCGGGCTCGGGGAGATCCTCGCCGGCTTCGGCAAGATGGAGGTGGTCCTCTCGCCCAAGCTTTTCATTCTCTGCGTGCTGGCGGCGCTTTGCATCGCCCTGGCGGCGGGCGTGCGGCCCGCGCTTCGGGCCGCCCGCATGACCCCCATCGAGGCCCTGCGCGGCGGCGAATAGGCCAAATCGGCCCAATAGACCCATTCAGCCGAGAAGCTCGCGGATGATCCGAAGCCCCTTTTCCATGCTTCGCCGATCGTCCGGGCGGCTGAGCGCCAGCCGTACGGCGTGGGGCGAAGGGATCTGGCCCGTCAGAAAAACCTCGTCCGGGATGACGACGACCCCGCGTTCGGCGGCCTCCCGGGTGAAATCCTCCGCTCGCCAAGGTTCGGGCAGAAAGAGCCAGGCGAACAGCCCGCGTTTTCGTTGACGCAGGCCAAGCCCGGCCAGGATCTCCCCGGCCGCGACGTTTCGCGCCGCCGCTTCCGCCCGTTTTCGCGCGATGACCGCGTCCGCCGTCCCGTCGTCCAGCCATAGCCTCGCTATCTCCGCCATGAGGGGGGGCGCCGTCCAGACGACGTCCGCCGCCGCCCGCTCCAGTTTCGGGATCATGTCCTCCGGGGCGTAGAGAAAGGACAACCTGAGCCCTCCGGCCAAGGCCTTGGAGACTCCGGCGGCGAAGACCGTCCGCTTGGGCGTCAGGGCGGCCAGGGGCTCTCCGCCATCCCCGCAGGCCACGTCGTAGGCGCCGTCCTCGAGGATCCGCAGGTCGAACGTTTCAGCGATGTTCGCGAGTTCCCGGCGCCGCAGCGGAGAAAGGCTGACGGTGGTGGGGTTGTGGCAGGAGGGCATGACGTAGAGACCGCTCACGGGCGCCTTGCGGCAGACTTCGGCCAAAGCGTCCGGGAGCATGCCGCCCTCGTCGCCTTTCACGGGAACAAGGACGAGTCCCAGGCGCCGGGCCAGGGTCTTGAACATGGGATAGGAGGCCGCGTCCGCCGCGATGCGCTCGCCGGGCCGGAAAAGGGCCATGAGCGCGCACAAAAGCGCGTTTTGCCCGCCGCAGCAAACGACCACGTTTTCGGGCCCCAGGCGAAGACCGTGGCGTTTCGCCCAGAGAACGCCGGTTTCCCGGTCGCGAAGACGCCCCTTCGAAGGCTGGTAGAGCAGAAGCTCCTGGACGTCCGGCCTGCGGGCAAGGCTTGCGAGGGCCTGGCCCAGGTCCGGGTCCAGCGCGGGAAAGGGCGAGGTGAATCCCATGTCGACCACCCCGGCGCGCGCATTCTCCGTGACGGAAAACGCGGTCTTCTCCAGCCCGGACGCGCGCAGGTACGTGCCCCGGCCGGTTTCCCCGCTGACCAGGCCGCGCCTGGCCGCTTCCTTGTAGGCGCGCGTCACCGTGCCCACGGTCACGCCGAGAAAGTCCGCCAGATCCCGGTGGGTGGGCAGGCGGCATCCCGGCGCAAGCCGCCCGGAGGCGGCGTCCCGCTCCAGGGCGTCCGCCAAGGCCATGAACAGCGGTCCCCCGCCTTTGTCCAGTTGAGGACGCCATATTGTCATGGTGACAATTATTACATTGACCAGTAAATTGTGTCAATGTACCCCTGACCTTGCCAAGGAGGCCGCATGCTGACGCGATTCGATTCCATGACCGCGGGCGCCCGGGCTGTCGCGCCGATTCTCTTGGGGGTGGCCCCGTTCGCCATGATCTACGGAGCGGTGGCCGTGGCCGCCGGGGTGACCAAGGCCGGAACCATGGGCATGTCGCTGGCGGTGTTCGCCGGGGCCGCGCAGCTGGCGGCGGTGGGGCTTCTGGCCAAGGGCGCGCCCGCGGCCGTGGCCATTTTCACCGCGCTGGTCATCAACCTGCGCATGGTCATGTACAGCGCCTCGCTGGCCCCGCATTTTTCCGGGCTTTCGCCGCTTGAAAAGGCGCCCCTGGCCTATCTGCTCACGGACCAGGCCTACGCCTTGTCCATCGCCCGGTTTTGCGCGGACGGGCCGCCGGTGAACAAGCCCTGGTTCTATTTCGGGGCTGGCATCGCCTTGTGGGCGGTCTGGCAGTGCTGCGTGGCGGCCGGGGCGTTTCTGGGAGCGGCCATCCCGGCGTCCTGGGAACTGGATTTCGCCATTCCGCTGACCTTCATGGCCCTGGTGGTCCCGGCCATCCGCGACCGGGCCTGCGGCGCGGCGGCGCTGGCGGCCGGACTCGCGGCCCTGGCGGGCCGCGTCTTGCCCTACAACCTGGGGCTCGTCCTGGCCGCCGTCTGCGGCATCGGGGCGGGCTATCTTTTCGAGCAAAGGAGCGGCCGGCATGTCCGTTGACATGGGGGATTTCTGGATCGTGACGGCCGTGGCGGCCGCAGGCACGTTTGCGCTGCGCTATTCCTTCATCCTGGTCATGGACATGATCAGCATGCCGCGCGCCGTGACCCGCATGCTGCGGTTCATCCCCGCCGCCGTGCTCACGGCCATCGTGGTTCCGGCCGTGGTTTTCCATACGGCCGCGGGCGGGACGTCCTTCGATTGGCGCCGGACCCTGGCAGCCGGGATCGCGGCGGCTGTGGCCTGGAAGACGCGGAACATGCCGCTCACCATCGCCGTGGGCATGGCGGCCCTGTGGCTCGTCAAGTTTTTGGCTGCATGAGGCGCGAGCGGCGGAAAAAGAACGCGCAGGGGAAAAGGAGCGGATTGGGCTTGTCAGCTTGAAAAAAACGTCTTACCTTGATAAGGCGATTTTCTCTCATCGTTTCCATGGACGGAACGAGGACGCTTGTTTCGGGGCGCGGGGCGCTCCAATCAAGACGGACCTTGCGGCAGGGCAGCCGGAAATCTTTCGCGGTATTCGCGAAGGGGAAGGCTCATGAGCGCCGTCCGAGGCATTTCTCAATACCAGCAGGCGGGATTCGCCGGGTTTGAAACCCTGGGCGGCGATGCTTCGCGTTCGGGCTCTTCTTTTCAGAATAGTCAGTCAAATCAGGGAATTACCGCAAAGGTTGTCACCAAGACCGTCGGCTTTCAGCTGGGCAAGTTCGGCGTCAGCTACGTCTCCGAAGAGATCCAGGCGGATTCGGGAAGCCTGCCCAAGGCGGCGGCCGCCTTGACCGGGGCGTCGCTTTCCTCCAACTCCTTCGCGGCCGAACTGGATGTGGCCGCCGTGCGCGACAGTCTGGCCATGGCCCAAACCCTGGAGTATGCGACCGCCGTCTCCTCCGGCGCCGCACAGCCCACGGCCTTGAGCCGCCGTCTGGGGGCGCGGGCCTATGCCCAGTCGCAAACCGCGCTTACAAGCCGGACGGGCTCGCCGGGCATGTTCCGGGCGGCTGTCTGAAAAAAACAAAGCAAGTCCCATGCCACAATCTCTTCCTCTTTGCGCGGATTTCGACCATTTCGTACTGACCGTGGCTGATATCGAGCGCGCGGCCGCGTTCTACGAGCGCATCTGCGGCATGCGCCGGGAGACCACGGACGCCGGGCGCGTCAGCCTGCATTTCGGGCGGATGAAGATCAACCTGCATGAAAAGGGCAAGGAATTCGAACCCAAGGCGGCCCACCCCCAGCCCGGTTCGGCGGACCTGTGTTTCCTGACGGACCTGCCCATCGACGAAGCCGAAGCCCATTTGCGGGCCCGCGGCGTGGAAATCATCGAAGGCCCGGTGGAAAGAACCGGCGCCCAAGGCCCCATGACCTCCCTCTATTTCCGCGACCCCGACGGCAATCTCATCGAAGCGGCGCGCTACGCCGTCTGACCGTCTCGCCCGTCCGGTTTGGGACGGTAGGGAGTCAGGGCCACGCGTGAAGGCCGCATGAGCCGGACCCGGGTACGGACGCGGATTTGTCTGGAATGCCGGAAGGACGACTCCGTTTCGAACGCTCCTCCTGCAGGGAGCGGGAAAGCAAGCGCAGACGCGGCTGGCTGGACGGATACGGCCGCCGTCCCCTGTTCTATTTGGAAAGGGCGCTTGCGATACAATGCGCAATATCTTCAGCGGCATACCGCTTGCCGGTTTCATTCCAGTGGTTGTCGCCTTCCAGGTGGGCGTCGACGAGGTCGCCCCGTTTTGCGAACGTGGGGTAGAGATCGCAGGTCATGACGCTTTCGGCTTTGCAGAGCGCTTCCAGGCGGTTGACGAAATTTTGCGGATCAATGGTCCGGTGAGCCCGTTCGGCGTATTTTCTCCAGTCCTTGAGCCAGGAAGCCGGGAAGTACGTACATGAATCCGAAAACGCCTCAATGAAGACAAAATGATCTTCTTTCGCATAACGTTCGAATTGATGAAACGCGTATTGCGTGTATTTGAGCGCATCTGAAAAGACTTGCGGAAGCGGTTCCTCATTGACGAGAAACATCGCATCCATATCGAGGTCATAGGGATATGCCCAGCCTTTGAACTTTTCCTTTATTCCTGGGTTGGCGCTGAGCTGGCAGTATCTATAGGCATACTCAGCATCAAAACGGTGGAAGAGGCTGTCTTCATCAATGGCGTATATTCTGTTTGTTATGAAATTGTAGAGGTAGCTGTTTGAGAAGAGAGTGTTCAGCCGTCTTTCGAGAGGCAGGAACACGGATTGTTGCGGATGCGGAGGAAGTTCCTTGAGGAGGCGTTCGTGGTAATCTGCTGAAGCGGGGATGGGCTCCATGACGTATTGCGTTCCGTCATAGACCTCATGGACAAAGTTACGTCCCGGCCTGTTGGGGTCAAATCGCAGCCTGATAGCTTCCAGGATGTTCGAATTGTTGGCAAAATCGTTAGGAACGAAGACGTCGACGACCATATCGGGATGGAATTGTCGCCCGATCTTTTCGAAGAACATGAGATGCTCGAGCGTTCCCGTTCCCGAGATGCCCATGGGGATGACCTCGAATTGACGATCAGGCATGGCTTTGGCGAGGGCCTGCTCAAGATAGACGTCGACCTTGGCGCCATCGATGAACGAATCTCCGAGCAACAATACCCGATAGACGCCGTCAGGCTTTTGGAGCGCGCGCTCCTTATCCATGAAGCCCAGGGCATTGACGCCGGGGGCTTTTGGATCATGGAGGATCCCATACCCTTCGTGAAAAACGTATCCCGGCAATGTTTCGGTATTCGTCAATAATCGGACAACCCCTTCCCCGGCCAGAGCGGTCGCCGCGACGGAGATGCAGATTAGAAGGGTTTTGACGATGGCTGATTTGAAATAGTCCTGCTTCAAGGCAAGTCTCCCCGGTGAATTTTCCGGGACGGATCATGGCGGCATGCGTCGCGTATTGCAAGCTATACGTGACGGGCGGCATGATATGGCCTTTGTTTCACAGAAGCGTTGGCTCAATCGTAAGGAATGAGGAATCCGCGGGCTCGGCGATGAGGAGCTGGACATGCCGCACGGCCAATGGTTTGGAATGTTCCGCCTGGGCGTTTTCAGCCGCGCCCGGCGGCGCCGCGGCGGCAAAGCCGCCGCGGCGCGGTCGTTGGATCAGGGGCGAGAACACGGCGCGGACCGTCCGGTGATGCGGTCGGGGCGCGAATCAGGAGACGCGCTTGTTCACGCGTACGCCGCTTATTTCAGCCACTCGTGGTGGAACACCCCCTCCTTGTCCACGCGCAGGAAGGTGTGGGCGCCGAAATAGTCGCGCTGGGCCTGGATCAGGTTGGCGGGCAGGCGTTCGGCGCGGGAGGAATCGTAGTAGGCCAGGGCCGAGGACAGGGCCGGGACCGGAACCCCGGCCAGGCTCGCCGCCGCGCACACGCGCCTGAGCGCCCCCTCGCCCGTGGCCAGCGCCTTGCGGAAAAAGGGCGCCAGCATCAGATTGGGCAGATCCGGCTCAGCGGCGTAGGCGTCGCGCACGTCGTTCAGGAACTTCGCCCGGATGATGCAGCCCGCCCGCCAGATGGCTGCGATCTCGCCGTAATTGAGCCCGTAGCCGTAAGCCGCGTCCGCAGCCCTCAAGAGCGCGAAGCCCTGGGCGTAGGAGCAGATCTTGGCCGCGTACAGCGCCTCGCCCACGTCCTTGATAAGCGCCTCGTCCCGGACGGCCGCCGTTCTCGCCGGTCCGGTCAGAAGCTTGGCGGCGGCCACGCGCTCGGCCTTTTGCGACGAGAGCACCCGCGCCTCCACCGCCGCGATGAGCGTGAGCGCCGGGACGCCGAGCCGCAGGGCGCTCTCCGACGTCCACAGGCCGGTTCCCTTCTGCCCGGCGGCGTCCAGGATGACCTCCACCATGGGCTTGCCCGTGTCCGGGTCCTTCTTGGTGAAAATGTCCGCCGTGATTTCGATGAGATAGGAGGACAGAACCCCCGCGTTCCAGTCCTTGAAGACCCCGGCCAGAGCGGCTTCGTCCAGGCCGCAGACCCCGGCCAGGATGTCGTAGGCCTCGGCGATGAGCTGCATGTCTCCGTATTCGATGCCGTTGTGGGCCATCTTCACGAAATGTCCGGCGCTGCCCTTGCCCATGTAGGCCACGCAGGGCTGGCCCTCGGCCTTGGCCGCGATGGCGGTCAGGATGGGCGCGGCCATGTCCCAGGCCTCGGCGTGGCCGCCGGGCATGATGCTGGGGCCTAGAAGCGCGCCTTCCTCGCCGCCGGAAACGCCCACGCCCATGTAGCGCAGGCCCTTGGCCTCCAGCTCTTTGGCCCGGCGTTCGGTGTCGTGGTAATAGGAGTTGCCGCCGTCCATGATCAGGTCGCCGGGCTCGAGCAGGGGGACCAGCTCGGCGATGAGTTCGTCCACCGGCGCGCCCGCCTTGATCATGCAGAAGATCTTGCGCGGTTTTTCGAGCATGGCCACGAAGGCCGGAAGATCATAAGCCGCCTCGATGCCCGCCTTGGCGCCGGAGAGGTCCATGAATTCCCTGGTCTTCGCCCCGGTGCGGTTGAAGACCGCGATGCGAAAGCCGTTGCGGGCGATATTGAGCGCCAGATTCTGGCCCATGACGGCCAGGCCGATCAGTCCGATGTCGTTTTTCATGCGCGCCTCCAGGCTGCGGGAATGCGTTTCGCCTACCCTATACCGATTCGTTTTGGAAAGACAACCGCGCCCTAAAAGAACGCGTCATCTTCATCGAAACAGCGCGCATGATCAAGAAAAAGGGGCGGGCGGAGGGGTGGGCGGCCCGGCCGGCCCGGCCGGGCCGTCCGAGCCGTCTGGGCCGTCTGGGGACGAGGCGGTCTCAGATCTTCTGTTCCACCTCCTGGAAGCAGGGGATGCACAGGGTCTGGCCGGCGAAGCGCCGGGTGCGCGATTCCATGACCGATTCGCCGCAATGTTCGCATGCGAGGCTTTTCAGGATCTTGGCCGGGCGCGGCGGGGTGGGGGGCAGCTCGGTCACGGTGAACATATCCTCCAGGTCGAGGCGTAAAAAGCGCTGGCGCAGGGTTTCGCGCAGCTCCCCAAGACGGTCGCGGTCCGCCTGCGCGGCCGTTCCCGCGTCGATCCTGTTCATGAGCTCGCCCATCTCGACGTCCATGCCGTCGCGGACTTCGGGGCGAAGCAGGGCCCTAAAGCCCGCTCCCGTGCGCCGGTCATAGAAGGAAAAGGCCATCTTGCCGTAATCCCTGTGGATCAGGTTGCCCTTGCCCAGGGTGCAGCCGGTCAGAAACTGGATGGCGTCCACGCCGCACATGTCCGTTTCCACCACGGCCGTCATCTCGTAGTCCTTGGGGTTGTCGAATGCGCGCAGGGCCAGTTCGGCGGCGCGCACGCCGATGGTCAGACCGGGACAGACGTGGCCGTGAAAGGCCGCGCAGGCGTCGAGTTGTTCCTGGGTGAACGTACAGGGCATGGGAAAGCTCCTTTGCGTGGATTTCAGAGGGGTTGGGCGGCCCGAAGCCGTTCGGGCCGGGGATTTGGCGCGTGATCATGGCCGTGGGGTTCAAGGTCCGGGGAAAGGTCGTCCACAAGCGGGGCGGCCACGAGGACGCCGCCGAGCCTGTGGATTTCCACGGGCACGCCGTAGACCTCTGAGACGATCTCGGCCCGAAGCTCCCGCATGGGGCCGTGGGCGAACACCTCGCCGTCCTTGAGAAAAAGGAAGGCGTCCGCGAAGCGCAGGGCCAGATTGAGGTCGTGCATGGTCATGACGGCGGCGATGCCGTGCTCCCGGGCCGCCCGCCGGACCAGGGAGAGGATGGCCAGCTGGTTCTTCAGGTCCAGGGAGCTGGTGGGCTCGTCCAGAAGCAGAAGCCGGGGCTCCTGGACCAGAGCCCGGGCGATGCAGACCTTTTGCAGCTCCCCGCCGCTTAAGGCGTCGATATGGCGCAGGCGCATGGCGGCCAGATCCAGGCGTCTGAGGGCCGCGTCCACGATGCGCAGGTCGCGCGCCGAGGCCCGCCAGCGGATGTGGGGCTTGCGGCCCAGAAGGACCGCGTCGAACACGGTCATGCGGGCGGTCTGGCCGCGCTGGGCCACGTAGCCGATCTTCCGGGCCGCCTCGTCCGGGGCCATGCGCAGGGCGTCCACGTTTTCCACCAGGGCGGCGCCCATGGAGGGCTTGTGGATGGCGCACAGGCATTTGAGAAAGGTGGTCTTGCCCACCCCGTTGGGCCCCAGAATGGCCAGGGTTTGCCCCGGTCCGGCCAGACAGGAGACGCCTTTGAGGATTTCCCGGCTCTGATAGGAAAAATGAATGTCCCTGGCTTCGAGGATCATGACCGCCTCCTGGCGATGAGGAGCAGAAAGACCGGCGCGCCCATGAACGCGGTCAGCACCGATACCGGCAAGACGTGGGGCGCCACGACGATGCGGGCGGCCGTGTCCGAGACGAGCAGAAGCAGCGCGCCGCAAACGAAGCTCGCGGGCAAGAGATAGCGGTGGTCCGCGCCGATGAGCCTGCGGACCATATGCGGCGCCACCAGGCCCACGAAGCCGATGATCCCGAGAAAGGCGATGATGACGGCGGTCAAAAACGAGGCCAGAAGCATGCCGGTCATGCGCACGCGCTCCACCCGCACCCCCAGGCCCCGGGCGGTTTCGCCCCCCGCGTCGATGGCGTTGTAGTTCCAGGCGTTGGCCTGGAAATAGAGGCCGCAGCATAAGGTGGCGGCCGCGATGATCGCGAGTTCGGACCAGGAGGCCCGGGCCGTGTCGCCGAAGGTCCAGAAGACCATGGCCGCCAGCTGCACGTCGTCGGCGAAGTACTGCAGGAACATGGTTCCGGCGGTGAACAGGGCGCCCAGGGCCACGCCCGTCAGGACCATGCTCTCGGGCGAGGTCCCGCGCGCCCTTGAGATGACGAGGATGGCTCCGGCGGCCAGCAGGCTGCAACAAAAGGCCGATCCCGCCGCCAGATAGGGGCTCGATATGCTCACCGCGCCCTTGGAGGTCATGATCCCGCCGCCCAGGAGCATGACGGAAAAGGCCGCGCCGAAAGCCGCCGCATGGGAGATGCCCAGGGTGAAGGGCGAGCCCAGAGGGTTGCGCAGGATGGATTGCATGACCGCTCCGGCTGTGGCCAGTCCGGCCCCGGCGGTCATGGCGGCCAGGGCCTGGGGCAGGCGGATGTTCCAGACCACGATGTCCAGGCGTTTCGATTCCGCCATGCCGAAAAGCGCCTTGAGCACGGCGGCGAAGGAGGCGTCCAACGCGCCCACGGACATGGACCAGGCGAGCGACAGGGCCAGGAAAAGGACGCCGCCGCCGATGAACAGCCGCTTGGCCCCGATGTGGCGGGCGTATTCCGCCGGAACCGTTCCGTCGTTGAAATGCATGCTACTCGGCCTGGTTCACCGGAACCGGGGCGTAGGCCAGGCCGGAAAACAGGGCGTTCATGTCCGTAAATACGGGCTTGCCGACCAGAAACGTAAAGATCTCGTCCGCCTTGGCCTTGGGATCGACGTCCGCAAACCGCTCGGGGTAGAGTATCTTGCCGATGAAATAGGCATTGGCCAGCTCACTGCCGAAATTTTCGGAATACCAGTTGTAGGGGAGCAGGCCGTAGACCTTGCCCTCCTTGACGGCGGCCAGCATGCGGTAGGCCGGATCGGTTTTGAGCTCATGCAGCCCTCCGGCGTCCTGTCCCAGTTGCAGGGTGGCCAGATCGAGGAAGAGCAGGTCCGGGTCCCAGGCCACGATTTGCTCCTTGGACACGTTGGTCTGGGCCGGGGCCTTGGCCTCGGGGTCCGCCGGGGCGGCCACGTTTTTGGCGCCGAGAAAGGCGAAGGGCGGATAGCCTGGCTCGGTGGACTCGAAGCCGTGGGGGCCCTTGTAGGCCACGCCGCCGAGGAAAACGGACTTGCGTTCGTTTTCCGGGGCGTCCTTGGTCCGTTTTTCAAGGTCCGCGATGTTCGCGTCGAAGAAGGCGATGACCTCCTCGGCCCGTTTCTCCTTGCCCATGGCCGCGCCCAGGGTCCGCAGGTCCTTGTAGAGGATGTCGCGCTTCGCGCCGAGGTCGGGGTCTTCGAGCACGATGACCGGGATGCCGGTTTTGTCTTCAAGCTCCGCCGGGTCGTGTCCCATGCCGTTGTAGAGCTTGAAGATGACCTGGGGCTGGGGGTCGAGGGAGAGGATGCGCTCGGGATTGTCGTGGCCGCGGAACTCGCCGAACACGGGCAATGTCTTGAATTGCGGATTGGCCAGGGCGTAGGGCCGCGCGTCGAACTGGCGGCGTTTGGTTTCGATGTCGTCCACGGCCAGGATTTTGTCCTGCGCGCCCAGGTAGGTCAAAAGGCGCAGGCAGCCCGAGCCGGAGCACAGGACCCGTTCCAGGGGGGCGTCGGGTTCAAAGGTTTTCCCGGTGGCGGTGGTGAGCGAAACCGCGCCCGCCGGGCAGGGGCAAACGGCGGCCAGCGCGGCCAAGGCGGTCAAAACGGCCGAAAAAACGCAAAGGGTGGACGGCATAAATAATTTCATAGCGACCTCGAATGGAATACGAATGTCGAGAAGCATACAGCTTCATGGCACGTAATTGATTTACGTAGCATTATACGGCGATGAAATGAAGGTCAAGGCGCATCGGCGAAGGACGGACCAGGGATGCGTTTTACGGGAGGCGGCGGACAAGGCGGACAAGGGCGGCGACGGGAGGGACGCGCCGGATGAATGCGGGCCGCATGCGGTCTGTAGGAACGCTGTACGGGGTCTGCATGGACGCCGCGCGGCGGGGATCGGGAGACGGAAAGAGGGAGGAGAAGCCAGCATCAATGCCGCCATATCCGCCTGGATCAGGGGGCGGGAAGCATGCCTCGTCAACGCGTCATGGGCGGGAAGCAGACAGAGGGCGTTCATCAGGTGGCTTGTATCTTGCTGAAAGTCCTGTAACGGGCGTCCAACATGGCGCATTCCGTGATTTTGATGATATGCCGTACATATCCTTGGATGACTGGAGGAAATGTCATGGAAACATGGAAACGGCTGGCGCGTATGCTCCTCATGTGGATTATGGTCATGAGCTGGAATGTCGCGGCGTTCGCAGCGGTTTTCGCCGTGGAGAATTCCAGCCAGTTCCAAGAGGCTCTGGACGCCGCCTCAGATAACGGACAGGACGACGTTCTTTCGGTCGCCGCCGGAGTCTATTGGCTGGAAGCGGAATTGACGTTCGCGTCGAGCGAGGACCGGTCGTTGACGATTCGCGGAGCGGGCGCGGAGACGACCATATTGGATGGGCGCGACGCCGTTCGCGCGCTTTCGCTGACGACGAGTCAGGAACATGCCTCCATACGGCTTGAAGGACTCACGCTGCGCAATGGCCGAACGGCTGGCAACGGCGGAGCGCTTCGCATCGCCACCAACGCCGCTGACATCGCCGTGGCGGATTGCCGGATTGTGGAGAGCGCGGCGACGGGCGGCGAAAGCGTGGGAGGCGGCGCCAACCTCAATGCCGAGACAGGGACCATCACCGTTACGGCTTGCGCCTTCAGCGGCAACGCCTCAAGCGGCAACGTGGGGGGGCTGTTCGTTGGGACGACAACTGGAACCGGCTTGATCGCCGACTGCGCATTTACGGGAAACAGCGTCGCGAACACGGGCTCCAGCGGCGCTTTCGGAGACGGCGGCGGAGCCATGTTCTATTCCCAGGCCACAAGCCGCGCCACGATCACCGGCAACCGTTTTGCCGGGAATACGGCCTCCGGCGGGGATAATCCGGATGGCGGGGGGCTTATGACCTACCAGCTCGGCGGCGGTTCGCAGCTTCATCTGAGCGGGAATACGTTTTCGGAAAATACGGCCGGTCTTGGCGCCGGCGGCGTCATTGTGCGTTGCAACCTTTCCTGTGCGGCTTCGGTCGCGGACAATATTTTTTCGGGCAATACGGCAATCGTCGGCAGCGGAGGGGGGGCGCATCTTTACATAAACGACGGAAGCCTCGACTACGCCGGCAACAGCCATACGGGGAACAGGGCGGGAGAAGACGGCGCCGGGGCATGGATAGACATGCTAGCCGGAACGGCCGCAGTCTCGCGCAATACGTTCACCCGGAACATTGCTGGAGGGAATGGCGGCGGGTTGAGCGCCGTGACGGATACGGCGTCCATTGTCGTGGAAAAGAACATATTCAACGCCAATGCCAGCGGAAACGCCGGGGCTGGATTGTCTTTTGCGACCGTTGGCGGGACAGGAACGATTCGCAAGAACACCACGTACGGCAATTCGGCTTCCGGAGAGGCGGGCGGGGCGTATGTCTACATCGATACGCTCGATGGCCGGGCGCTTTTGACGGACAATATCCTGTGGAACGATTCGCCGGACGCCTTTGGGTACTCTTCCGGATCAGGGGGCGTACATGTCCTTATGGAGTATTCGGATGTGGACGGCGGCGTGGGAGAGGCGTGGTTCTCTACGGGCTGTATCGCGGCCGACCCCTTGTTCGTGGACGCGCCAGCCGGGAATTTCAATTTGAGCTGGGCCCATGCGCCGGTAAACGATGCGACGAAATCGCCCTGCATCGATACGGGAAGCCCCGCATCCGCCAAGGATCCTGACGGAAGCAGGAGCGATATGGGGGCGCTGCCGTTTGTCCATGGCAACGCGAGCGTGGTTCCCGCCCTGTCTCTTTTGCTGCTTTTATGAACCAAGGCCCCCGAGAAAGAGAGATGAGCGGGGGGATGAAAAGCGACCATGTCGGCTCTTTTTGGCGCCAACGAAAAAGGGGTTACGGATTTTGTCCGTAACCCCTTGAATTTCCTGGTGGGCCGTGCTGGGCTCGAACCAGCGACTCTCTGCTTAAAAGGCAGATACTCTACCTACTGAGTTAACGGCCCGTCCCTCCAAAAGAGAAAAGTCATTTAAGCGCCAGGAAAGCCCTTGTCAAGCAAATCCGGGCCGCGCGCGGGTTTTTGGGAGCGTTTTGCGGGCCGGCCGGGGATTTTGCGGAAAAAACGCGGGGCGATCCCGTTTTTTCGCCGCATGCTTTGACTTGGATAGGGAATTGGTTCAATACGATAGAACGGAAAAGTAACGCTGGCCGTTGTTCGGGCGAACGGGCGGCCGCGCCCCAACCTTCGAGGAACCCATGAAGCTTTCCATCCAAGCCAGGGTCATGGCGGCCCTTTTGGGGGGCGTCGTCCTGGTGGCCGCCCTCATTCTCGCCATCTTCTTCCTCAATCTCGGCGCGCTCTCCGAACAAAGCGGCAAACGCTTCGAACAGGTGAGCATGGACCGCGAAAAAACCGAGCTGGAGGACCTGGACGCCGTTGCCTACGGCACGGCCCAGATGTTCTACGACGCATCCCGGGACGTGGAAAAACTCAAAAAGCTCAAATACGAGGAGCTGAAAAAAGTCCTGGACGCCGTCTTTACCCAGGTTCAGGCCTACTACAACGCCAACAAGGACTCCATGCCCCGCGAGGAGCTCGAGGAAAGCGTCAAATACCTGGTCAAGCTCGCCCGGTTCGACGGGGACAACTATATCTGGATCAACGACATGTCCCCGGCCATGATCATGCACCCAGCCAAGCCCGAACTCGACGGCAAGGACCTCTCCGCCTTCAAGGACCCCAAGGGCGTGTACCTGTTCAAGGAAATGGTCGACGTGTGCAAGGCCGACGGCGGGGGCATGGTCAGCTACGACTGGGCCAAGCCCGGGGAATCCGAACCCAAGCCCAAGATTTCCTACGTGCGGCTCATGCCCGAACTTGGCTGGATTTTCGGGACCGGCGCCTGGCTCGAGGACATCGAAGCCCAGATGAAGGAGGCCGCGCTGGCCCAGATCGGCAAGATGCGCCTCAAGGACGGCAACTATTTCTGGGTGCATGACGAAAGCGGAAAGATGATCATGCACCCCGTCTCCCCCAAGCTCAACGGAACGGACATGTCCGGGACCAAGGACGCCAAGGGCAAGGCGTTCATCGCGGAAATGAACGAGGTCTGCCGGGAAAAGGGCGAAGGCTTCGTGGCCTACTGGTGGCCCAAGCCCGGCAAGCAGGGCGATTTCCCCAAGCTTTCCTACGTGCGCCTTTTCAAGCCCTGGGGCTGGATCATCGGCATCGGGGCCTATGTGGACGACATCGACGCCGCCGTGGACAGGGAAAAGACGATCTTTTCGGACGGCGTGCGCGCCATGACCCTCAAGGCGGGGATCACCAGCGCGGCCGCGGCCGCCCTTTTGTGCTGGCTGGCGGTCTGGGTCCTGCGGCGCGACGTCATAAGGCCCTTGCGGCTCCTGGCGGCCTACTCGGCCAAGGTGGCCGGCGGCGACCTGGACGCCGCGGTCGAGGGCCGGTTCATCGGCGAGCTCGACAGCCTCAAGCATTCCCTGGAGCGCATGGTGGGGACCCTCAAGGAGGAGATGAGCCTGGTCCGGGCCAAAAGCCTGGAATCGGACGCCAACGCCGGTCGCGCCGAAGACACCCTGGCCCGGGTGCGGGAACACGTGGCCTCCCTGAACTCCCTCCTGGAGACGGTCAACGCCGTGGCCCACAAGGCCAGGGATGTCTCCGAGCGCATGAACGCCACGGCCGACGCCCTCATGGAACGGTTCACCGAGGTGGGCCGGGGCGCGGGAATCCAGAAGGAGCATATAGAGGATACCATGCGCTCCATGGAAGACATGAAAAACGCGGTCCTTCAGATGGCGGGCGAGGCCGCCCAGGCGGCCGAAAGCGCGGACCAGGCCCGGGACAAGGCCTCCGAGGGCGCGGGCATCGTGGGCGCGGCCGTGGGCGCCATCGAAAAGGTCCGGGACGTCATGACCCTGTTGACCGAAAGCATGGCCTCGCTGGGCCGTCAGGCCGAAGCCATCGGCCAGGTCATGGACGTGATCAACGACATCGCGGACCAGACCAATCTGCTGGCCTTGAACGCCGCCATCGAGGCCGCCCGGGCGGGCGAGGCCGGCCGGGGCTTCGCCGTGGTGGCCGACGAGGTGAGAAAGCTCGCGGAAAAGACCATGGGCGCCACCCGGGACGTGGGGGCCAATATCCGGGCCATCCAGGATTCGGCCCGGGAGAACATGACCAACATGGAGCGGGCCGCCCAGGCCGTGACCGAGGCCACGGACAAGGCGGAACGCTCCGGCGAAACCCTCACGGCCATCGTGGGGCTGGCCTCGGACAACGCGAGAGAGGTGCGCGGCATCGCCACGGCGGCCAGGGACCAGTCCTCCGCCGCCGACGCCATAAGCGCCCTGATCGGCGCCGTGGACGAGGTGGCCTCGAAAACCGTGCGCGACATGCGGGACTCCAACGCTGCGGCGAAAGAGCTGACCGGGCTTGCGGCCGAGGTCCATCGCGTTATAAATGAATTGCGCAAACGCAATGTGGGGAAGCCATGAACGAGGACGCCTTTCCCGTCCGCGACAGACAGGCCGCGCTGTCCAGGCTGGCCGGACGCGAGGCCCTTTTGGCCAAGCTGGAAAAATCCTTTCTGCGCGACGCGCCGGTCAACCTGGAGCGCCTGGAAAAGGCCCTGGAGGACGGAGACATGGACGAGGCCGCCCTGGTCTCCCACAAGATGAAGGGCGAGGCCAACACCGTGGGCGCCCTGCGTCTGGGCGCCGCCGCGAAGACCTTTCATGAAGCCGTCAAGACCGGAAAGGCCGGGGCCTTGCCGGACATGCTTCCCCTTCTGGCGGAGGAAACGCGGGCCGCCATGAACGCCCTAAGCGCCCTGGAGCGATGAGCGGACGCCCCGCCGGGCGCCGTCTTGCGAGACACGAAAGCGAGGCTCAGACATGAAGACCATTCTCGTGGTGGATGATTCGGCCATGATCCGGGAAATGTTGCAGGACGCCCTGACCGGGGAAGGCTATGCGGTGATCCTGGCCGAGGACGGCGAAGAGGCGGTCCGGCTGTGGAAATCCCACGAGGTCGATTTGAGCGTGGTCGATATTTTCCTGCCCCGCAAAGGCGGGCTCCAGGTCATCAGCGAAGTGCTCAAAAGCGACAAGAAGCACAAGATCATCGCCATCTCCGGCGGGGAGTCCTTTCATCCCGAGACCATTTTGGAGCTGGCCAACATCTTCGAGGTGGCCGCCACCTTCACCAAACCCATAGACCTTGAGCGGCTGCTCGGCGTCATCCGGACGCTCTTCGCCGCCGAGGGCGCGGCCGCGCCGCAGCCGTCGCGACCGCAATAGCCGCCGGGTCCCGGGGAAGGCTTCCATCCGGCGGCCGGGACCGCGTCCGGGCCGTCATTCCCGGAGGCCGGGGACGGCATGCGTTCCTGCGCATTGCGGCCGGACCGGGAAGGGCCGCGCGGCCGCTCCCAGGCCTAGGCCGGGATAGCCGCCGCGTCCCAGGCGGGAACGGGAGGGGGAAAACGTGAGCGCGTCCGGGAATCCGCCGAAAGCGAAAGAAAAGACCGCCCGCATCGCCGGTTCCGCCCGCGCCGGGGACGAGGACGAGGGCGAACGCAAGCTCAAGCGCGATTTTCTGGCCAACATGAGCCATGAAATGCGCACCCCCCTGAACGCCATCATCGGCATGACCGATCTGACCCTGGGTACGAAGCTCACGGCCAAGCAGAAGGAATACCTCGGGGTCATCCGTTCCTCGTCCAGGGCCCTGCTGGGACTCATCAACGACATCCTGGATTTCTCCAAAATCGACTCCGGCAAACTGCGCATGGAGGCGATTCCCTTTTCCCTGCCCAGGCTTTTGGAGGAAGCCCTGAGCGTGGTCCGGGCGGACGCTTCCCGCAAGGGCTTGGCCCTGTACAGCGTCATCCGGGCCGGAACGCCGTCCTCCCTGACGGGCGATCCCCTGCGCCTCAAGCAGGTCCTGGTCAATCTGTTGGGCAACGCCGTGAAATTCACGCCCAAGGGAAGCGTGCGCCTGGAGACCGCATCCGAATCCCTGGCGGGCGAGGAGACGGTTCTGCGGTTCACGGTCACGGATACGGGCATCGGCATCGCCAGGGAGGCGGCCCGGGAGCTGTTCACCCCCTTTTCCCAGGCCGACGGCTCCACCTCCCGCGAATACGGCGGCACAGGACTCGGGCTGGCCATCTCCAACCGGCTGGTCCGGCTCATGGGCGGCGAGATCGGGGTCGAAAGCGAGCCAGGCAAGGGCAGCGCCTTTTTCTTCACCGCCCGCTTCACGGCCTCCGGCGACGCCGGGCGGCGGGAGGTCCCGGAGCGGGCGTCCGGACCGGACAAGGCGGCCCTTTCGCGGCTTGCGGGCGCCCGGGTCCTGGTGGCCGAGGACAACCCCGTCAACCAGACCGTGATTTTCGAGATTCTGCGCAGCGCCGGGGTGGAGGTGGAGGCGGCGGAAAACGGGCGCCGGGCCGTGGACAAGATTCGCCGCCGCCGGTTCGACGCCGCCCTCATGGACGTGCGCATGCCGGTCATGGACGGGCTCGAGGCCGCCCGGGCCATCCGCCGGCTGCCCCAGGGGGAAAAGCTCCCCATCATCGCCCTGACCGCCCACGCCATGCGCGAGGACCGCGAGAAATGCCTGGCCGCGGGCATGGACGACTATCTCTCCAAACCCATCACCCGGGACGCCCTCCTCGGCGCCCTGGCCCGATGGATACGGCCGGAAAGCGCGTCCGGCGACGAACGCGTCTCCGCCGCAAGCGCGCCGGACCATGCGGCGCAAAGACCGGCGCAGGTCCGGGTCCAGGTCTTCCCCGGGAGCGCGGCGGGGGAGAGCGTCCTTGCCCTCGACATGGAGGGCGCCCTGAAACGCCTGGGCATCCCGCGAAGCTCCTTCCTGGCCATTCTCAGAGATTTCGTCATTGATTTCAAAGGATTTGGGGAAGAAATGCGGAGCTTTCTCGCGGCGGGAACAGGAGACGGCCTCGACGACGCGGCCATGGAGGCCCACAAGCTGGCCGGAGCGGCGGGCAACATCGGCGCCGGACGGGTCAGGGCGGGCGCCTTGCGCCTGGAGGCTCTGCTTTTGGCGGAACGGCCCGGCGAGGTCCCCGGCGAGCTGGAGAGCCTGGAACGGGAGCTTGCGGCCCTGGCCTGCGAGATCGATTTCGTCGCGGGCGTGGAAAGCGGGGCCGAGCCTTCCGCCGGGAGGGGGGCGGCGCCCGGGAGGGAGGCGGCTTCGCTTTCCGAACTGCTCGACCGGCTGGGCCTAGGCCTCTACGAGGCGGATCCTGTTGGCTCCGCCCAGGCGCTGGAATGCTTGCGGGCGGCCGCGCCCGGCCTGGACGCCCGGCTGCTCGACCGGCTGGAGGGCTGGATCGAGGATTACGACATGGATCTGGCCCTTGCCGCGATTCCCGAGCTGCGCGCCGCCCTGGATCTTCCCCCGGGGGAGGAGGCGGCATGGCGCTGAAAGACGCCGGTCCGGGCCGCATACTCCTGGCGGACGATTCCAGAACCAACCTGGACGTGCTGGTGGAGATCCTGAAGGACGACTACGCGCTGTCCGTGGCCAAAAGCGGCGCCCGGGCCCTGGTCCTGGCCGGGCGGCGTCCTCCGGACCTCATCCTGCTCGACATCATGATGCCGGCCATGGACGGCTACGAGACCCTGCGGCGGCTCAAGGAGATCCCGGAAGCCGCGGACGCGCCGGTGATCTTCATTTCCGCCCTGGCCGAGGCCGAGGACAAGGCCAAGGGATTCGCGCTGGGCGCCGTGGACTATCTCATCAAGCCCTTCGACGTGGTGGAGGTCCAGGCCAGGATCAGGACGCACATGGAGCTGGTGCTGGCCCGGCGCGCTCTGCGCCGCCGCCAGCTGATCCTGGAGCGCATGGTGCGCGTGCGCACCAACGATCTGCGCCTGGCCCAGCGCGAGGCCGTCCACCGGCTGGGGCTGGCCACGGACATGCGCGACCGGGCCACGGGCGCCCATTTGAAGCGCATCGAGAGCTATTGTCTGGTCATGGGGCTGACGGCGGGCATGAACGCCCAGGCGGCCAAGACGTTTTCCCTGGCGGCGGCCCTGCACGACGTGGGCATGATCGGGGTTCCGGACGCCATCCTGGCCAAGCGGGCGCCGCTTTCGCCCGAAGAGCGGGCGACCCTGGAGGAGCACGCGGTCTTGGGTGCGCGGATCCTGTCCGGCGGCCGGTCCAAGCTCATGCGCATGGCCGAGCGCATCGCGCTTTGCCACCACGAGCGCTGGGACGGCTCGGGCTATCCGCGCGGCCTGCGCGGGGGGGACATTCCCCTGGAAGCCCGGATCGCGGCCATCTGCGACGTGTTCGACGCGCTCACGGCAAGGCGTCCCTACAAGGAGGCCTGGACGGCGGAAGCCGCCGCCGTCGAGATCGCCCGGCTGTCGGGCGGCGCCTTCGATCCGGCCTGCGTGACCCTGTTCGAGAAATCCCTGCCCCGGCTCATGAACGTCCTGCGGCGTCTGCCGGACGAGGAAGAAAGGGCGCTCCCGTTCTAACCGTCCTGGCCGCGCGGGCGGGGCTGGTCAACCGGCCCCTGCGCGCGTATAACCCCGCGCCATGGAAATCGACGCCGCGCATTTGTGGAACGCCCTGGTCTGGCCGCTGTGCCGCCTTTTGGCCTCCCTGTCCGTGGGACTCATGGTCGCCAACCTCATCGAGACCCTCAACTGGACCCGGCACATGGCCAGGCTGGCCGCGCCGCTCATCCGCGCCGGGCACATGCAGGACGTGGTGGGCGCGAGTTTTTCCATGGCCTTTTTCTCCGGGCTGGCCGCCAACACCATGCTCGCCGAGGCCTACAACGAGAAGCGCCTGACGACCAAAGAGCTGGTCCTGGCCAACCTCTTCAACAGCCTGCCCACCTATTTTCTGCACCTGCCCACCATGTTCTTCATCACCGCCCCGTTCATCGGTTCGGCGGCGGCCATCTATGTGGGGCTGACCCTTCTCTCCGCCGTGTTGCGCACCATCCTGGTCATCGGACTCGGGCATTTCATCCTGCCGCCCCTGCCCGAGGGCTGCGTGGTCTGCAACCTGACCGGGGAGAAGGTCACGCTCAAAAGCGCCCTGGCCAAAAGCTGGAAACGCTTCAAGCGCCGCATAAAAACCATCATCTACTTCACGGCGCCCATCTACGTGGCCATCTATTATCTGAACAAGCTCGGGATGTTCACGGCGATAAACGACTTCGTGTCCACGCACCTCGGGTTCCTGTCCTGGCTGTCGCCCCAGGCCGTGAGCATCGTGGTCTTTCACATGGCCGCCGAATTCACGGCCGGTCTGGCCGCCGCCGGAGCGCTCTTGAATTCCGGCGGGCTCGGGCAAAAGGAAGTGGTCATGGCCCTTCTGGTGGGCAACATCCTGTCCTCGCCCATGCGGGCGGTCAGGCATCAGTTTCCCTACTACGCGGGCATCTTCAAGCCGCATGCGGCCGCGCATCTCATCATCGCCAACCAGACGCTTCGGGCTGTCAGCGTGGCCCTGGTGGCCGTAGGCTATTTCTATCTGGGGTAGGCCCTGCAGGCGGGCCGGACCGGACGGACCGGGGGATCGGGAGGGGGAGGCGGCCTCGGGTCGCGTCCTCGAAACACAGGTTCCTGTGTTTTCGGGGAGAAAAACGACTCGTTCAGCTCATTGCCCGGGAAGCGCGTCTCCGCTTTCTTCGCGGGCTCACTGCGGGGCGGGCGAAATGGGGGCCGTCAGGCTTGTGAAGAGCCCTTCCAGGGAGGCGAGCGCCCCGGCCAGATCCCAGTCCTTTTTGTCGCGGCTTCCCACGATGTTGGAGACGATCCGCAGCTCCAGGAAGGGCAGTCCGGCCTCTTCGCAGCCAAGGGCCAGGGAAAAGCCCTCCATGTTTTCCGTGAGCGCGCCGTATCTTTCGCGCATGGCCGCCGCGCCTTTGGCGGTCGCGGTCACGCCGGCCACGGTCAGGCTTTCGCCGAAGACCGTTCCGGCGGGAAGCGCGATTCCCATGGCTTGCGCCGCGCCCTTGGGGTCGAGCGCCAGCCGGTCGCGCACCGGGCCCCTGGGCGTGGTCATCTGAGGCAGGCGCAGCCCGGCCGGGTCGACGTCCTCGCCCGAACGCAGGCCGAATTCCGGCCAGGTCTCCCCCGTGGCCGCGACCACGCTCCCGATGGGAGCGGTTTCGGGGTCGAAGGTTCCGGCCACGCCGAGATTGACGCAGCCCGCAAGATCGATGGTCCGGGCCAGGGCGGCGCCCAGGCGCAGGGCCGAGGCCGCCGGGCCGATGCCCGCCGTGAGCGCGAGGAAATTGCGGCCCCCATGGGGCCAGAAGGTCAGGCCGCCGGGAATTTCGGCCGCCGGGCAGCCCAGAGCGCCCACGGCGGCGGCGCGTTCCTTGTCCGTGGCGAAAACGAGCAGCGTGTTCATGGCAACCGCCTGCACAGGGTCAACAGGATCGTTGTTTCCGAAAGGGGCCTTTCGCGCAGCGCGAACGCGTCCCTGCGCCCGGCCAGCAGGACGAATTTGTCGCGTTCCCCGGGCGCGGCCTCCACGTCGAGACATTCCCCGGGGCGCATGGTCCGAAGCAGGTCCCCCGCCTCCTTGACGGCCAGTCAGCAGGCGTCGCGCCGGGTCAGGCGGGCGACGACCCTGTAGCCGCTAGAGTCTCCAGATGCGCACGCCATGGGTTTTGGCCTCTTCCCGGTCAAGCGCGCCCTTGATGTCAAGGATCACGGCCTTGTCCGGATCGCGGAACCAGGGTTTCAGCATGGCCGGGGTCAGGGCGGCGAAGGCGTCGTGGGACACGGCCAGGATGAGCGCGTCCAGATCGCGCAGTTCGTCCACTCCCGCAAGCTCGATGCCGTATTCGCGGCGGGCCTCGCCGGATTCGGCCATGGGGTCGTGGATCAGGACCGTGACGCCGTACTCCTTAAGCTCGCGCACGATGTCCACCACCTTGGTGTTGCGCAGGTCCGGCACGTTTTCCTTGAAGGTCAGGCCCAATACGCCCACCCGGGCGCCCTTGACCAGAAGGTCCGCATGGATGATCTCCCTGACGGCCTGCTCGGCCACCCGTTTGCCCATGTCGTCGTTGGTGCGCCGTCCCGCCAGGATGACCTGGGGGTCGTAGCCCAGGCTCTGGGCCTTGAAGGTCAGGTAGTAGGGGTCCACGCCGATGCAGTGGCCGCCCACCAGGCC
>CALGYO010000088.1 GCA_937934715.1 uncultured Desulfovibrionaceae bacterium | reverse complement strand
GCCGGGATGGTCATGGCCGCCAGCACCCCGGCCACGGTGGCGTGGACCCCGGATTTCAGGAAAAAGAGCCACATGAGGGCGCCGAGCGGCAGGTAGACCAGGGGGCTGCGCGCCCCCGCCAGATTGGCGGCGATCATGAGCCCGAAAACGGCCAGTCCCAGCCCGAGCATGGTCAGGGAAAGGTCCGCGCTGTAGAAGATCGCGATGACCAGCACCGCCCCGATGTCGTCCACGATGGCCACAGCCGCGAGAAAGACCTTGAGGCTTGGCGGAACCCGCTTGCCGAGAAGGGACAAGGCGCCCAGGGCGAAGGCGATGTCCGTGGCCATGGGCGTCCCCCAGCCCGAGGCGGACTCCAGGCCGTGGTTGAAATACGCGTATACGGCCGCCGGGACGGCCATGCCGCCCACGGCCGCCGCGATGGGCAAAAAGGCCTCCCTGGCCCCGCTCAATTCCCCGGCCAGGATTTCCCGTTTGATCTCAAGGCCCACCAGGAAAAAAAACACGGCCATGAGCCCGTCGTTGATCCACAGGATAAGGGGCTTGGACAGGACGAGATCCCCCAGGCCCACGGTGAGGGGCGTTTCCCACAGGGCGAAATAGGCCGGACCGTGGCTGGAATTGGCCAGGTACAGCGCCAGGGCCGCGCAGGCCGCGAGAACCAGCCCGCCCGAGGCGGAAAGCCTGCTGAAACGCACGAACGGCGCCAGGGCCTGCTCGATGAGCGGCCGTCCGCCCGGGGTCTCATCCGTCGTATGCGGCATGCCTGTCTCCTATCCCGCCAGATCGCAGACCGGGCCGTCCTCGAAACGCCTGACGGCCCGGGGCGCCTCGCTCGTGAGCAGTACGGTCTCTCCGTAATGGCGGATGGCGAGCGTCTGTCCGCTTAGAAGGGAATAGACGCATTTCTCGTCGTCGATCTCCACAAAAAGGTCGCAGCCTCTGATGCGCAGGGGAAAAGCCAGCCGCTCCATGCCCGAAAGCCTGACCGGATTGAAGACGATCTCCCCCCCGGCGTCGCGCATGCCGGCCACGCCGTAGACCACCGTCATCCAGCACGCCCCCATGGCGGCCAGATGACAGCCGTCCGACACGTTGCCGCCCACGTCGGCCAGATCCATGAGCATGGCCGCCCGGCCGTATTCCAGGCCTTTTTCGATATCCCCGGTTTCCAGGGCCATGATGCTCTGGATGCCCGCCGAAAGGGAGGAATCGCCCGTGGTCAGGGGATCGTAGAAGGCGAAATTGGCCCGCTTCTCCGCAAGCGTGAACTGGTCGCTCAACAGGAACTGGGCCAGGACCACGTCGGCCTGCTTGATGACCTGATGGCGGTAGATGACCAGGGGATGGTAGCGCAAAAGCAGGGGGTAGTCCTCCTGGGGCGTTCCGGCGAAATCCCAGGGCTCCTTCTCCATGAAGGAATCGTCCTGCAGCAGGATGCCGAGCCTGGGTTCGCGGGGGATGAACATCATCTCGGCCGCCCGTTCCCAGGCGGCGGGCTCGAAATGCCCGAGCCCGGTCTTGTGGACCAGGGCGGCGTAGGCATCCGGGTCCTTGTCCCGCAGCCGTTTCACGGTCCTGGCGGCGTAGGAGAGGTTTTCCCGGGCCATGAGATTGGTGTAGGCGTTGTTGTTGACCACGGCGTTGTACTCGTCCGGACCGGTCACGCCGTTGATGCAGAATTTTCCGCCCCTGATCCTGGAGAAAAAACCGAGGTCCTCCCACAACCGCGCCGTCTCCACCAGGATCTCCGCGCCCTTGTCGCGCAGGAAGCTCTCGTCCCCGGTCACCTGCGCATACTTGGCGATGGCGTGGGCGATGTCGGCGTTGATATGGTACTGGGCGGTCCCGGCGGCGTAATAGGCCGAGGCCTCCTCGCCGTTTATGGTGCGCCAGGGGAAAAGGGCGCCCTTCTGGTTGACCTCGCGGGCCCGCTCGCGGGCCTTGTCCAGCATGGCGTAGCGGAATTCCAGAAGATTCCGGGCGATGCGCGGGGCGGTGTAGATGAGAAAGGGCATCATGTAGATTTCCATGTCCCAGAAATAATGCCCCTCGTAGGTGCGCCCGGTGAGCCCCTTGGCCGGAATGCCCGCGCCCTCGGCCCGTCCCGAAGCCTGGCCCAGGTGGAACAGGTTGAAGCGGATGGCCTGTTGCAGGTCGTCCGTGGATTTTTTCGCGCCCTCCCCGGTCTCCACCCGCACGTCGCTGCGCCGCCAGAAGTCCGTCATGTAGGCCTCCTGGTCCGAGAACAGCGGATTCGCCCCGATTTTCCGCACGCGCCGCAGGATGCGCCCGGCCCGCTCGCACAGCTCCGCCGGCTGGGAGCGTCTGGAGGTATGGTAGGCGGCGAATTTGGTCAGGGAAAAGGGAATCCCGGGCCGGGCCTCGAAGGTGAAGACCACTTCCCCATCCTCCTCGGCGTGGCGGGTGGACGTCTCGTAGGCGAGTTCCGTTTCCACCTTGTGGTCCACCCCAAGCCCTAAGCTCATGCCGCTATTTTGGACATGAAAGCCGAGAAAAAGCCGTTCGCCCTCGTCGCGAAAGCAGCCCGGAACCAGGGCGCGCTCCTTGAAGCCCCGGGCCTTTCTGGGGTCCGCGTCGCTGGTCTGTTCGTTCTTGCGGTTGACGAGCCGCGAGACGATGACCGCGGGCGCGGCGGCGTTTTCCACCACGGCCTCGTACTGGATGACCAGCAGGTGGCGATGGGTGAAGGAGGCCATGCGCCTGGAGCGGACGCGCACGCGCTTGCCCGCCGCCGTTTCCCAGACCAGTTCCCGGAAAAGCGCCCCGCGCCGCATGTCCAGGACGCGCTCGAACGACGCGAACTCGGCCGAGGGCAAATACAGCGGCTCGTCGTCGATATAGAGCTGAATGGGGGTCGGGTCCGGCGCGCCCAGCATGGTCTGGCCGGTCCTGGCGAAGCCGTGGGCGCTCTCGCCGTAGACGATGGGCCAGGTCTCGTGAAAGCCGTTGATGTAGACCCCGGGCTCATGGGCGGGATCGCCCTCCTCGAAGCAGCCCCGTACGCCGAGGTACCCGTTGGACACGGCGAAAATGGATTCGGTCATGGCTGCCGCCTGGGGATGAAAGGCCTTTTCCACCAGGCGCCAGGGGTCGACGGGATAGATGTGGCTGGGCGGAACGACGCGCTCTCTGTGCAGCATGGGGACCTCGTACGGCGTTGGCGCGGCGTCGCGTCGCGGCCGGGATGAAACGGCGGCCGGCCGGGCGCGCCGCGTATTCGCGATAGTACCGGGAGCGCGAAATGGGGAACATTTCGCCGCTCGAAGGCAAAATACGGCCGCGCGTCGCGGAGCCCGCGGCGAACGCCGCTGGAGCGGGGCCGAACCCTTTCCGCTCCACGTCATCAACGGGCGGACATCCCCTCGCGGCGCGGGAACGCCGGGAACGTCCGGGCAGGACCTTATCCGTACTTGGCGAGCAAGTCCTTGGCTTCGGCCAGATCGGGGTCGATGGACAGGGCGCGCTGGGCGTACTCGAAAATCTTCTCGCGCTTGCGCCAGACCTTATACAGCTCGCACATGTTGAGATAGGTCCTGGGATGGGCGCCGAACTGCTTGATGGCCGCCAGATAGACCGCCTCGGCCTGGGGGTATTCGCCAAGGCCCATGTAGGCGTCCACCAGCAGGCGATAGAGCTCGGCGTCCGCCGGATCGGCCTTCATGGCGCCGGTCAGGATTTCGGCGGCCTCGGAAAACAACCCGGCCCCGAGCATCCGCTTGCCCACCTCCACCAGGGTTCCCGGCTCGTTCCCGTATTTCTCGGCCACCCGGCGCAGGTAGACCTTGCCTTTGGGCAGCTCGCCCGAGGCGAGACAGGCGGCGGCCGCGTTGAGCCATATCCGCTTTTCCTCCTTGGCGCGCCGCAGGCTGGCCTGACGCTCCTCCTCGAGCTTTTCCTCCCAGCGACGGCGAAGGATCTCAAGCCTTCCCTGGATGGCCTCCGCCTGGTTTCTGTCATACCGCAAAAACGGCCTGGTCTTGAATTTGATGGAGGCGAGAAATTCCAGCACCCTGGGATGGGCGGAGAATTCGTCGCAAAATTCAGCCAGCTGGAAATCCGCTTCCAGCCGCTCCTGGCCGAAAAGCTTGGCCTTCAACCGGATGGCCAGGGCCGCAAGGGCCGCGTCCATGGCTTTGCGAAAACGTCCGCCTCGCAGGTATCCCTTGGCGCGGGCCACGTTTTCCTTGATGGCTTTTCCTTCAGGGGTGACGAACGATCGTATCATGGCAGGTTGGCGGTATCGGGTTCGAGCCGCCGAAATCCCCGCGTTTCGGCGTCAGGCGGCCTTGGGCGAAGCGTCATCAGGCGCCCGATGAAACCGGAAACGGGCTGTGGATATTGCTTTTTACGCAATATACGCCTGGAGCGCAAGCCGCATCGGGCCGGACGCCTCCATGCGCGGCCGTCCCGATAACCCGACGTCTCCCCGGTTCTTCAAGATTGTCTTGACGGGACGCCCGGCTTGGGGCAAGCGTTTTCAAACAATTGTTTCAAACAGGCGCTTGAGCACATGGACAAGGATCGACGCGACCAGGAAACCCGCCTCCGGCTTTTGAAGGCCGCCGGAGAGATTTTTTCCAAAAAGGGCTTCCGCGCGGCCACCATCCGGGAAATCTGCGCCAAGGCCGGGGCCAACGTGGCCGCGGTCAACTACCATTTCGAGTCCAAGAAGAACCTCTATCTGGCGGTGCTCAATTACGCCCACGAGGAAGCCCTGCGCCGGTATCCGCCGGAGCTCGGCCTGCCGGAGAATCCCTCCCCAGAGGACCGGCTGACCGCCTTCGTCCGGGCCATGCTCCTGCGCACCCTGGGCCGGGGCAAGCCCGCCTGGCACGGCCGGCTCATGGCCCGGGAGCGCTTCGAACCCACCGGCTTTCTGGACGATTTCATCGACCGGGCCATCCTGCCCAGGGCCCGGATCATCCAGGCCATCGTGGCCGAGCTTCTGGGCCCGGGCGCGGACGACCTGACCATCCACCTGTGCGCCCAGAGCGTCACCGGCCAATGCCGCCATTATGTTTCCTCCAGACACGTGATCCGCCGGATCTCCCCGCTCATCAGCCTGGAGGAGCCCCATCTCGAAGACCTGGCCCGCCACATCGCGCGCTTTTCCCTGGCGGGCATCCGCGCATTCGCCGCCCATGCCGAGCCGTTGCAATCCCGCGAGCCGCAACCCGAAGCCCCAACCGGAGATTTCCAGTGATCAAGCCCACCCCCGGCGCATCCGGGCGGCCCGCCGCGCTTTGCCGCGCCGCCGCCCTGCTCCTCGTTCTGGCCGTTTGCGCGGCCGCGTGTTCCAAGGAGGACAAGCCCAAAGGCCCTCGCGGCGACCGGGCCGCGCCCGTAGCGGCCGCCGAGGCCGTCAAGCGGGACGCCTCCATGCGCATCCGGGCCGTGGGCAACGTGGAGCCCCTGGCCACCGTGGCCGTGAAGTCCCAGGTTGGCGGCATGATCGTGGAGCAGTTCGTCACGGACGGCCAGGACGTGAAAGCCGGGGACAAGCTTTTTCAGATCGACCCCAGACCCTACCAGCTGGCCATCGAGGAGAGCGAGGCCAAGATCGCCCGGGACCAGGCGCTTCTGGACAAGGCCGAGCGGGACCTCAAGCGCTACGCCGAACTGCGGGTCAAGGGCGCGGTGGACGAGGCCCAGTACGACGAGACCTTCGCCCAGGCCAAGACCCTGGAAGGAACCATCCGCCTGAACACGGCGGAACTGGACAAGGCCAAGCTGGACCTCGAATACGCCTCCATCAAGGCGCCCATCGACGGCCGCATCGGCTCCATCCTTCTGCACAAGGGCAACGTGATCAAGGCCAACGACGACCGGTCCATGGCCGTGATCAACCAGTTCCAGCCGATTTTCGTCTCCTTCTCCGTGCCCGAGCGCCATCTGCCCGCCATCATGGACATGTTCACCAAGGGCAAGGTCACGGTGCAGGCCGAGATCCAGGGCGTGGACGGGCCGCCGGAAAAGGGCGCGCTCTACGCCGTGGACAACGAGGTGGACAAGGAGACGGGCTCCATCCGGCTCAAGGCCGTATTCGACAACGCGGGCATGCGCCTGTGGCCCGGCCGGTTCGTGCGGGTGGACCTGGTCATGCCGGACCGCAAGGACGCCATCCTGATTCCCACCCAGGCGGTCATGACCGGCATCAAGGGGCCCTTCGTCTACGTGATCGGCAAGGACGAGACCGTGGAAGTCCGGCCCATCGAAACGGGGCCCATCGTGGGCGGCGAAACCATTGTGGAGTCGGGCCTGGCCCAGGGCGAACGGGTGGTGCGCGAAGGCCAGCTGCGGCTGTCCCCGGGCGCCAAGGTCGAGGTCAAGACCCCGGGCGCGCCCGACAGCCAGGACAAGGGCCAGGACGGCGCCAAGGGAAAGGACGGCGGGCAAAAGCCCGGCGCCCCGGACGGGAAAACTCCTGAAGGCCAAAAGGCCGGGGAGGGCGCCCAATGAACCCGGCGGCCTTATTCATCAATCGCCCGGTCATGACCACCCTGGTCATGCTGGCCGTGCTCATCTTCGGAAGCATGGCCTATCTGAAGCTGCCGGTGAGCGACCTGCCCAACGTGGACTTCCCGACCATCCAGGTCTCGGCCTCGCTCGCGGGGGCGAGCCCGGAAACCATGGCCTCGGCCGTGGCGCTGCCCCTGGAAAAAGCCTTTTCCACCATCGCGGGCATCGACTCCATGACCTCGTCGAGCTCCTTGGGCTCCTCCAAGGTCACCCTGCAGTTCACCCTGGACCGGAACATCGACGCCGCCGCCCAGGACGTGCAGGCGGCCATCACCTCAGCCCAGCGCGACCTGCCCGACGACATGAGCTCTCCGCCCACCTACCGCAAGGTCAACCCGGCGGATTCGCCCATCCTCTACCTGTCCATCTCCTCCTCCACCCTGCGGCTTTCGGACGTGAGCGAATACGCCGACACCCTCATGGCCCAGCGCATCTCCATGGTTCCCGGCGTGGCCCAGGTCTCGGTCTACGGCTCCCAGAAATACGCGGTGCGCATCCAGCTGGACCCTGAAATCATGGCGGCCAGGGGCGTCGGGGTGGACGAGGCCGCCACGGCGGTCAAGCGCGGCAACGTGAACCTGCCGGTGGGCGTGGTGGCCGGGGACGTGCGCGAATACACCGTGCGCTCCAGCGGCAAGCTCATGGACGCGGACGCCTACAAGCCCCTCATCGTGAGCTGGAAGAACGGCTCGCCCATACGGCTTTCGGAAATCGGCAATGTCTTCGACAGCGTGGAGCAGACCCGGCGCATGAACTGGCGCAACGGCGAGCCGGGCATGATCCTGGCCATCCAGCGCCAGCCCGGGGCCAACACCGTGGAGGTCTGCCGGGCGGTCAAGGCGCTCATGCCGGAATTCCGCGCCCAGCTTCCGGCGGCCATCACCCTCGACACCCTGTACGACCGGTCCATTTCCATCAACGAATCGGTCAACGACGTGAAATTCACCCTGGTCCTGACCGTGTGCCTGGTCATCATGGTGATCTTTCTTTTCCTGCGCAATCTGCCCGCCACGGTCATCCCGAGCCTGGCCCTGCCGCTGTCGGTGGTGGGCTCGTTCGCGGTCATGTACCAGCTCGGATTCTCGCTCAACAACATCTCGCTCATGGCGCTCACCCTGTCGGTGGGCTTCGTGGTGGACGACGCCATCGTCATGCTGGAGAACATTGTGCGCCACCTGGAGATGGGCAAAACGCCCTATCAGGCGGCCATCGAGGGCTCGCGGGAGATCGGCTTCACCATCGTGTCCATGACCATATCCCTGGCGGCGGTGTTCATCCCGGTGCTTTTCATGGGCGGCATCGTGGGCAGGCTCTTCCATGAATTCGCGGTGACCATCTCCTCGGCCATCCTCATCTCCGGCGCCGTGTCCCTGACGCTCACCCCCATGCTCTGCCGGCTCATGCTGCGCACGGAATCCGAAAAGCGGCACAGCCGCTTCTACGTCCTGTCCGAGCGCGCCTTCGACGGCCTGCGCAACCTCTACGACAGGACGCTTTCCGCGGCCATCCGCCACAAGGGATTCACGTTGCTCTTTTCCTTCGCCCTGTTCGGCCTGACCGCCTATCTTTTCAAGGTCATCCCCATGGGCTTTCTGCCGAGCGAGGATACGGGGCAGATCATGGTGACCACCGAGTCCGAGCAGGGCACCCCCTTTTCCACCATGGTGGGCCTGCAGCGGCAGCTCATGAACATCGTGGAAAAGGACCCGGCCGTGAGCTCCTACATGTCGGTGGTGGGTTCGGGCGGCCCCAACGCGGCGGGCAACTCCGGCCGCATGATGCTGCGCCTGAAGGACCGGACCGAACGCAAGGACCACGTGAACGTGGTGCTGCAACGGCTGCGCGGCAAGCTGTCGCGGGTCCCGGGCATCAAGGTCTTCCTGGTCAATCCGCCGCCCATCCGCATCGGCGGGCGCATGTCCAAGGGCCTGTATCAGTTCACCCTGCAAAGCCAGGACATGGACGCGCTCAACAAATACGCCGCCGCCTTCGAGGAACGGCTCCGGTCCGATCCGGCCTTCCAGGACGTGAGCAGCGATCTGGAGCTGAAAAATCCCCAGATCAACATCGACATCGACCGGGACAAGGCCTCGGCGCTGGGCATCACGGCCTACCAGATCGAGGACGCCCTGGCCACGGCCTTCGGCAACAGGGAAATCTCCACCATCTACGCGGACAACGACGCCTACAAGGTGATCATGGAGCTCGCGCCCGAATACCAGGCCAACCCCGCCGCCCTGTCCATGCTCTACGTGCGCGCGGCCGACGGCAAGCTGATCACCCTGGAATCCCTGGCCAAGCGGACGCTCGGCGTGGGGCCGCTCACGGTGAACCACTCGGGCCAGCTGCCCTCGGCCACCCTGTCCTTCAACCTGGCGCCCGGGGTGTCGCTCGGCGACGCGGTCAAGCGGGTCGAGGATCTGGCCCTGGAAACCCTGCCCGCGGACATGAACACGAGCTTCCAGGGCGACGCCCAGGCCTTCCAGTCCTCCATGCAGGGCATGTCGCTTCTGCTCGTCATGTCCGTGCTCGTCATCTACATCGTGCTCGGCATCCTGTACGAGAGCTTCATCCACCCCCTGACCATCCTTTCGGGCCTGCCCTCGGCGGGCGTGGGGGCGCTTTTGACGCTCATGGTCTTCGGCGAGGACCTCAATCTGTATGGGTTCGTGGGCATCATCATGCTGATCGGCATCGTGAAGAAAAACGCCATCATGATGATCGACTTCGCTTTGGACGCCCAGCGCAAGGGCGGGGAGACGGCGGCCCAGGCCATCTACCAGGGCGCGCTCATCCGTTTCCGGCCCATCATGATGACCACCATGGCGGCGCTGGCTGGCGCTCTGCCCATCGCCCTGGGCCTCGGCGCGGGCGCGGAAGCGAGGCGCCCCCTGGGTCTGGCTGTGGTGGGCGGGCTCATGGTCTCCCAGCTTCTGACGCTTTACTTCACCCCGGTGTACTATATCTATCTGGACGCCTTCCAGAGCTGGCTCAAGCGGCGGTTCACGAGACGGCGCGCCTCCGCCAAGGCCCCGGCCGAAGAGTTCTGAGGAATCGTCCCATCCCGACGAAAAAGGGGAGGCCGAGGCCTCCCCTTTTCATCCGCGCTTCATAAAACGCGCCCCGACCGTAGATGGACCGGCGCCCCTGACAACCGCTTCGCCCGCCTCACAGAAGCGCCGCCAGCGCCCCGGCCGCAAGCGGCGCGGCGCCGTACGGCCACAGGGCCGCGCCGCCAAGGCGCAGCCGCAGCCTGCGGCAGACGGATACGCAGGCCGCCAACACCCCAAGACCCACGAACAAAAAGGCGGGCCAGACCAGAACCCGGGTCAGGCAATCCTCTCCCGGACCGCAGTCCGCCGCCAGAAAAGCCTGGGTGGCCTCGATCTCGAACAGGATCACGAACGCGAAGACCGGCGCGGTTGGAGAAAGGACGGCCAGCCAGGACAAGATCCAGGGCCAGGGCCCGGACGGCGGTCCGGGCGGCGCCGGTTGCGGCGCCTCGCCCCCCGCTTCGCCCCACGCTTCATCCCGGGCTGCATCTGGCGCCTCGTCCCCTGTCCCGCGATACGCGGCAACGCGCGCTTCGCCGGACGCGGCAACGCGCGCTTCGCCGGATGCGGCGGCGGACGTTTCGCCGGACGCGGCGGCGGACGCGTTCAAAGATGCGCCGGGGTACGCGGCCTGCGCCCCTGAAGCCTGTCCGGACGCCTCCTCTCCCGGCGGTCTTTTGTCCGCCCGCGCGCGGACGAAACGCGCGGCCAGAGACGCCGCCCCGGCCGCGCTCATGAAAAGCGAAACCCGCATGATCGCGCCGACCAGGGCCGGATCGAGAAACCCCGAAAGTGAAAAATCCCGCATGTACCGCCCATGGCGGCCTTCTCCGGCGGCGGATCATCCGCCCCCGGCTGGCAAGGCCGCGTTCGCGCCGTGGCGCGCTATTGGTGAATGACCCGGCCCTGGGACAAAAAGGAGATGCCCTGGCCGGAGCGGGCGCCGATCATGACCGACTCCACGATGGGCGGATTGGCCGCCTCCTCGGCGGACCAGGTCACCAGGCAGTTGGCGCCCGAGCCGCCCGCGTCGTCCTCCTCGTCCACCAGAAATTCCCTGGTCTCGAACGGGGCGAGCGTGACGGGCGCTTCCAGAAATCCCCGCACCAGCTTGCCGTCCGTCCCGTAGTAATCGACCTTGTTCAGCGTGATGCCGCGCGCGGGATCGATGTTGTGCACGCTCAAGGTGACCGTGAGATTCATGGTCTTGCCCTTGTTGCCGTGGTAGATGTGCGAATAGATGGGCACATAGACGCTCTGGCCCTTGGAAAGGCCCTGGGCCTGGGCGGGGCCGCAAAAAGCGGCCAGCGCGGCCAGGGTCAACGCGGCGGCTGCGAACCATGATTTCATCCGGCGCCTCCATTCGTCGCGGGGGGTTGCGGACAAAGGGGCGCCGGGAAACGCTCCCGGGGCCTTTGCCCGTCATGCGGACGTGTCCTGCTTACCCTGGTTTGGCCGTGAAGGGAACGTCCGGGGGGACCGGCGGGGTCAGGCGGGACCGGCGTCCGGGAGGCCGGGCGGCGACCAGCCCGAAGCGGCAGGCTTTGCGGCGCCGCAAGTTCACGCCATATGGACATAATGCCGACATATCATGAAAAGCGCCATGGCCAACCGCCACGCGGGCGCGAGCGTCTCACTGGAAAAACTTTATTTTTCAATATGTTAAGTAAATATCGCATGTTGGCCAATTTTTGGCAAGGCGTCTCTCAACGGCATTCGGGGGAGTTCTGGCGGCCCGGGCGTCGCAATTGACAGAAACCCGTTCGCCTCATACTAAAATGGGTTCTCATCAACCGCGCCGCCAATGACGGCGCCGCGTTCCCAGTATGCCTGAGAACGCCAAATGGGCATCATGTCGCTCTCGAAGGGAGACAAACGGCCACGCGGACCGGGGCGTTACGGCTTTTCCGCTCCCAGGAATCTTTATCCAGGCAGGTAGTTCATGAAGCGCATCGCCGGCATCGTCGCCGTTCTCGCCATTGCCTTTTCCCCGGTCTTCGCGCGGGCCTTTTCCTTTTCCGAAGAGGCGGCCAAGGACAGGCAGGCCGCCCAGGCCAAGGCGGCCCAGGTCATGGAGAATTTGAGCGCCCCCTGCAAACAGGCGCTTCGGGGGAAAACCATCGCCGTGCTGATCGCCGAACGCAGCGGCGGGGCCATCCGCGTGGCCGGACACGGGACCCTGCAACAGGCCCTGAACGGCCAACTGGCCGCCCTGGGGCTCAACACCGTGCCCCAGTCCGTGATCACCGCCCGGATCGCGGCGGCGGAGATGACCGCGGTCCTGAACAACGATCCCGACGCCGCCCTGGCCGCCTCCAAGCGCCTGGGCGCGAACTTCTTCCTCAAGGGAGTCATCAGCAGCCGGGCCGGGGAGAACAAGATGGTCCGGGTCAACGAGGTGGCCGTGACCATCGCGCTCACCCTGACCGACGGCCGGGGCCGGACCATCTCCAGCCGCTCCATCCATGCGGAATCCTGGGCGGGCCAGGACATCCTGGGCGTCGCCGAATCGCTGGTGGAGGAAAACGGCCCGGTGGTGGTGGCTGAAATGTACAACGACTACTGCTCGCGGGCCGGGAAATAGTCATGTCCGTGAACACGGCGCGCAGCGCGGAGGCGAATATGAGCGTGAACACGAATCGGCGCGGGGGCGTCCTGGGCGCCGCCCTGCTCGCGGCCATCCTGGCCCTTTTGCTCCCGGTCCTGACGGCCGGTCCGGCCCTGGCCAAATCCAAGCCCGAACCCGTGGACATCCAGGCGGCCCCGGACGCGAACCCCGGTCCGGAACCGCAGACCATCACGGTGACGGCCGAGGGACTGGCCGACCCCAATTCCCCGGCCTACGCCAAGGACAAGGGGCTTCTTCTCGACGACCTGCGCCGGGACGCCAAGGCCCAGATCCTGGAAAAGGCCGTGGGCTCCTATGTGGAGACCGCCACGCTCATGGAAAACTACGCCCTGGTCAGCGACAAGGTTTTCAGCCGCTCCCAGGGGCTCATCAAGAAAGTGCTCAAGGAATCCGATCCCTGGATCGGGGACGACGGCTTCGCCCACCTGCTCATGAAGGCCGAGGTCTTTACCGGCGAGCTGGAGCAGGCGCTTAACGAGATGTCCAAGAGCGAGCGGATTTCCCTTTTGAAGGAAAAGGGCGATCCCAGAATTTCGGTGGCCATCTTCATCCGCGACGCCGCGCGGGGGCCGGACATCGCGCCCGAGCGCTCGGAGATCGCGGAAAACATCCTCAAGGAGCGCATCAAGAGCTTCGGCTACCGGGTCTGGTCCGAGGAACAGGCGGACAAGCTGGCGGCGGGCGGCAAGGACGGCGAAGGCGAGGCGAATAAGGCCGCCGCGCGCCCGGACGCCGCCGATTTCTCCATCCTGGGCGAGGCCAAGTTCAAGGCCATAAGCGCCAAGCTGCCCGCTTCCGGGCTCACCATCACCAAATACGCCCTCACATCCTTTTCCGTGAAATGCGTGGACAACCACACGGGCGAGGAAATCTACTACAACAACAAGGTGCCCAAGAAGACCACCTGGCCGGACGAGGATCAGGCCATCGAGGAAGTGGGCCGGATGATCGGGGCGGAATTCTCCAAGGAGTTCTTCGAGGAGCATCTAAGCGCCCCCAGCCGCATCTTCCAGCTCCAGGTGGAGGGGCTGCCGAGCTACGACGCCGGGCAGCTGCTCAAAAAGGAATTCATCGGACTGCGCGGCGTGCTCAACGTGGATTTCAGGGAATTCGACAAGAAGGGCCAGTCCCTCTATGAGATCGAATTCGCCGGATCACGCGGAAACTTCAACGATTTCATCTACACGGCCATCCTTGAGCCCTTGAACAAGAAGGTCGGCGGCGGCGCCTTTGATCTGGAATCCGCCCACGGAGACGTGGTGGTCTTAGGCTATGCCGCCGCGCTCGACGACAAGGCGCTCACGGACAAACTCAAGTCCGCCGTCCCGGCTTCTCTGGCCGACGCCTCGCCCGAGCGGATCAAAAAGCTCGTCAAATCCGAGGAAACCATGAAGAAGGTGGCCGAAGTGGCCCCGGAAACCGTCAAAACGATCGAGGAAGGCGGCGGGGTTCAAGCCGGATCGGGCCTCGACGCCGTGAAAAGCTTCTGAACGGGAAAGGGGTTCCCGGAGGAATACGTACAACGACGCGCCCTGGGCGCATGACCAAAGGGAGGAACACCATGAAAGCGAGAATTCTTGTCTGTCTCATTCTTGTCCTGGCCCTCGCCGGACTGGCCGGTTGCCAGTCCGCCTCGAAAAAGGCCAACGCCATCGCCGACCAGTCCATGTACAAGCCGGTGAGCTACTCCGCCACGCCCGGCCCCGTGGTGGTGGTCATCCCCGGCGAGATCAAAAGCGCCAACGCCACCTATTCCCAGAAGATCGGCGCCAACAACATCGCGGATTACGGCGAAATCGAGCTGACCAAGGCCAATTTCCAGGTGCTGGAGCGCTCGGACCTGGGCCCCATGCTGCAGGAACTCGAGCTGGCCGCCAACATGGGCGACGCCGAGGGACTCAAGAAATTCAAGAAGGGCAAATTCCAGACCACCAACTGGCTCATCCGTTTCGACATCCTGAAGGCCGAACCCGTGGCCGAGGTGAAAAACAGCTTCGACGGCTCCTGGCTGGGCGCCATCGCGGGATCCGCCGTGGGCAGCGCCACCGACAGCTGGGTCGCGGGCGTGGCCACGGGCGCGGCCGTGGGCTCCGTCCACGCCGAGGAAGCGGCCGGGGTGTGGATCATCGGCATGCGCTACAAGATTCTGGACGCCAACACCGGCGAACAGAAAGCCACCGGCTACATCGAGGACAAGATGGAAATCGGCTCCAAGGGCGGCGGCGCCCTGGGCGTTTCCCAGACCACCACGCAACAGGTCACCCTGGACACCATGACCCAGCGCCTGGTGCAACAGGCCGTCATGGAACTGGACAAGATGAAATAACAGGGGATTCGCCCCGATGAAGGAGCTCGTCATGAAACGCGCGTTGACTTTAGCCCTGATGGTCTGCTGCCTCGCGGTCCTGCTCGCCGGATGCAAACAGCAGCCCGCGCCCCAACCGGTTCCGCAACCCACGGCCGAGCAGTACTTCCAGTACGGCATGCAGGCCTTCCAGCAGGAGAACTATCCCCAGGCCCAGGCCCAGTTCGAGGCCGCTGTCCAGCTGGCGCCGGCCATGGCCGACGCCCACTATTACCTGGGGCTTTGCTACTTCAAGCAGAACATGCTGCGCCGGGCCGAACAGTCGTTCGCGGCCTGCCTCCAGCTGGTTCCCGGCCACGTCCTGGCCCATGAGGCCCTGGGGCTGCTCTATTACGCCATGAACGACTTCCCGAGGGCCAAGCGCGAGTTCGAACAGGCGGCGGCGCTCTACTCGGTCAACGCCCAGGTCTATTACTACCTCGGCGCGATCGCCATGTCCGAGAACCGCTGCAAGGACGCGCTCGGCTACTACAAGCGCTGCCTGGAAATCGACTCCTCCCTGGTCCAGGCCCGCACGGAATACGACGCGGCCAAGCGGCGCTGCGCCGGCGGCAAGCCCGCGCCCCAGCCCAAGCCCGCCACGAGCTTCCAGGGCGGCGCCAAGGCCCTGGACCCGGCGAACTTCTAGGACCGCGTCCGGCAAATACGCCCACCTGAAAACAGGATGGAATGCACACGATGAACGCGTCCCGCGTATGGAAACTGGCTCCGGCCGCCGCGCTTTCGGCCGCGCTGCTCCTCCCCTGGCCCTGTCTGGGCCAGGGGACGGAGGCGGCCCCGTCCGACCCGGCGGCCCTCCGGGGCTCCAAGGCGCTCATGGCCGACTGGAACGCGCGCAAGATCGCCGCCCGGGACAAGGTCCTTGCCATCCTGCGCACGACCGGCGCCCTGCCTGAAAACGGCGCCGTGACCTTCACGGCCAGCGTGCGGCCGTCGCCAGGGAACCCGGACGCGTTCGACGTCGTCGTCGAAACCCTGTCCGTCGCGCCAGCGCCCGCTCCCAAAAGCGCGGGCGCGTCGGAACCCAGGACCGGAATCGAGGCGGCCATGGCGCCGCGCGACATTTCAAGCGTCGTGGAAACCCGCGCCCTTTCCGCGCGGGATTCGGGCGCGATCACGGACCGGCTGGTCATAAGGAACGGCCGGGTGACGCCCTAGGGCGCTTCAACACTTTGGAACAAGGAGCGGCCATGCGACCTCATCCCCTTTATCGCCTCATCCTTTTCCTGGCGATCCTGGCGCTCGCCGCGCCCGCGAATGCGGGCAACAAGCAGCTCATGTCGGAAAAGATGGCCGAGCAGGACCTGACGCGCAATCTGGTGGAGTCCGTGGTGGGCTTCAAGGTCAAGAGCCTGAGCGAAACGGGCCTGACCGAGGATCCGAAATACCAGGTCAAGGAGAAGGCGGTGGCGGTCATCAAGGGCGTGGTCGTGGACAAGATGATCTACGACAAGGAAAAGGACATCGCCCTGGCCTTCGGGCACGTGGACCTGGGCGACATCGAAAACGTCCTCGGGGACCGCATACGATTCAAGGACGTGACCGTGGAGGGCTTCGGCCTTGGCAGCGTGACCGAGGCCTCCCGCCGGCCCCTGGCCGCCCTGCGCGCCGCCATGCTCGACGCCTACAACGAGCTTGCCGCCAAGCTGGTGGGGGAGAAGATCTACAGCGCCTCCACCATGGAAAACTACATCCTGACCAGGGACGTGAACCGGGCCAAGGTCTGCGCGGCCGTGTTCGGGGCCTACGTCCCGAACCCCGGGCTCAACGCCCCCAACCGGGGCTGGGGCTGGGACGAATCCGGCAACGCCTTCGTGCGCCTCGAGATCGACGCCAGAAAGGTCCGGGATCTGCTCGGGAACCGCATGGTCTACAAGGGCGAGAACATCATCGAGGTGACCGGTCGCGGCGCCCAGGAGGACGAGATATCCGGGGTCGAGGACGGCGGCTCGGCCAACCTGATCAAGAAATCGCCCGATAAGACCCAGTACATGAACCTCGACGTCCCCCTGGGCGCCCCGGCCCAATAGGAGCCGCATCGTGGGAAAGCGCATGCGCATCTTCGCCGCCTTCGCCCTACCGGGCCTCGTTACGGCCGTCATGGCCGCCCTGGCGGTCTGGTCCGCGCTCCCGGCCCTGGCGGGCGGCGACGAGACGCTCATGAAGGAATGGACGGCCAGAAAGCGCCAGGTCCGGGAGGAGGTGTTCGAGAGCCTGCAAAAGCAGGGCGTCCTGCCCCGCGACGGCTCGGTGTCGTTCACGGCCGTGGTCAAGCCTGATCCGGATTTTCCGGACAAGACCAAAATCTACATCGAACGCATTGAGATCGTTCCTTCGAGGGGAGCGTCGTCCGGTCTGACCGGCGGAGCGGCCCCAGTGACGCCCGACGCGCCCGGCCCATCAGGCCCATCAGGCCCATCAGGCCCATCAGGCGCGTCAGGCAAGCCCGAAACAATCGAGGGCCGGGCGGCCGCCCAGGCCATGGAGCAGGCCTTCAAGCCCACGCCCATCCCGGGAGCGGCCATTTTGCGGACCCTGGACATCCCGGTGGGAGCCTCGGTCACGGACAAGCTGACGCTCGAGGGCGGCCGTCTGCTGGCCGATGAGCTGGCCCCGCCCGACCCGCCCTTCCCCGCGACCGAGCCCCAGGCCGCTCCGGCCCCGGCTCCGGAGAAGGAAAAAAGCTGGTGGGACGATTTTCTGAACTATTTCAAGTTCTAGCGCCGTGACAGCGCATCCCCTTTGGGAGGCGCGCGGCGCCGGGACGTTCAAGGCGGGAAGAAACGCAGGAAAGGAGAGAGGATCATGAGAAAAACAACGACGCTGACCCGCGCCGCCCTGGCGGCGGCCCTGCTCGTCCTGGCCGCGGCCGTCTGCGCCCAGGCCGGCAACAAGCAGCTCATGTCGGAAAAAATGGCCAAACAGGACCTCACCCGCAACCTGGTGGAGGCGGTGGTGGGCTACAGGGTCAAAAGCGAAGGAGACTTTGGCCTGACCGAAGACCCCAAGTACAAGGTACAGACCAAGGTGGCGGCGGTCATCAAGGGCGTGGTCGTGGACAAGATGATCTACGACAAGGACAAGGACATCGCCCTGGCCTTCGGACACATCGACCTGGGCGACGTGATGAACGTGGTGGGGGAGCTCAAGCGCTTCAAGGACGTGACCGTGGAGGGTTTCGGCTTCGGCACGACCAATCCCGCCTCGCGCGGGCCGCTCATGGCCCTGCGGGCGGCCATGGTCAACGCCCACGACGAGCTGGCCGCCAAGCTGGTGGGGGAGAAGATCTACAGCGCCTCCACCATGGAGAACTACATCCTGACCAAGGACGTGAACCGCTCCAAGGTCTGCGCGGCGGTATTCGGGGCCTACATCCCCAATCCCGGACTGAACGCCCCCAATCGCGGCTGGGGCTGGGACGAATCCGGCAACGCCTTCGTGCGGATGGAGATCGACGCCAGAAAGGTCAAGGACCTTCTGGGGAACAGCATGGTCTACAAGGGCGAGAACATCATCGAGGTGGTCGGGCGCGGCGCTCAATCTGACGAGCTTTCGGACGATTCCGGCAAGCTCGTGAAGGAAGGGGTCGATAAGACCCAGTACATGAACCTCGACCTGCCCAAGAAGGAAGAGGCCCCGGCGCAGTAGCCGTATTCTTCCAATGCCAACAAAACCGCCCCGCGCGTCTTGAGGCCGCCTGGGGCGGTTTTCTTTTCAGACATGCGATGCGCGGCGGCGACCTGAAACGCGCCATCCTCTTTCCCGCGCTGGATCGATTCGTACGCCCCGCCCGTTCTTGGCATCGAAAAACCTCTTGATGCGTCCTGGATGAAAGCAACGGCCGCTTTTTGGTTGCGGGAACGGCCGACGCCCGCCGGGGATCGCCCGGATCGCCCGGTTCCGACCGGTTCCGACCGGTTCCATATGGCTGTCCGGCTGAAGTGAGATGGTTATAACCTGACACTCGACCCTTCAAACGCAAGTGGTCATG
>CALGYO010000087.1 GCA_937934715.1 uncultured Desulfovibrionaceae bacterium | reverse complement strand
CGTGTGCTCTTCCGATCTCCTTCCTCAGAAACCCCTGTAATGGGTTTCTTTGGGCGGGGCGAGACGGGCTCGCGAACGGGGTTCGCGCCCCGGCCATGTGGACGCGAAGAGACGATGACACGGCACTGACATGAACGCGGCGCCGTCGCAGGCGCGCCGCCAAAAGCTTTCGGGAAAGGGGTCCAGGGGGAAACCCCTTCGCAAAGGGGTTTCCCCCTGGCCGCCGGAGGCGCCTCCCACCTCATCCCCCCAAGGAGACCCACATGCTTCTGATCGACGGCAAGAGAGTGGCGGCCGAGGTACGGGCCGGAGTCAAGCGGGACGTGGAGCGTCTCAAGCGCAAGTACGGCCGCGCGCCCAGTCTGGCCGTGGTGCTGGTGGGCGACGATCCCGCTTCCCAGGTGTATGTGCGCAACAAGGAAAAGGCGTGCGAGGACGCGGGCATCACGTCCAGGACCTGGAGGCTCGACGACAAGGTGGGCCAGTCCCAGCTCGAGAACCTCATCCTGGACCTCGACTCCAGCGACGACATCGACGGCATCCTGTTGCAGCTTCCCTTGCCGGATGCGCTCGACAGCATGCGCTGCCTGTGCCTCATCGATCCGTCCAAGGACGTGGACGGGTTCCATCCGGAGAACGCCGGGCGTCTCTCGCTCGGGCTGCCGGGTTTTCGGCCGTGCACCCCGGCGGGGGTGATGACCCTGCTTGAATACTACGCCCTGTCGCCGTCCGGTAAAAAAGCCGTGGTGCTCGGGCGCAGCAACATCGTGGGCCGTCCCATGAGCCTCATGCTTTCCGCGAGCGGCGCCTTCGGCAACGCCACGGTGACCGTGTGCCATTCGCGCACCCACGATCTGCCCGCCATCTGCCGCGAGGCGGATTTTCTGGTTTCGGCCATCGGCAAGCCCAAGTTCATCACCAAGGACATGGTCAAGCCCGGCGCGGTGATCATCGACGTGGGCATGAACAGGGACGAGAAGGGGAAACTGTGCGGCGACGTGGATTTCGAGGACGTGAAGGACGTGGTTTCGGCCATGACCCCGGTCCCGGGCGGGGTCGGCCCCATGACCATCGCCATGCTGCTGGTCAATACGGCCAACGCCTTTCGCTGGCGCATGGAGGAGAACGAAGCCTGCGAGTGCGACGAGTAGGCGCGGGATGTCGTTCCATTTCACGGGCCGGGGAGCGATCTCCGGCCCGTTTTCTTTGGGGCGCGGGCGCTTTCTGGGCGGGTTAACGCCGCGCCGCTTCCCGGTCGCGCATGCGGGCGAGGGTCTTCTCGTCCGCGAATTCGCGAAGCGCGTCCCGGGCGATCCAGCGCGAGGATTTCGCGTCTTGCGCCAGGATGCATCCGGCCGTCTCGACGGCCTTTTCGTGAAGGGCGGCATTGCGTTTGCCGATCTGCCTGAGCGCCCAGTTCACGGCCTTTTTCACGAAATTGCGTTCGTCGCTGGCCGCGTTTTCGATGAGGGGCAAAAAATCCAGGAAAGGTTCGTTGGCGGCTTTCTTGTCGTGCACGGCGAGCCAGGCCATGAGCGCAAACCCCGCCCGGCGCACGAACTCCTCTTCCCGGACCGCCCAGGCGCGGGTTTTGGGGTAGGCGAACGGCGTGCGGTCGAAGAGATTGCCGCAGCACTGGTCGCACAGGTCCCAGGAATTGAAATCCAGCGCCCAGCGCTCCATCTGTTCTTCCGTGACTTTGTGGGGTTCGTCCACGAGACAGGCCAGGATGCGGGCCTCATGGACGCCGGCGTCCCAGAGCGCAAGGGCCAGCGCGTGATCCCGGGGAATCTCCTTTTTGAGCCGCCGGATTTCGGCCATGGACACGCCGTAGGCCCGCTCGACGTTGATGCCGAACCGGGCCATGCCCTGGCGGTTGCGTTCATTGCCCAGGGATTCGAGCCGGGCGAGGATGTCGTTTGCCGTCATAACGTCCCAATACAGGGAAAACGCGCCGCGCGCCATGCCCCCAAGCCCAGGCGTCTTTACCTGCGTCCGGGATGCGCGTAGTTTTCATCCATGCAGCAACTCACCGTCGCCATCTCCCCCTGCCCCAACGACACGTGGATATTCGGGGCCTGGATTTTAGGGCTCGTCCGGCACGAACCGCCGGACGCCGGGTTTTCCTTCATCGATGTGGAAACCGCCAACCGGGCGGCCCTTCGCGAAGCGTTCGACGTGGTCAAGGTCTCCTCGGCCACGGCTTTGGAGCTTGGCCGGGCCTACCGCATCCTGCCCTGCGGCGGCGCATTCGGCCTGGCGGCCGGACCCAAGCTCGTCACGAAGGCCGGACGCGACCGGCCCATCGAAAAAATCGCCGTGCCCGGCGTGCGCACCACCGCGTTCGCGGTCCTGCGGGCCGCGCTTGCCGAGCCCGCCGCCCAGGACGGGCCGCTTCTTCCCAAAGGCGGACACGCGGACAGGGCGGACGGCGGACCGGAAATCCTGCCCGTGCGCTACGACGGCGTGGTCGAGGCCGTCCAAAGCGGCCGGGCCGACGCCGGGCTGCTCATCCACGAAACCGCCCTGGTTTTCGAAAACTACGGCCTGCAAAAAATCCTGGACCTCGGCGCCTGGTGGGACGCCAGGACGAACGGCTCGCCCTTTCCCCTGGGCGCGATCATCGCAAAAAAATCCCTGGGCCGGGAACTTTTCGACGAAATCGCGGAGCGCATCCGGGCCAGCATCCGCGCGGCCAGGGAAAATCCCCAGGCCGTCATGCCGTTCATCCTCTCCATGGCCCGGGAACAGGACCCCGAAACCATCGGCCGCCACATCGAGGCCTATGTCAACGACATGTCCTACGAGATGGGCGCAGCGGGGGCCAAGGCGCTGACCGAGCTCGACATTTTGCTGAGAAATGACCGGGAATGGCGAGATTGGCGCTTGCCAGCCTTTGACGAATCCTGGTAAACCGCCGCAAATGAATGAGCTTGCGCGTTATCATGAGAGGGAAATTCCGGTCATCAACAGCCGCCTCAGGGAATTGACCAGCGGACTGAACGGGCTGGTCGTTCCCGTGGTCGATCATGTCCTGGCCGCCGGGGGAAAACGGCTGCGTCCGCTGTTGACGGCGCTGACCGCCAGAGCCTTCAAATACGAAGGCGACGTCTACCCCCTGGCCTGCTCCCTGGAATTCCTGCATTCCGCCACCTTGCTGCACGACGACATCCTGGACGGCGCGGAGCTTCGGCGCGGGCGCCCCTCGGCCCACACCCTGTTCGGCTCCACCAAGACCATCCTGGCGGGCGACGCCCTTTTGGCCCTGGCCAACAGGATCGTGGCGGAATACGAGACGCCCGAGCTGACGCGGCTGCTCTCCCAGGCCCTTTTGAGCACGGCCACCGGCGAGATCATGGAAATCGCCCACCTGCGCGACACGGACATGACCTTCGCCACCTATATCGAGATCATCACCGGCAAGACGGCCTACCTCATCGAGGCGGCCTGCCGGTGCGGGGCCGTTCTGGCGCAGGCGCCCAAGGACAAGGTCGAAGCCGCCGGAAGCCTGGGACTCAATCTCGGCATCGCGTTCCAGCTCGTGGACGACGTGCTCGACTACACCACGCCCCCCCATGTTTCCGGCAAACCCTCGGGCGCGGACCTGCGCGAAGGCAAGATCACCCTGCCGCTTATCATGTACCTGCAAAGCCTTCCCGAGAACGAACGCATCGATCTCTCCGCCCGCTTCAGGCAGGACGCCCTTGACGGCCAGGCCCTGGAAGACCTGCGCGCCGAGATCGTGGCGCGCGGCTTCGCCGAAAAGACCCGGATCATGGCCGCGCAGTATGTCGAAGACGCGAAAAAGGCGCTCGACGCCTTTCCGGACGCCCCGGAGACCGGGCTTTTGGCCCAGGCCGTGGCGCTCATGAGCAATCGCGAGAAATAACCGCGCCGGACTCCCCGGCCGTCCCGGCCGGTTCCGGCCGAAAACCGCCTATCTTCAAGGATACGCCCATGCTTCACCGAATCGAAGTCGGTCTGCGGCCCCATGTGACGGACGTGGTCGGTCAACGCGCCGCCCGTAAAATCCGTGAGGAACTGGGGATTGACGTCAACTGGGTCCGCCGGGTCAAGACCTACACCATCGAAGGAGTCGACGCCCAAGAGGCCGTCCGGCTCATTGAGGCGGGCGCCTTGCACGATCCGGTCCTGCACGAGGCGTCCCTGTCTCCCGTCACCCCGCAGGCGGACGGTCTGGACTTCGTCCTGGAAGTGGGCTTCAGGCCCGGCGTCACGGACAACGAGGGCCGCACGGCCAAGGAAACCATCGCGCTGGTGCTGGAGCTTCCCAAGGATCGCGCCGCCGGGCTCTCCGTCTACGCCTCGGACCAGTACCACTTAAGCGGTCCGGCCAAACGCGACGTGGTGGAGCATATCGCCCGCGACCTCCTCTGCAACGAGCTCATCCAGCGGTTCGAATGCAAGAGCGCCGCGGAATGGAAAGCCGAGCCCGGTTTCCCGCCCAAGGCCGCCAAGGTGTCCGCCTCGGCCGTCAACGAGGTGGCCGAGATCGACCTGTTCGCCATGAGCGACGAAGAGCTGACCGCGTTTTCCCGGGAAAACGTCCTGGCCCTGTCCCTGGAGGAAATGCGGGCCATACGGGACTACTACGCCCGGCCCGAGGTCAGGGAGAAACGCCTGGCCCTGGGGCTGCCCGTCCGGCCCACGGACGCGGAGCTGGAGGTTCTGGCCCAGACATGGTCCGAGCACTGCAAGCACAAGATCTTCAGCGCCCACATCGACTACGTGGACGAGGAATCCGGCCGCGGGCAGGCCATCAAAAGCCTCTACAAGACCTACATCCAGGGCAGCGCCAAGGACATCCGCCGCCAGCTCGGGGAAGACGATTTCTGCCTGTCCGTTTTTACCGACAACGCGGGCGTCCTCAAATTCACCGAGGACAACCACGTCTGCATCAAGGTGGAGACCCACAACAGCCCCTCGGCGCTGGACCCCTACGGCGGAGCGCTCACCGGCATCGTGGGCGTCAACCGCGACCCCATGGGCACGGGCATGGGCGCCAACATGGTCTGCAACACGGACGTGTTCTGTTTCGCCTCGCCCTTCCACGAGGGCGAACTGCCCCCCAGGCTCCTGCATCCGCGCCGGGTGTTCGAGGGCGTGCGCGAGGGCGTGGAGCACGGCGGCAACAAATCCGGCATTCCCACCATCAACGGCTCCATCGTGTTCGACGAGCGCTACCTGGGCAAGCCCCTGGTCTTCTGCGGCACGGTGGGCATGCTGCCCGCCCAGGTTTCCGGAAAGCCGAGCTATCTCAAGAAGGCCAACCCCGGCGACGTCATCGTCATGACCGGCGGGCGCATCGGCAAGGACGGCATCCACGGCGCCACCTTCTCCTCCGAGGAGCTGCACGAGGGCTCCCCGGCCACGGCCGTGCAGATCGGCGACCCCATCACCCAGCGCCGCATGTACGATTTCCTCATGCGCGCCAGGGACATGGGCCTGTACAACGCCATCACGGACAACGGCGCGGGCGGCCTGTCCTCGTCCGTGGGCGAGATGGCCCAGGACAGCGGCGGCTGCATGCTGGACCTGGCCAAGGCCCCCCTCAAATACGACGGCCTGCGGCCCTGGGAGATTCTTCTCTCCGAAGCCCAGGAGCGCATGACCCTGGCCGTGGCGCCCGAAAAGCTGGACGCGTTCATGGAACTGGCCGCGGAAATGGGCGTGGAAGCCGCGGCGCTTGGGCGTTTCGAGGATACCGGACTGTTCCGCGTGCGCTACGGGGACAAGGAAGCCGCCTGCCTGGACATGGAGTTTTTGCATGACGGCGCGCCCGGCATGCGGCTTCGCGCCGCCTGGAAAAAGCCCGCCGTCGCGTTGAGGCCGATCAAGGCCGAGGGGATCGACCAGGCGGGGCTCTTGAAGAAGATGCTCGGCAGGCTCAACATCTGCAGCAAGGAGTACGTGGTCCGCCAGTACGACCACGAGGTCAAGGGCGGCTCGGCGGTCAAGCCCATGGTGGGCGTCAAGCGCGACGGCCCCTCGGACGCGGGCGTCATGCGGCCCGCGCTCTCCCGGCCCGAGGCCATCGTCCTGTCCCACGGCATAAGCCCCAGGCTTTCCGACCTCGACGCCTACTGGATGATGGCGGGCGTCATCGACGAGGCCGTGCGCAACGCCGTGGCCGTGGGCGCGGACCCGGACCGCCTGGCCGGGGTGGACAATTTCTGCTGGTGCGACCCGGTGGAGTCGGAAAAGACCCCGGACGGCAAGTACAAGCTGGCCCAGCTGGTGCGCGCCAACCAGGCTCTGGCCCATTTCTGCCGGGCCTACCGGACGCCGTGCGTCTCGGGCAAGGACTCCATGAAGAACGACTACGCGGGCGGCGGGGTGAAAATCTCCATCCCCCCCACCGTGCTCTTCACCATCCTGGGCTACGCGCCCGACGCCGCCAAGGCCGTGACCTCGGATTTCAAGAAGCCGGGCGATCTGCTCTATCTTCTGGGCGACACCAGCGCCGATCTCGGCGCTTCGGAAATCGCGGACGAACTCGGGGCGGCCTATCCCGACGCGCCCCAGGTGGACGCCCTCTCGGCCAGACGGCGCTACAAGACCCTGTACCAGGCCATCCAGGCCGGGCTGGTCACGGCCTGCCACGACCTGTCCGACGGCGGTCTGGCCGTGGCGCTCGCGGAAATGGCCATCGGCGGCCGGATCGGCGCCGTCGCCGATCTCGACGCGGCGCCGGCGCCGGCGGCGGACGCGGGGCTTGGCGATCTGGAGCTTCTCTACGCGGAAACCCCCAGCCGGCTCCTGGTCTGCGTGGCGCCCGAAAACAAGGAAGCCTTCGAAGCCCTGTTCGCCGGGCAGCGTTTCGGCCTTCTGGGCGCCGTGTCCGAAGACGAAAACCTGACCATTCGCCGAGGCGGACGGACCATTCTTTCGGAGGGAGCCGACGCCCTGGCCCGGGCCTTCAAGGCCACCCTGAACTGGTAACCCGACGTATCCCGCTCTTTTTACAAGAAAAGGCCGGGCGGACGCATCCGCCCGGCCTTTTCTTGTTCCAAAAAGCACGAGCGAACGAACTTTTCCTTCCGCTTAAATAGGATTGCTATTGTCACATTTTACCATATCGCTTATGGTCCCTCCCGGAAATATCACCAAGGAGCGTGTGCTATGGGCGGGAAATTCATGGGGGCGACGCTTTTTTTTTGCATGTTGTTTTTATGGACGTTTCAAACGAATCCGGGGCATGCCCAGGACAACCCTGAAAAGACGTTCGTCGGCTCGGACGCCTGCAAGGAGTGCCATGCCGATCAGTATGCGACCTATTCGAAGTACTCCAAGAAAGCGCATTCATCCAACAGCATCAAGATCATGGCGTCCGATCTGACCCAGGATGAGCTGGCCAGCTGCTACTCCTGCCATACCACGGGCTACGGCCAGCCCGGCGGGTTCGTCAGCTTCGAGCAGACGCCCGACCTCTCCAACGCGGGCTGCGAAGTCTGCCACGGCCCCGGCTCCGCCCACGTGGAGGCGGGGGGGGACCCCTCCCTGATCAAGGGCAAGCTTTCCATGGCCGACTGCGAAACGTGCCACAACGAAGAACGCGTCCGCTCCTTCAATTTCAAACCCATGCTCTTCGCCGGCGCGCACTAAGGAGACGCTGATGAACATACTTTCGCGTTCCCTGGGCCTCAAGGTGCTCGTCCTCGTCTCGGCGTTGACCATCGTCACCTTCTCCGGGCTCTTCCTGGCCAACTCCTATTGGCAGCGCGCCGGGACCATCGAACAGGTCAGCAACTCCTCGAAACGCACCTCGGAACTTCTGCGCATGGCCATCGAAGAGCCCATGCGGCTGGGGAAAAACGAGGAAACCGTGGCCCAATTCAAGAAAGTGGCCGCCAACTTTCCCGATATCCAGGTCTATCTGACCAATTTCAAGGGCAACATCACCTATGCCACCAACGAGGAAACCCTGCGCAAGGACCTTTCCCAGGTGGTGCCCGACTCCAAGTTCAACGAAACGTTCCGGAACAGCCTGGAAACCGAGTATTCCGGCGGCGACATCCGGCCCCTTTGCGGCACGGGCTGCTATGTGGAAGTGACCAGCATCAGGAACGAGGAGTCCTGCCACCATTGCCACGGCTCCTCCAAGGCAATCCTCGGCTCCATGGTGGTCATGCGCGACATCACCCACGAACTCGACCGTCTCTCGGGCGACCAGGTCAAGGGCGCCTTCATTTCCTTAAGCGGCATGGTCCTGCTTCTGGGCTGCCTGCTTTTCTTCATGAAGCGTTCGGTCATCAACCGGATCATGAAAATCACGGGGCTTTCGCGCAAAATCCGCGAGGGCGCCCTGGACCTCAGCTTCGACGTGGCCGGCAAGGACGAACTGGCCGCCCTGGCCTCCAACCTCTCGGACATGGTCGGAACCATCAAGGACCAGCTCCAGTACAACAAGAGCATCCTGGACGGCATCATCATCCCGCTGTTCGTGGCGGACAGGAAGCTCCACTTCGAATTCGCCAACGCCCCACTGCGCAACATCATCGGCAAGAGCCAGGGAGAGCTTATAGCCAAGCCGGTCATGGACAGCTTCTGCTTCGAGGAGGGAGGGAGCGGCGGCTGCGTCAGCGTCATCGATACGGGCGTGAGCTCCAGCGGGTTCATCCGCTTCACCCGCTCGGACGGCGTGGTCTTCCCCCTGCACTACGAGATCTCCCCGCTCAAGAACGCCACGGGCGAAGTAGTGGGCGTCATCGGCGTGCTCATCGACCTGACCCAGGAAGAGCAGGACAAGAACCGCATCCGCGCCCAGCGCGAAAAACTCCTGCACGTGGCCGATCAGGTCACGGAAATGGCCATGCATCTGTCCGAATCCTCCGACGAACTCTCCCGCCAGATGGAAGAGCTGACCGTGGGCGTGGACAACACCGCCAATGAGACCGAGCGCGTGGCCACGGCCATGGAGGAAATGAACGCCACCGTGCTCGAAGTGGCCAAAAACGCCGGGCAGACCGCCGAAGCCTCCGATATGGCCAGCACCGTGGCCAAGGACGGCGGCCGCGAGGTCCAGCGCACCGTGACCGAAACCCGCATGGTTTCCGACAAGACCTCCAATCTGGCCGATTCCCTTGGGGAACTGTCCCAGAAGGCGGTCAACATCGGACAGGTCATGGCCGTGATCGGTGATATCGCCGACCAGACCAACCTCCTGGCCCTGAACGCCGCCATCGAGGCCGCCCGCGCGGGCGAAGCCGGGCGCGGCTTCGCGGTGGTGGCCGACGAGGTGAGGAAACTCGCCGAGAAAACCATGCAGGCCACCACGGAAGTGGCCAACGCCATCCGCGAGATCCAGGACAGCACCAAGATCGTGGTCGCGGGCATGGACGAAACCAAGTCCAAGGTGGAACTGACCACCGAGATGGCCGAAAAGTCCGGCGAGGTGCTTTTGCAGATCGTGGACCAGTCCGACCGGATCGCCGACATGGTCCGCAACATCGCCGCCGCCTCCGAACAGCAGTCGGCCACCAGCGAGGAGGTCAACCTGAGCGTCAGCCATATCAATGAGCTGTCGCAAGACCTCTCCCGTCAGATCCAGGAGGCCAATCACCGCATCGGAGAAGTGCGGAGCATGGCCCAGAATCTGGCCACCCTGGTGGAACAGTTCAGAGAGGAATAGCTTTTTGGGGGAAGCCCCGGGGAGGGCTTCCCCCAAAAAGAACCCGGAGGCGTTATGACAGATTCCGGAGCGATGGAAGACAGACGAAAACACCCCCGTATTCTCCTGCTGGCGTACGGGTTCAATCACAAATGCGTCATACGTCTGGGGGACGGGACGACTCCGGCCCAATTGATCGACATAAGCCCGGGCGGGGCCAGGATCCGTCTGTCCGAGGCCGGTCCTCGAAGCGCCCTGATCCGGGGCGTGGCGGTGTATTTCAACGCGGGCATCGCCGCCGCCTGCTTGAACGAGGAAATCCCCGCGAAAATCCGTTGGGTTCAGGAAACGGAGTTGGGCCTCGCCTTTGACCAGGACCTGCCCCTGACGGCCAGCGACCTGCAACGCCATTTAAGCAAATAAAATGCTCCACCCCAAAGCCCCTCCCCTTTCAGGCGGGGCTTTGGTCTTGACAAAAGCGTTGAAATTTAAGCATAGACTATCCGTGTCGCGACTGGTAAAAGGTCCTGAACACGGTTGATGAGAAGCATTGGGATAGCGCCAGAAATACCTTCGCGTTTTCTTTTCCCAAGAACGTTTCGCGAAGGATAAAAGCCCTGTTTGCCGCTCAGGCAAGTGCGTTTCCGACGGGAACGCCCGGCGCTGAGGGCTAAAATAAGGTTCTCTGTTCCGGCGCGGCCAAATGCCAACGAACCCGCTTTCCTATCAGGAGATGACATGGACAAATACGTTTGCAGCATCTGCGGCTATGTCTACGACCCCGCCGAAGGCGACCCCGACAACGGCGTCAACCCGGGAACCAAATTCGAAGACCTGCCCGATGATTGGGTCTGCCCTGTCTGCGGCGCGTCCAAGGACGAATTCGAAAAAGAATAACCCTCGCGTCCCCCGTTTGCGACACACAGAAGAGAAAGAATGAAACCTGTCGAAATACTCAAGGACATCTTTTGGGTCGGCACGGTGGACTGGCAGCGCCGGAATTTCCACGGCTATTCCATTTCCCCGCGCGGCACCACCTACAATTGTTTTCTGGTCAAAGACGAAAAGATCACCCTGTTCGATACCGTCCCCCAGACCGACGCGGGCAAGCTCCTGTGCAATATCGCCCACGTGATCGAACCGGAAAAAATCGACTACATCGTGGTCAACCACGTTGAAATGGACCACTCCGGCGCCCTGCCCCGGATCGTGGAGAAGGTCAAACCCGAAAAGATCTTCTGCTCCAAAATGGGACTGCGCGCACTCAAGGCCCATTTCGACTGCGAATCCTGGCCCATCGAGGTCATGGAGACCGGCAGCTCGCTCAATATCGGCAAGCGCAACATCTCCTTCGTGGAAACGCGCATGCTGCATTGGCCCGACAGCATGGTCTCCTACATCGCCGAGGACAAGGCGCTCATCTGCAACGACGCCTTCGGACAAAACTGGGCCACCAGCGAACGCTTCGCCGACGAGGTGGAACGCGGCGAACTCACCCGCCAGCTCATTCGCTACTACGCCAACATCGTTTTGCCCTACTCGCCCATCGTCGAGAAAATCCTCGAAACCATCGAAGGGATGGGCATCGATATCGACTACGTTCTGCCCGACCACGGCCTCCTGTTGCGCGGGGACGACGTGGCCTGGGTCTTCAACAAGTACAAGGAATTCGCCGCCCAAAAACCCACGATGAAAGCCGTGGTCCTGTTCGACACCATGTGGAAATCCACCGAGAAGATGGCGGCCGCCGTGGCCGACGGCCTGGCCGAAGAAGGCCTCTCGGTGACCATCATGGACCTGAAGGCCAACGACCACAGCGACGTCATGGAGGAAATCCAGGAAGCCGGCGCCGTGTGCGTGGGTTCGCCCACCCACAACAACGGCATCCTGCCCAAGGTGGCCGACATGCTGACCTACATGAAGGGCCTCAAACCCCAGAACAAGGTCGGCTGCGCCTTCGGCTCCTACGGCTGGAGCGGCGAGTCCGTCAAAGTCATCACCGAATACCTCACGGCCATGGGCATGGAATTGCCCGCCAGCCCGGTCAAAGCCCTCTACGTGCCCAGGCACGACGTCCTCGCCCAGTGCGTGGAACTGGGCCGGACCGTGGGCAAGGCCGTGAAAGCCAAGATCGGCTGATCCCCCAAAGATCAGCCAGGCCGCCGCGCGCGGCTTAGCCGGAATACAGGCGGGGCGTCGCAGGACGCCCCGCTTTTTTTTCGCGATAACCAGGCGGCCAGCCGCGTTCCTTGAAACGGGCGCCCCCCTCAAGAACAACCCGTTCAATGGACGCTTCTTTCAATGCGTCTATAGAGCAACCCAGAACGCGCAAGGAGGACCCCATGATCGTATCCCAAGGCGCCCCCGGCCGCATCTTCGTCCTTCGCCTGGGCGACGGCGATACGCTGCCCGGATCCATCGAAACCTTCGCCCGCGAACACGGCGTCACCCGCGCCCTGTGCGCCGCCCTCGGCGGCCTCGGCCCCGGAAAACTCGTGACCGGCCCCGAAGACGGCGACGTCATGCCGCCCACCCCCATGCTCCACGACATCGCCGCCATCCACGAGGCCGCCGCCATCGGCACGCTCTTCCCGGACGCCAACGGCGCCCCCAAACTCCATATGCACGCCGCACTCGGCCGCGAAGGGAAAACCGCCACAGGCTGCGTCCGCCCCGGCCTCGACGTCTGGAAAATCCTCGAAGTGGTCGTCATCGAACTGACCGGCCTCGACCTCGTCCGCAAAAGAGACCCCGAGACGGGATTCGAACTGCTGAGCCAGGCGTAAGGAAAATGCCTCCGGCGGCCAGGGGGAAACCTTCTTCAGGAGAAGGTTTCCCCCTGGACCCCCTTCCAAGACCTTTCCCGGCGCTTCGCGGCGTGGCTGGGAGGCTGTCGCGGTGGGGAGACGCAGGCTGCGGACGCGTGCGTGACGCGTCGCGGCGTTTCCGGAATATTGCGGGAGGGAGCGCGTAAGAGCGCGCTTTGCGACGCTCTTACGCGCCCCCTCCCGCAATATTCCGGAAACAATCGCCATCGAGGCTTGCGCCTCGACTTTCTTGGATTTTTTCCTTTCAGAACCGTCGTGAACGCGATTTCGCTTAACATGACCGGTACAATAACGGATGGGAGCGGCGGCGCAATGGTTGGGGCCGGAACGCGATTTCGCGTACCATGGCAGATACAAAGGCAGAGCGCAGTTTCACCCAAAGTAGCCGGTAAGAAGAGAGAATGCGATTACGCGCAACTTGGCCGATACTACAGCGGAGCGCGATTTCGCGCATCATGGCCGCTACAATCGCGGATGAGAGCGACGACGCAATGGTTGGGGCCGGGACGCGATTACGCGCAACTTGGCCGGGACAAAGACGTCGCCGGGAGAACGCATTACGCGCTTTCTTGCGACGCGTCCGCCCATTCGATCTCTCCCCTTCCATGAAAACTCGCGCGCCAGCGCGACGGCCTGTTGGCTTGGGCATTTCAGGGGCGG
>CALGYO010000086.1 GCA_937934715.1 uncultured Desulfovibrionaceae bacterium | reverse complement strand
GGGGGGGCGTCTTCGCCCGGGAGACCGGAAGAACGGACGCCCCGGGCGCGTATGCTCAGGGGGGGCGTCTTCGCCCGGGAGACCGGAAGAACGGGCGTCCCGGGCGCGTATGCTCAGGGGACAAGGAGCTCGAGAGTATGGCTAAATTGAACTGGAACCCCTGGATGGGGCTGGACGATCTGGAAGAGGACATGCGGCGGGAGATGCGCGAGACCGCCCTGACCGGGGCGCGCCTGGACAACGGCTATGTCTGGACGCCCGCCGCCGACGTGGTGGAAACGGCCCGGACGTTTCTCGTGACCGTGGAACTGCCCGGCGTGGAACGCGAGCATGTCGTGGTGGAGCTTCGGGGCCAGTCCCTGCTCATCCACGGCGAGCGGCGTTTCGAAAAGGACGCCGCGGGCTGCGTCTACCAGATCCTTGAGCGTTCCTACGGCCCCTTCTCCAGGAAATTTCCCCTGCCCAAGGGCGTGGACCGCCAGGGGATCGAGGCCACCTTCAGAAACGGCCTGCTTCTCATCGCCATCCCCAAAAAAAGCCCAGAGAAGATACGACGGCGCATCCCCATATCCTGATTCTTTCCCGGCCGGGAGGCGCCTGTCCCGTCCGGCCGGGATTCCCTCAAAGCATCAAGCGTTCCGGAGGAGTTCCATGAAACGCAAAACGCTGTTTTTCGCGGCGTGCCTTGCCGCGTGCTTGAGCTTCGCCTTGCCGGCCGGCGCGGCCTCGAGCCGGGAAGAGCGGATGACCCCGGCGGTCAAGGCCATACAGGCCGTCTCCCCCGCCGTGGTCAACATCACCTCGGCCCGGGTGGCCGAGCGCGGCTTCGGCGCGGCGGGAAGCCTGTTCCAGGATGAATTTTTCAACAATTTCTTCGGTATGTCCCCAAAAGGCTCGCGCGGACGGACCTATCGTCAGGAAAGCCTCGGTTCGGGCGTCATCATCGACGGGGCCAAGGGCCTGGTCCTGACCAACGCCCACGTCATCTCCGGGGGAACGGAGGTGACCGCCAGGCTCAAGGACGGCCGGGAGTTCGAGGCGCGCCTTGTGGGGGCCAACCCGGATTTCGATGTGGCCGTGCTCAAGCTCGAAGGCGCGAAGGATCTGCCCCAGGCCTCCATGGGCGACTCCTCGGACATCATGATCGGCGAAACCGTGGCCGCCATCGGCAATCCCCTGGGCTACGCCCACACCGCCACCACGGGCGTGGTTTCGGCCGTGAATCGCTCCCTGCGCTCGGAACAGGGCAGCTACGCCGACCTCATCCAGACCGACGCGGCCATCAACCCCGGCAACAGCGGCGGCCCCCTGATCAACATGGCGGGCGAGGTCATAGGGGTCAACATCGCCATCCGGGCGGACGCCGAGGGCATCGGCTTCGCCATTCCCATCAACAAGGCCGCGCGAGTGGTGCGGGAACTGGTGGAGTCCGGCCGGGTCTCCCCGGTCTGGCTCGGCCTGTTGGGGCAGAGTCTGGACGCCCGGGCGGCCTCGTATTTCGGCCTGACCCGGCCCCGGGGACTGCTCGTGGCCGAGGCCTATGCGGGCGGTCCCGGGGAAAAGGCCGGGCTTTCGCCCGGAGACGTCATCCTCGCCTTCAAGGGCGCGGAGGTGGAGGACAAGGATCACTACATGAGTCTCCTGCGCACGGTCACGGCGGGGGAGACCGTGAATCTGACGGTCTTGCGCAAAGGGGCCCGGGTGAACGTCCTGGTCGAGGCCCAGGCCTTCACGCCCGGGCAGGCCGAGGCGCTTGCGGCCGCGCGCTGGGGAATCCGGGTCAAGGCCGTCAAGGGCGGCGTGGTCCTGTCCGAGGCGCCTGGAAACGGTCCGGCCACCCAGGCCGGGCTGCGGCCCGGGGACGTCATCCTCCAGATCGGGGGCGAGCGGATTTCGGGTCTCGAGGATTTCAACCGGGCGGTCACCCTGCGCCGCATGGACGGCGTGCTGCTTATGACCATCGAGCGCGGGGGCAGGGGCTATTACGCCCGGGTGGAGCTGTAGGCCCGGCCGCGCGGAGGTCCCAGGCCGTTCGCCCGGGGGGCGTTTCGCGAAAGCGATGCGTTCTGGGGACGGCTCCCCGGCGGGGGGGCTGGCGGCGAGCATGAGCGCTGCGGCGACCATGATCGACGGCTCCCCGAAGGCGGGGGGGCTGGAACGGACGGGCCTCAGGCCCTGGAGCGCAGGAGCGTCAGGACGGGGCGGCCCTTGACCCGTACCGGGGGCTTGGCCGGGGCGATGAAGCGGGGGACGCGCACCTCGTCGAGATAGCCCCAGACGTCGTCCAGGGGGGCGTAGGCGCGCAGATAGTCCTCGCAGGCCGGAAAGCCGTAGCGATGGACCACGCCGCGCCCCATGATCGCGGCGCGCAGGTCGTTTTCCCGCAGGGCCTTGTTCACCGCGGCTTCGACGCCCGCCGGGCCGCCCTGGGCGGGAACGGGCGGCAGGGGATGGATGAGCTCCATGAGCCTGCGGTCATACAGGATGCAATTGGCGTCGGCCTCTTTCGACAGGACCAGGGCGGGCGGCTTCTGGGCGAGATAGGTCTCGATCAGTCCGCTTTTCATGATCTTGCGCCAGATCCAGCGGTGGTAGACCCAGTCCTCCTCCACGGGAGGGCCCAGGAACATGCCGCGCTCGGCGGGGTAGGCGTATTTGAGAAAGCGGCTGAGGATGCGCCGTCCGCTGGCGCTTATGGGCGAAAGCGGCGTGATGACCGGGGTCCTGGGGTTGCGGCGCAGGGTCTGGTAGCCGTCCAGGAGATGCTCCAGCCAGTGGGGCGTGACGAAGGCGTCCTCATCGAGGCTGATGATCACGTCCCCGGCGTGGCGTTCGATGATGGCGTTTTCCGCCATGGCCGCGTCGCCGGAGGGGCCGCCCGTCATGCAGTCCAGGGCGGCGGCGTTGTCATGCCTGCGCTCGAAATGCCTGGCGATGGCCAGGCGCTCGGGCGAATATCCCTCGACCAGGATGTAGATCCGCTTGAATTTGGCGAGGTCCGTGAAGCGTTCCAGGCAGCGCAGACATAACATCAGGCAATCCATCCTGCGGGAGGAATGGATGACCAGAATCAGCCTGGGATGGTTTTTCGCGGGGCGCAGGAAGTGCAGCGTACCCATGAAACCGCCTGTTTCGCGTTGGCGCCCGTGAGAGGGCGCATTACGGCCACATCCCTCTTATCGGCTATTTCCAACGGATTCTTTAGCGGGCGTTACGAAAAAGACCCGTTTTCCACGGGCTGGGCGCCGCGCGGCGGGACGCCCCGTATCCGTTCCAGGACGTGGCGCAGGGAGTCGATTTCCACGGGCTTGGACAGATAGCCGTCCATGCCCTGGGTCAGGAAGCGCTCTTTATCTCCCTCCATGGCGTGGGCGGTCAGGGCGATGACGGGAATGCGGGATTTGCTCCCGAACCTCCCGGAATGCCGGATGATCCGGGTGGCTTCCAGACCGTCCATGCCCGGCATCTGCACATCCATCAAGATGAGGTCGGGATCGTTTTTCTCAAGCATGTCCAGGGCTTCCTGGCCGGAACCAGCCTCCAGGACCTCGCATCCGAGCAGGCGCAGGATGGCGGTCACGGCCATGCGGTTGACCCGGTCGTCCTCGGCCGCCAGGACGCGCAGTCCGCGCAGGGAGCGTTTCGTCCCGGCCGGCGCCGCCTCCGGGACGGCTTCCCCTCGGGAGGCCGGGCGCAGACAGACGTCGAAGGAGATGGCCGTTCCCTTGCCCGGCTCGGAGTCCACGCAGATGTTCCCCCCCATGAGCTCCAGAATGCGCTTGACGATGGGCAGCCCCAGGCCCGCGCCCTGGTATTTGCGGTTGAAGGCGCCGCTGGCCTGGGTGAAGCGTTCGAACACCCTGGGGACCATGGCCTCGTCGATGCCTTCCCCGTCGTCGCTCACCGTGACGAAGAGACGGACGCGGTCCGGCAGGTGGGAGCGGATGCGCGAGGCTTCGATGCGCACCCCGCCGGCGTGGGTGAATTTGACCGCGTTCCCGGTCAGATTGAACAGCGCCTGGCGCAGTCTCGCCTCGTCCCCCAGCAGGACGTCCGGAATGAGCGGGTCCATGTTCAGGCTCAAGGCCAGCCCCTTTTTGGCGCAGGCGTCCTTGTACAGGTCCATGACCGAGGCGAACAGGGATGCCGGTGAGAAGGGATGTTCGCGAAGCTCCATCTTCCCGGCCTCGATCCGGGACAGATCCAGGATGTCGCTTAAAAGGGCCAGCAGGTTCTTCCCGCTGTCCAGGGCGATATCCACGTACCCGCGCTCCTTGTCGCCAAGGGACATGGTCTTCAGGATTTGGAGCATGCCCATGACGCCGTTTAGGGGCGTACGGATTTCATGGCTCATGTTGGCCAGAAACTCGCTTTTGGAGCGGTTGGCGTCTTCGGCCCGCTCCTTGGCCTGGACCAGTTCGCGCTCCAGGCGCAGCCGTTCGGTCATGTCGCGCCCGGCGCCGTAGACGCGACCTTCCAGGAATGCGGCCCGCCATTCGACGCAGCGGTACGCGCCGTCCTTGCGCCGCAGCCGGTTCACCGCGCCGCTCACGTTCTCTCCTGCCGCCAGCTGGGCCAGGCGCTGTTGTTCGGCCTCGACGTCGTCCGGGTGGAGGAACTCCAGGATGGACCGCCCTTCCAACTCCCCGGGCGAACGCCCAAGGACCGTTTCCCAACTGGGGCTGGCCCGCCGGATGCGGCCGTCCATGTCCATGATGCACGACAAATCAAGGGACAGGGAAAAAAACCGGTCGAATTCCTCGGTGCGCTTGCGCAGCGCGTTATCCACGGCGTCGCGCTCGCTCAGCATGTGGTTGGCCGCCCTGGCCAGCTCCTTGAATTCATGCAAGGCCAGATCGTCCTGATCGATCAGGACGCGCTCCCGCGAGGCCCTGCCGAAAAAGGCGGAGAACGTGGAGAACTGCAGGTCGAGACTCCGGGACAGGAACAGCGCCAGGATGAACACGCCCGCGAAGGAGCAGACGAACAGGGCGCCCATCCGGGCAAGACCCTCCATGACCTGGGCCCGCATGGCCGCGCCCTTGGCCGCGATCTCCTTGTCCACGTCGTCCGCGTAGAACCCGGCGCCGATGATCCAGTTCCACCGGGGGATGGCCATGACGTAGGCGATCTTGGGCGAGGGCTTTGCGGCGTTCAGTTTTCTCCAGGAATATTCCACGAAGCCGCCGCCGGGCTCCTGGGCGGCCTCGTTCTGGATTTGAATGATCTTGACGCCGAAGGGATCGGTCAGGCCGAGGATGTTCGGACCGCCCATGGTGACCTCCCCGTTGGTGAACAGGGGGTCGCCGTTTTGGACGCTGCCGAACAGGTAGCCGTCCCGGCCGAAGCGGATTCTGGCCAGCCGCTCCAGGGTTTCGCGCTGGGCGTCCCGGATCGCGTCCGCCAGAGGCTCCGCCAGGCCGATGGTCCAGCCGTAGGGGGCGAAACGCTTGGCATAGGTCAGGACGCCGGATTCGCCGCCGCCCGGCCCGCCCCCGGAAAATTCGGCGTACCCCTCGCCTTCGGCGTGGACGGCGGCCAGGGCCTGGGCGGAAATGACGGTCCGCGCCTTGGAGCGCGCTTCGGACGGGGCGGGGACAATGCCGCGGCCTTCGGCGTCCAGAACGAAGAGGACGCCGCCTTGCGCGGGCGCGTTTCCGAGGGCGTTTACGATCATGGCCTGGACGTTCGCCTCGGGCTCGTCCCGGACGGCCTGGCGCAGGGCCTGGGCCATGGTCCAGGCCTCCTCGACCCGCGCCTTGATCCGGTCGCGGCGCCTCGCCTCGATCCGGGTCTGGTCAAAGGCGATGGAGGCGGCGGCCTGTTCCACCTGATCCTTGATCAGACGCTTGCGCTCTTCCACAAAGACGCGTTTGAGCCGCTCGGATTCCTCGGAAAAGGTTTGGTATTTATCGTAAATCCAGTAGGAACCGATGCTGGCCATGGACAACACGGTCACAAGGGTGAGATGAAACAGAAGGAGCGGGAACAGCCGTCTGTTTTTGAACATGGAGAAGCGCCGATGGTCTTGTTGTAGATATATTGGTATGAAATCTCTGGCGTTCCTTGTCAAGCTCTTCCTTGCCGGGCCGCGCCTCCCCGATGAGGCGAAGCGGCGTTGCGCGGGAGGGGGATTATGGGCTAGGATCTGGATATGAAGAAAAAAATCATCCCGGCGGCCGCCTTGCTTTTCATCGGCCTGACCACCATCGCGGCTTTTCTGGGATGGAGGGCCAAGATCGAGGTCGAGGGCGTGGCGGTGGAGCAGTTCAACCGCCAGCAGCTCATTCTGGCCGAAAAGATCGCCCGGGACATCGAGGAGCATTTCGACTTTTTGCGCAGCTGCCTGCGCAGCCTGGCCAAGGTCTGGGAGCGGTCCTCGGACGATCCCGTGCGACGGGACCGCTCCATGGCGGCGTTTCAGGAGATCCTTCGCCAGAGCGAGGCGCTGGCCACGGGATTCGCCGCCAGGGACGGCGGTTTTTTTCTTTTTGCGGAGGACGGACGGATGCTTCCCATACCGGAACTGGCGTGCGGGGACTGCCCCGATCCGCGCCAGGCCAGGCCGGACGAGCCATCCGTCCGGATCAGCCCGGTCTTCGTCCCGGATGCGGGGCCGTTTACTGGGCGCATGGTCATGATCCTCAGCAAGGGCGTTTCGGGAAACGGCCAGGAGGGAGGACTGTTTTTCGTGATCGATCCGGAGGCTCTGGCCAGGCAGTACGCCCACGGCGTGATTTCCGGACAAACGGGCTACGCCTGGGTCATCGATTCCAACACCATCATTCTCGACCATTTCGAGGAGGAGTTCATCGGGCGGCCCTCCCTCGAGGCGCGCAGAAACAGGAACCCGGACATTTCCTGGAACAAGCTTTCCTGGCTGGTCACGGAACGGATCGCGCGGGGCGAGCGCGGGGAGGACTGGTACTATTCCGGCTGGCACCGGGGGCTTCGCGGGGAAATCAAGAAATACATCTCCTACTGTCCGGCCTATCTTTCCGCCCAGGGCGCCAAGGGACCGTTTTGGGCCGTGGCGGTGGTGGCGCCGGAAACCGAGGTGCAGGGCGTCATCGGCAGGCTGCTCACCAAGGAGCTGGCCATCCTGTTCTTCTTCGAGGCGGTGGTGGCGCTGTTCTTCGTGATCGGACTCATCCTGTCCGTGCGCTGGTCCGAGAGCCTGCGGGCCAAGGTCGACGAAAAGGCCAACGAGCTTTTGGGCGCCCAGAAAAAACTCCTGCGCTCGGAGCGCTTCGCGGCCATCGGCCAGGCCGCCGCCCACCTCTCCCACGAGATCAAAAATCCCCTCATGCTCATGGGCGGCTTCGCGGGCCAGGTGCGCAAGACCCTGCCCAGCGGCAAGGAGGCGGACAAGCTCAGGATCATCGAGGAGGAGGCCCGGCGCCTGGAAAGCATGCTCACCGAGGTGCGCGATTTCACCCGGCCCAATCCCCCGCATAAGACCGGGGGCGATCTCAACGTCCTGGTGGAGGAAACCCTGGGGCTCATGGGCGAGCGGCTTTCGTCCTCGGGCGTCACGGTGGTCCGGGAACTCGATCCCAAGACCGGATCCCTGCCCTTCGATCATGGGCAGATCAAGCAGGTGCTGATCAATCTCATGAAAAACGCCATGGAGGCCATGGAGAACGGCGGACGGCTGACCGTGTCCACCAGGTCCGGACCGGACGGGGTCCGGCTCACGGTCAAGGACAGCGGCCCCGGCATTCCCGAGGACATGCGCCAGCGCATCTTCGAGCCGTTTTGCACCACCAAGGAGTCGGGCACGGGGCTTGGCCTGTCCGTATGCGCCCGCATCGCCGAGGACCACGGCGGCGAGCTTGTCTGCGAGTCCGCGCCCGGCGAGGGCGCCGCCTTCAGTCTGTTCCTGCCGCGCGAAGGCGGCGCGGCGTGACGGGCCGCCGCCGGGTAGGTCCGGACGGAGTCTCCGGGATGCCGGACGGCGGCGGTCCGCCGCCCCTGGCCCGCGAGGCGGAAGCATGAAGCCGGATGCATCGCCTCTTGAAACGGTCCGCCCGGCCGATGCGCGCACGGCGCAAAGCGCCTGGGAGGTCCTTGAGGGAACCGGCGCGAAAAAAGGACGCCTGGCGCGGCTTCTGCCCTTTCTCGGCCCGGCCTTCATCGCCAGCGTGGCCTACGTGGACCCGGGCAATTTCGCCACCAACATCCAGGCCGGGGCCAAGTACGGCTATCTCTTGCTGTGGGTCATCCTGGCCAGCAACCTCATGGCCATGCTCATCCAGACCCTCTCGCCCAAGCTGGGCATCGCCACCGGCCGCAACCTGGCCGAGCACTGCCGCCTGCGCTTCCCCCGCCCGGTGGTGTGGCTCATGTGGGTGCTCATGGAGCTGGTGGCCATGGCCACCGACCTGGCCGAGTTCCTGGGCGCGGCGCTGGGCTTCAACCTGCTCCTGGGCGTGCCCCTGTTCGTGGGGGCGCTGCTCGCCGCGGTGGCCACCCTGCTCATCCTGGGCCTGGAGCGCTACGGCTTCCGGCCCCTGGAAGCGGTCATCTCCGGCATGCTCGGGGTCATCGCCCTGTGCTGCCTGGTGGAGACCCTCATCGAGCAGCCCGACTGGTCCCGGGTCCTGGTCCACGCGGTGGTGCCCCAGTTCTCCGGCCTGGAGAGCGTGGTTCTGGCCTCGGGCATTCTAGGCGCCACGGTCATGCCCCACGCCATCTTTCT
>CALGYO010000085.1 GCA_937934715.1 uncultured Desulfovibrionaceae bacterium | reverse complement strand
GGCATTCGTCGCCGTCGCCGAAATAGGCCACGGCGTCCTCGGGCCACTGGTTGGCTTCGGCCAGGAGCATGCGGTTTTTGTATTTGGAATCGATGTGGGCCCGAAGCTCCTTCAGGAACGCGTGGGTTTCCGGCAGGTTTTCGCAATTGGTGCCCCTGCGCTCGAAAAGATAGGGCACGGCGTCCAGGCGCAGTCCGTCCACGCCCATGCCCAGCCAGAAGTCCAGGACCTTGAGCATCTCCTTGCGCACCCGGGGATTGTCGTAGTTGAGGTCCGGCTGGTGGGCGTAGAAGCGGTGCCAGAAATAGGCCCCGGCCTTTCTGTCCCAGGTCCAGTTGGAGTGCTCGAAATCCTTGAAGATGATCCGGGCTTCCCGGTATTTGTCCGGAGTGTCGCTCCAGACGTAGAAATTGCGCCAGCTCGAACCGGGCTTGGCCGCGCGGGAACGCTGGAACCATTCGTGCTGGTCCGAGGTGTGGTTGAGGACCAGTTCGGTGATGACCTTGAGGCCCCTGGCGTGAGCCTCGCGCAAAAAGCGCTTGAAGTCCGAGAGCTTGCCGTAGTCGGGGTTGATGTTGAAATAGTCGGCGATGTCGTAGCCGTCGTCTTTTTGCGGCGAGGGGTAGAACGGCAGCAGCCAGATGGCCGTGACGCCCAGGCTTTCCAGGTAGTCCAGGCGGCTGGTCAGCCCGGCGAAATCCCCGATCCCGTCGCCGTTTCCGTCCATGAACGCCTTGATGTGCAGTTCATAGACCACCGCGTCCTTGTACCACAAGGGATCGTCGGGACCATCGTATTTGGCCTGCGTCATGAAAGGGTCCTCCTGGCCGTCTTGCGAACCGGACATGGATCGGCGCGACGTCAAAGCCACGATGCTACCTCCAATCGTCATGATTTTCCACCCAGGGTCTTCGTGTAGATGATTTTGTGGTCGCCCGGGGCGTAGAAGTCCGCAATGCGCGCCTCGGCCAGGTAGCCGCGTTTTTCGTAAAAGGCCCGCGTACCGGCGTAGAGCTCCCTGGACGAGGTCTCGACCACGATCTTGCGCCCGCCAAGCTCCCGGATGCGCGCCTCGGCCTCGGACAACAGCGCCTTGCCGAGCCCCTTGCCCTGGCCGGACGGGGCCACGCAGATCCAGTAGAGGTCGAAGACGCCGTCCGTTCCGGGCGTTGGGCCGTAACAGGCGTAGCCGGCCAGGGCAAGGGCCGTGGCCGGGCCGCGCTCAGGGGCGTCTTCCGGAGCGTCGGCGAACACGAAGAAATAGCCGCTGGACTCGCCCTTCGCGAGACGCTCGTCCACAAGCTCCCGTGCGATGTCCGTTTCCTCGGCCGAAAAAAAGCCCGTGGCCGCGACCATGTCCCGCACGGCCAGGGCGTCCTCGGGACGCGGGAGATGGCGAAAGAGGAAGGGCGCCGTCATGGGGCGGTCCTCGCGGCCTGACCGGCCAAAAGCCCCTGGAAAAAGCGCAGGGCGTTCACGCCAAGCGACGGAATCTTGTAGCCCCCTTCCTGCACGGTCAGAACGGGCAGCCCCGTGCGGCCGATGCGTCTGCCGTTTTCCTCGAAATCATCGGGCGTCAGGCTCCAGGTTCCGGTGGGGTCGCCCTTGGCCGGGTCCAGACCCAGGCAGACGGTCAGGAAGGTGGGCCGAAAGGCCGCGATCCGCGAAAGGGCCCGGTCCAGCGCCTTGCGAAAGGCCGGGCCGTCGACGGTTTCGGGCAGGGGGTGGTTGCGGTTGAAGCCAAGGCCCGGGCCCTGGCCGCGCTCCTCGGCGAACCCGCTGAAATAGGGATAGGCGAAGCTCGGATGGCCGTGGATGGAGACCGTCAGGACGTCCGCGCGTTCGTAGAAGATGTCCTGGGCGCCGTTGCCGTGGTGGAAATCGATGTCCAGCATGGCCACGGGACCGGTTTTCGCCAGGAAATTGGCCGCGATGGCGGCGGAGTTGAAATAGCAGAACCCGCCGAAGCTCTTGCGTTCGGCGTGGTGGCCGGGGGGGCGGACCAGGGCGTAGGCGGCCCGGCGGCCGTCCAGCAGGCTCGCGGCCGCCGTCAGGGCGCAGTCCACGGCCCGGCGGGCGGCCTCGAAGGCGTTCCTGTTGAGCGGGGTGAACGTATCGATGCAGTAGTACCCGGCCCGCACGGGCAGCTCCCTGGGCGGCCGGGCGGCGTTCCTGATGGGAAAGACGTAGGGATAGACGGATTCTCCCTCGGGCAGCCCGGCGCAGACCTTGCGGAAATAGGAAACCATGCCCCGGTCGTGCACGGCCAGGATATGGCTTTCGGGAAAGCGCCTGGGCGGGATGGCCGTAAACAGGCCCGAGGGTTCCAGCTTTTTCATGATGCTGCGGATTCTGGCCGGGGATTCCACATAGCCGCGCTCGTGCACATGGTGGATGTCGTGGCGGTCGTTCACCGTCAGGACGATGGGGTCGAGACCGGCCAGGCCTATTGACGCGGCCTGGAGGCGTCTCTTCTCTTCCGTCGTGGTCATGGGGAAATGGAGCCGGACCGGGTCGTCCTTGAAGGACTCCGCAACCATGTCGATATAGCCCGGGGGACAGCGCTTGCCGTATTTGCGTTCGAGGATGGCCCGGACCATGGCCTGGGCTTCGGCGCGGCCCAGGGGGACGGTTTTTTCCGGCGGCCCCAGGGGATCGAAGACCAGGGACGGCGGGCAGTCGTCCGAGCCCGGGGAAAGCGGGGTCTCGTAGGCCGTGTTCATGATCGTGGCGCAGCCGAAGCGCCGGTAGAAGCGCATGCGTCTGCGGTTGGCCGGGATGAGGGCGGCGTCCTTGCAGACGGCCGGGCTCTCGGACAGGCATTCCATGAAGATCCCGCGCGCGTTGAGGGAGCGGGCCTGGGCGCGAAGGCGCTCGTACAGGGCGCCGCCCACCCCGCTCCCGGAACCGCCGGGCAGGGCGCTCAGGTAATCGAGGTAGCAGAACTGCAAGTCCGGGGCGTGCAGGAGCAGGGCGAATCCCAGAACCCGCCTGCGGGATTCGGCCACGAACAGCAGCGTCTTGAAGCGGTATTTCAGGGGATCGCGCAATTTGGCCGGAATGCCCTCGGCGTCCCTGGGATCGGCCAGGGGGAACTGTTCGCGCAGGATGCCCTGGACCTGGGCGATGACGGCCTTGTCCACGGGCAAAAGATCGTCGAAAATGCGGCGGATGCGGAACATGGGAGCCTCCTCGCGTGGCGTCCCTTAAAAAATACCACCGTATTTTTTAAGAAAAAGAACTCTATCCATATAGTATTCCCTTGGAAAGATTGCGCTTTATTCAAGGACGCGCCGCTAGACGGATGCGCGCCGCAAGGCCGCGTCCAGGATGCGGCCAAGCCCCTGGGCGTAGGACATCCCCGCCCGGGACATGGCCGCCGCGAACCCGGCGTCCGGGGACAGGCAGGGATTGGCGTTCACGTCGATGATGAAGGGATTTCCGGCGGCGTCCGCGCGAAAATCCACCCGGGCGTAGCCCGAGAGCCCGAACGCCGTGAAGCAGCGCCCGGCGAGCTCCGTCAACCGGGCCAAGAGCGGGGCGTCTTCGGCCGGAAAATCGAAGCTCCTCGCCGTCATGCGGCTTTCCGGGGAATCGTCATGCCATTTGGCGGCGTAGCCCACGATGCGCGGGGCGTCGCCGAAGCCCGGATCGAAGACGATCTCGGCCGGGGGCAGGACCTCGGGGGCGTCGCCTCCCCGGCGGCCGTCCATGACGGAGATGTTGAACTCCCGCCCGTCCACGTAGCGTTCGGCGAACCATTCGCCGCCGAAGCGCCGCTGTTTTTCGGCCAGGGCGGCCTCAAGGGTCCGGGCGTCGGGGGCATGCAGGACCGCATCCGCGTCGAGGCCCAGGGAGGCGTGTTCGCTCACGGATTTCAGGATGACCGTCCCCGCGCCCGGCGTGAACAGGGCGGGCGAGGGCAGGCCCAGGGCCGCCAGATGGGCCTTGGCCGCGCGTTTGTCGTCCGCCAGCCGCATGGCGGCGGCGTCCGATCCGGTGAAGGGAAGCCCGAGCCGCTTAAGGAGGGCGGCCGCTTTCCAGGCGCCCGCGCCCGCGCCGCCCGAACCTTCGGACAGGTTGAACACGGCCTGGGGACCAAGCGCGCGCAAGGCCTTTTCCGTCGCCTCGTCTCCCGCATACGGCAGGAGCCGGACCGTGCGGCCGGACTCCGCAAGGGCCTTGGCCGCGCTTTGGGCCTGGATCAGGTTGTCCAGGTCGTCCGGCGCGGCGTCCCGCTTCACCGGATCGTGCAGAACGGCCACGAGCATGGCTCAGGCTCCGAAAATCCGGACTGCGGCCGCGTCGAGAATGCTCCCGATGAGCGCCTCGTAGGAGACGCCCCGCATGGCGGCCATGATGGGGAGGTCCGAGTGCAGGGGATTGAGCCCGGGCAGGGCGTTGATCTCCATGAAGGAGGCCCGGCCGCGTTCGTCCAGCCGGATGTCCGCCCGGCCCGCGTCGCGCACGCCGAGCCCCTTGAAGGCGGCCAGGGCCAGATCGGCCGCCTCGCGCGCGGGGGCGTCGTCCGCCAGCCTGTATTCGCAGACCCGTTCGTAGTCGGCCTTGTTGGCGTAGGTATAGCCTTCGGGCGCGGCGCCTTCCTTCAGGATGATCTCCATGACGCCCACGACCCGGGCTTTGGCGCCGTTGCCCACCACGCCCACGGTGAATTCCCGGCCCGGCAGGTAGCGCTCCACGATGACGGGCTGCTCGTAGAGCTTGAGCAGGCGCAGGCAGACCGCCTCAAGCCCGGCCCGGTCGTGGATTTTCGAGGACGACTCCACGCCCTTGCCCGTGCCCTCGGCCACGGGCTTGGCGAAAAGCGGATAGGGCAGGTCCACGGCCCCGATGTCCTCCGGGCCGGAAACCACGGCGAAATCCGGCGTGGCCAGCCCCAGATCGCGCGCCACCCGCTTGGTCATGCCCTTGTGCAGGGTGAGCGCCAGGACCATGGGGTCCGAGAAGACGTAGGGAATGCGATGGGCGTCCAGGACGGCCGGAACGGCGGATTCCCGGCCCAGGCCGTAGAGGCCCTCGGCGATGTTGAAGACCATGTCCCAGCGTTCCCCGGCGGCAAGGGCGGCGGTCAGCGCGTCCAGGCGGCCGATGCGGCAGGTTTCGTGGCCCTTGGCCCGGATGGCCTCCTCCAGTCCGGCGATGGTCTCCTCGGCGTCCAGTTCGGCGGTCTCCTCCAGGCCGTAGCCCATGGCCAGGTAGTCCGAGCGCAGGTCATAGGCGAGTCCCACGCGCATGTTATCTGGCCTCCCTGGCCGGGGCCTTCGCCATATCCGGGGCTTTCGCCAAACCCGGGGCGTTCGCCGCATCCGGGGCGTTCGCCGCATCCGGGGCGTTCGCCAAACCCGGGGCGTTCGCCAAACCCGGGGCGTTCGCCGCATCCGGGTAGCGGTAGACGTTCCCCTCGTAGTTGCGCAAAAGCAGGTCGCCTCCCTCGCGCCCGGCGACCACGTCCGGAAAGAGCGGGATCTTGCCCCCGCCGCCCGGGGCGTCCACCACGTAGGTGGGCACGGCGTAGCCCGTGGTGTAGCCGCGCAGGCTGGACATGATCTCGAGCCCCCTGGATACGGGGGTGCGGAAATGCCCGGAGCCCATGATGGGGTCGCACTGGTAGAGATAGTAGGGCCGGACCCGGTTCTTGAGCAGTCCGTGGAAGAGCGCTTTGAGGGTTTCCGCGTCGTCGTTCACGCCGGAGAGGAGCACGGTCTGGCTGCCGAGCGGAATGCCCGCGTCGGCCAGGCGGTTTAAGGCCTGACAGCATTCCGGGGTCAGCTCGTCCGGATGAGTGAAATGCAGCGACAGCCAGAGCGGATGGTGGCGCTTCAGCATCTTCACCAGGGAGCGGGTGATGCGCTGGGGCAGGACGGCCGGGGTCTTGGAGCCGATGCGCGCGAATTCCACGTGGGGGATGCGGGCCACGCGGCTTAGGAGCCAGTCGAGCTTTTCCTCGGCCATGGTCAGGGCGTCGCCGCCCGAGATGAGCACGTCGCGCACTTCGGGATGGGCCTCGATGTAGCGGATGGCTTTTTCCCAGCGCATGCGGGAAGGGCGCAGCGCCCCGGCGTCGCCCACGGCCCGGGACCGGGTGCAGTAGCGGCAATAGGCCGCGCAGTAGCCCGTGGCCAGGAAGAGGACCCGGTCGGGGTAGCGGTGGACCAGGCCGGGGGCCGGGCTGTCGTGTTCTTCCGCAAGAGGGTCGGCGGCCTCGCCCGGGCCAAGGACGCGTTCGGCGCGGACCGGGATCATGCAGCGCCGCAGGGCGTGGGCCGGATTATCGGGGTCGATCAGGCTCAGGTAATAGGGCGTCACGGACATGGGCAGGGCGCCTTCCGGATGGGACAGGGCGGCCCGCTCGTCGTCCGAGGCCGGGAAAAAGCGTTGCAGGGCGTCCAGGGTCTTGATGCGGTTGGCGGACTGCCAGCGCCAGTCGCTCCATTTGGCGGCTGAGACGTTCGGGAAAAAACGCTTGCGAAAGGCGTTCGACCGGGCGGAGGGCTTGATCAGTCCTTCCGAATTCCTGCGGTTGGGGCCTTCGGGCAGGGTGATGATCTTTTGATGAAGGGGCTTCGAGATGAGGCGCGGAAAGCTGAGCGCGTCCGCCTGGGGGGCGATGAACGCATCGTTGAGGAGGGGCAGACCTCGGGAGGGAGGTTCCGGTTCTTGTTCCTGGATGGTTTTTGAGATCATTTTTTACTTCCCCCGCTATGCTCTGGGTTTGTTTACAACGCCCGGTCTATGGACGCCGCCGAAACGGCCTGTGGATCGTTCTTTTTCCCTGGAATCCGGCAGCCGTTTCTGTTGTATGCGAAAAAAATCGATGTTCCGTCATTGTTAGATGAAAAAAAATTCATGCTGCGCGCCGATAAACAATGAAAATTTTCGAAAAACAGTCACTGCTTCCCTGTAAAACAGGGCCGAGAGGTTGAAAACCCGTCGGGGCGCCCCGGTCGCTCACGCTTCGGACGCTCTTCCTACGGATTTTGCCTTTGATCCTTTTTTCCCCTCTTGTCAAAGAAGAATCCAGCATTGACGTAAGACGATTTCTCCCGATGTAAAGCCCTGGGAACAATTTCCGGAAACAGGGGATTCACAAAGGATCGAGGCAATTATGCCCGTCCTCCAGGAAAGGCAATAGAATTTTTTATCCCCGTTGATTTGATTGGGATTTTTTCCCGCCGGACGAGGCCTCCCCACAATCGCCCGGCCGGGGGATTTCCGGCTTGATCATTTGCCCGGGTTCTGGTTTGACAAACCCGTCCATGATAACGAAACTCACCCTGGAAAATTTCCTGGCGCACGGCCGCACCGTCTTCGAACTGGCGCCCGGCCTCAACGTGCTCACCGGCCCCAACAACACCGGCAAATCCGCCGTGGTGGAGGCCCTGCGCTGTCTGGCCGCCAACCCGGCTCCCCGCCATTTCATCCGCCACGGCGCCGCCGAGGCCCGGGTGGAGGCCGAGTTCGACGACGGAACCCGGCTGGCCTGGGTGCGCAAGCCCAAATACGCCCTGTACGAACTCACCCGCCCGGGCGCCGAAGAACCCGAAACCTTCGCCAAATTCGGCCGCACCCCGCCCGAGGAGGTCTTAAGCGCCCTCAAGCTCAATCAGGTGATCCTGGAAACCGGCGAGGAGATCGACGCCCATCTGGGCAACCAGCGCGAACCCATCTTTCTGCTCAACAGGCCAGGCTCGGCCGTGGCCGCCTTTTTCGCCGCCTCCAGCGAATCCGCCTACCTGATCGCCATGCAGGGCCTGCTCAAGGAGCGCGCGCGCAAGGCCAAGCTCGAGGAAAAACGCCTCCACAAACGCCGGGAAAGCCTCCTGGCCGGTCTCGACGCCCTGGCGCCCCTGCCCGATATCGAACTGGCCCTGGAGCGGGGCCGGGAAAAGCTGCAGGTCCTGCAGGCCCTCGACCGGTTCATTCCGGCCCTTCAGGCCTATCTGGAGCGCCGCCTGCGCCTGACGGCGGCCCGCCGCCTACGCCAGGGCGCCCTGGCCGCCCTGGAGGGGGCCTCGCCGCCCCCGGCGCTCTGGCCCGCCGCCGCCCTGGCTGATCTGCTGGCCCGCCGGGCCGCCCTGACCGCCCGGCGGGATCGCGCCGCCGCCCGGCTGACCGCCCTGACCCCCCTGGCCGCCCCAGCGCCGCTTGCCGAGGCCGCCCGTCTGGACCAGCTGGTCCGGGCCATCGTCACCGCCCGTACGCGCATAACCGCCGCCCGCGAAAAGGCTCTGGCCTGCGCGGACCTGGCCTCGCCGCCCTCGCCCCTCCCCCTCGGGGAGCTGGCCGGGCATATCCGGGCCGCGCGCGCCCTGAAACACAAGGCGGCGGCCTGCGAAAAGCGCCTGAAAGCCTTGCGTCCCCTGGCTGCGCCGCCCGCCGTCCCGGCCGCGTCCGCTCCGGCGGCCCTGGCCGGTCTGGCCGCGCTTGTCCGGGACATGCGCGCCCTGGCCGCGCGGGCCGAGGAAAAGCGCCGGGCGGCCGCCGCGCTGGACCAGGCCCTCCTGGCCGCCGGGAAACGCATCGCGGCCCGTCTTTCCGCTCTCGGGGCCTGTCCCCTGTGCGGGGGCAGGCTCGACGCCGAAACCTTTCTGCGCGGCGCCCACGACCACGCCGCAACCTCGGGCGAGGGCTGATCATGGAACTGCCGCGCATCAGCGCCCGGGGCCTTTTGCTCATCCCGGACCCCCACGTGGCCGCCGTCCCGCCCGGACGGCGCCTGGAGGGCTACTGCGAGCAGATTCTGGCCAAGCTCGCCGCCTGCCTGGAGCACGCGGCCGCCGAGGATCTGGTCCCGGTCATCCTGGGCGACCTGTTCCACTGGCCCCGGGAAAATCCCAACCACCTGCTGGTGCGCCTGATCGGCCTGTTCCGGCCCCACAGGCCCTTCGCCCTGGTGGGCAACCACGACAAATACCAGGCCCGCTTCACCGAGGACGTGTCCCTGGCCGTGCTGGCCGCCGCCGGCGCGGTCCGGCTCCTGGATACGCCCGGCCCGGCCTTTCACCTGGATTCCCCCACAGGCCGCGCGATCGTCGGGGCCTCGCCCGACGCCGCCCCCATCCCCCTGGCCTTCGACAGGACCGGCGGCCCGGAAGCGGAGGAAGCGGTCTGGCTCACCCACCACAACGTGGGCTTTCCCGATTTCGAGAACAGGCAGGTGAAAATCCGCGAGATTCCGGGGGTGGACTGGGTGATAAACGGCCACATCCACCGGCCCCAGCCCACCCAGGTCCGGGGCGGCACCAAATGGGTCAATCCCGGCAACATATCCCGGCTGACCTTCAGCCCGCGCGCCCTGACGCGCATTCCGGCCGCGTCCGTCTGGACCCCGGGCCTGCCCCCGGAACAAACCGAACTTCTAGCGTGGCCCGTGCCCTTTTTGCCGTTCGTCGAGGTCTTTCCTGATGAGGCCTTTCCGCCCGAGGAGGAGAAAAACGCCGTGGACGGCTCCTCCTTCGTGGACGGCCTGGAGCGGCTTTCCTGGAAGCGGACGGCCGAGGGTCTCGGCATCAAGGAATTTCTTTCGGTGAACGTAAACCCCGAGCTCCCGGAATCGGACCTGATCTGGGAACTCTACCACGAGGCGGTCAATGGGCGATCCCAAGACGAGAAATAGCGGCGGCGACGCCGCCCTGGAGCGTGAACTGGCCGGGCTCAAGGCCGAATATGAACGGCTTCGCGAGGAAAAGGTCCGGGCCGAACAGGACCTGGCCAACCTGACGGGCCAGCTGGCCGATCTGGAACGCAAGGCCCTGGAGGAATACGGCGTCTCGGACCCCGAGGCCCTGGAACGCCTGCTGGCCGAAAAACGCGCGGAAAACGAACGCCTGGTCGCCGGCTACCGCGCCCACATCGACGGCGTGAAAAACGAACTCGGCGCCGTCGAGGGGCGATTCAAGGAGTAGCGGGGCGCCTGTGGTGCGCGCGGCGCCCGAGGCGCCTGCGGCGCGCGGGGGGAAGGGGAAAAACCCCTTCTTTTCACGAAAAAAGAAGGGGTGTTTCCCCTTCCCCCCGGACCCCCTTTCCCCTTTTCCTCAAGAAAACCGGGCGAGGGGGGCGGTGATGGATAAGTTGCAGACGCTGTGAGCTTGATTTGATGAAGGAGAGACCGGCATGATCGCTCGGGAATGGAAGTGTTTGTGTCCCAGGGCCACGCGAGAGGGTTTTTTGGACTATCTGTACCAGACCGGCGTGCGCGAGACTTCGGATACGCCCGGCTACCTCGGCTTCGAACTGTTCGAGCGCGAGGTGGACGGCGAATCGGAAATTACGCTCATCACCTACTGGGAGACGCTTGAGGCGGTGGAGGGGTACGCGGGCGAGGAGGTTGGCTTCGCCAAGCTCTACCCCAAGGACCATGAATTCGAGATCGTTCCCGAGGAAATCGTCAAGCATTACACAGTGCTCGACAGAAAACATCCCGGGAAGAAATAGCGGCGTCATTACGGGATCGGATACGCTTCATGCTGAAAAACCTGCTGTTGACCGCGTGCAGCCTGGCCCTGTTCCTGGGCGCCTGCGAGCTGGCCGCCACGCTCTACCTGCGCCACCAGAACCCGCCCGCCACGCAAACGGACGCCCTGTGGAACATGCAGAAGAACGCCTTTCCCGGCGTGGCCGAGGACGATCCGAAGCTGGGCTACAGGCTGAAGCCCGGCGCGCGTGAGAACGGTCTGACCAGCAACGCCCTGGGCCTTCGCGGCAAGGAGATTTTCCGGGAGAAGGGGAAAAACGTCTTTCGCATCATTTGCCTGGGCGGCTCCACCACCATCGGGAGCAACGTTCAGGACTATTTCACCTATCCCAACCAGCTCCAGATCATGTTCGATCAGGCGCTCAAGAACTGTGCGATCCGGGTGGAGGTCCTGAACGCGGGCATGTTCGGCTATACCTCGGCCAACAACCTCGTCTACGCCAAGGAATATCTCGATGCGCTCGACCCGGACATGTACCTGGTCATGGACGGTCTGAACGACCTCATCGCCGCCTCGAAAGTCTCGTTCTCGGACATGGAGGCCGTGCGCGGCAATTTCGCAAAGTATAATCCCCTGGTGGGCGGCAAGCGGGCGGCGCCCTCGCTCGCGGGCGATTTTATGCGGTTTTTCGACTCCCTCAGCATGACCAAGGCCGCCAAGGAGCTCGTCTACGCCGTCACCAAGAACGCCGGGCTCGCCGACTATTTCATCAAAAAGAAATTCGCCCTGTTCGGATACAAGGAGAACATGGCCGCCCTCATCGCCCACGAGGCCTCCCGGGGAACGGACGTGGTCCTCATCAACCATCCCTGGATCGTCAACACGGCCAACAGCCCGGAAGAGGACGAAAAACGCATGCCCCACCCCTTTCCGGACCAGAGCTATTTCCACCTCTACCGCACGGGGCGCGGGCTGATCGCGGCGACGGACGCCGAGCTTCAAAGGGAGCTTCACGTCACGGTCATCGACCCGCAAGGCGCCATCGACAAGGCCGCGCCCGATCTGGCCGCGGCCAAAAAGACCTTCAACGATACCATGCATTTCACGCGCTACGGGAATTTCATCCTGGCCGGGACCATTTTCGAGGCGTTGCTGGCCAGGGGGCCTCTGGCGGACCGGCTCGCCGCGTCCTCCTGCAAGCCGGTTCCGGACATGCGGGTCTTCGCGGAAATCCTGAACTGGAGTCCGGACGATCTCTACGCCAACTGGGACGACGTGGCGGCCTGCGCGCCGAGGACCGCGAGCGTGACCATGGAAAACGTCGCCTCCAGGGAGGAAAACGGCTGGACGGTCCTGACGCCCCAGGATCCGGCCCGGCCCGGAGTCATCCGCATCGGCCTGGACGAGGACGATATCGGCCTTGATTCCATCATCTATTTCCCGCGTCTTTCGGGCAAGAAGGACGAAATCGAGGTCTTCGCCCTGGGACCTGCGTCCAGGGAGCTGCTGGCCCGGTTCACCGACCCGGGCGACTCCTGGACCAACGTCCTGTCCAAGACGCCGCTTCCGGTCAGGGACGGCCACGGGAGTCTGGAATGCGTCCTGCGCGGCGAAAACGCGCAGCTGTGGACCCGGGGGGCGCTTTTTTTCTGGGATCATCAGTACGACAGGTAGACGGGAGGCGAGGGGCATGCCGGAAATGGAAGCGCTTTTGGCCGAACAGCGCGAATTGGAGCGCCGGGCCGACCGGCTGGCCGGATTGGCCGGGGCGAACACGCGGGAGTATCTCGCGGCCCGCGAGGAGCTTTCGCGGGTGGAAACCTTTCTCGCGCTGGCTCCCAAGGCGGCCGATCGTCTGGAAGAGCTGACCCGGCGGCTTTTCGGCGAAACCCTGGACGAGATCGAGACCAACCTGACCCATGCGGTGCGCGAAATCCTGGGCCAGGACCGCAAGGTGGTCAGCCGCCGGGAAGTGAAAAACGGCAGGCTTTTCATCGAGTTCGAGATGGAGAACGCCGGGGAGCCCGAACACATCCTGGCCGGCCAGGGGGGCTCGGTCTGCAACATCCTGTCCGTGGGCCTGCGCCTGGTGGCCCTTTCCCAGCTCGATCCCGCCAGGCATCGCGGCTTTCTGGCCCTGGACGAGCAGGATTGCTGGCTGAAGCCCGAACTCGTGCCCAAATTCGTGGACATCATCGCCAGGATCGCCAAGCGTCTCTCCCTCCAGGTCCTCTACATCAGCCACCATCCCATGGACCTGTTCGCGGGCAAGGCCGACAAGATCTTCGGCATAAAGCCCAGCCGGACCGAGGGCGTGGCCCTGGAGGTCATCCTGGATCGCTCCGCCGGGGTTCCCGCAGACGCCGCCGGACCGGAGGCCGTTTCCACTCCCGCTTCCTTGCCGGACGAAAGCGGGGAGTAACGTCCCTCGCGGCTAGTTGTCCCGCGCCTGCATGCGCAAAAGCAGCGGCCTGAAGGCGATGACCGTCTTCGACGGGCCGTCGAACTCCTTGGCCGGACAGCGGATTTCCACATCCTTCAGGGTCCAGACGCTCACGTCGTTAAACCCCTCGGACGCGTTGCCCGTGGGCGGGCCGAAGGCCGTGAAAAACGTCCGGGCCAGGGCGGCGGCCGCCTGCTCGTCCGCCGTCTCCAGCGTGACCTTGAAAAGCGCCCCGTCGAAAAAGCCGTACAGGATGCGCGTGACCCGAACGCCCGCAAAGACCGGGTCGTCATGGAGCAGGACGTGGCTTCTGGCCGAGCGGTCCCCGGTGGCCACGCGGCGCATGCCGGGCAGGTCCGCGAGCCGCGTCCCCCAGGCCAGGCCGCGAAAGCCCTGGCCCAGCCCGGCCAGGTCCTCCTTTTGCGCCATGGCGCCCGGCGCCGCGAGGACGAGGACGGCCGAAAGGAGGGCTACGGACGCCAGGGCGGAAAGCGGTCGAACGGTCATGCGTTGGTTTTCCCGGCCGGTCAGCGCGGCCCTATTTCGCAGTCGATGGAACGGATTTCCCCGTCGAGCCGGCCGATCTCGGCCCGCAGGTATTCGTAGCGCCCGCTTTTTTCCGCAATCCCCCGCTGGTTCGCCGCTTCGGCGGCAAAGGCCCTGGACGCGTCCGCGCGTTGGGCCTTGAGGGTTTCCCGCTTGGCCTTCAGCTCGCTCGTCACGGCCGGACCGTGATGTGCGCGCATGTGCGGGGGACATCCGGCGCATCCGTAAAAAAGAGACGAGCACAAAACAAGCGGGCACAGGACCGGCAGGAGGGCATAAGCGCTTCGCGTCATGACGATCTCCTTGGAATGTTACGGAAATCCGCTCGGAAAATCCAGGCCGGTTGAAGCGGCGCGTCCCAATCTACGCCACCTTGCGGCCAAAGACAAAGCGGCTTGAAGTTCCGGCTGGATTGTTACATACTGCGTAAAGAACGAAAATCCCGCCGTTCCCGGAGGCGCCATGAGCTACGAAATGACCCTGGAGGAGAAAACGGCGTTTTTGCTGGAATCGTCCGCGTGGGCCGGTCTGCTCGATCTTGAGGAGGCCCGGGAGACCGCGCGCATCCTGAAAACCGCCCGCCTTAGCGCCGGGGAGAACCTCTTCGGCGAGGGCGACGCCGGGGATTTTCTGGCCTTCGTGGTGACGGGGCGGGTGCGGATCATCAAGAAAAACATTTACTTCCGAAAGAAGATCGTGGCCGAGCTGTGCGAGGGCCACATCGTGGGCGAGATCGCGCTCATTGACGGCAGCCCCCGTTCCGCCGCCGCCTTTTGCCTGACCCCGGCCGTGTTTCTGACCCTGAACCGGGAGCGCCTGGACCGGTTGGCCCGGGATTTCCCCCGGCTTGGCTACAAGCTCATGACTCTCCTGTGCGGCCTCATTTGCCACCGGCTGCGCGAGACCACCAAATTGTACGTGGACCTGGAGCGGGCCTGCGGGCCGGGCCGGGAGGCCGATCCGGGCGCGCTCGCGGGCCGGGCGGGCGACCGCATGCGCCGTTTTCTCGGCTGACGGGGCGCGTCCGGGAACGGCGTCTTCGGGACAAGCGGCCGATGCGCCATTCCCGGACAGCCCGCCGATGCGTTCTCCGCAATCCGGAACCGGCTGAAGGAATGACGGGGTCCCGGGGGCATAGCCCCGTGGCCGCCGGAAGCCTTGCCCCAGCCCATTGGGCGGCGGTCCTCGTGAAACGGGCGCTTTTCCGGCCGGACCGGCGATTTCAGGGAAAGAGGTTGCGCACGCGGGCGGCGCGTCCGGGCCGGGCTTTGGGAGGAATGCGGGACGGGAAGGCGGGGGAAGGACCGGGCGGTCCTTCCCCCGTTTGCGTCGTGATCAGGTCCCTTTGTGGCTGAAGAGTCCGTCCAGCCCGAACAGGCCGCGTTTTTTGCACCGGCCGTCCCCACCGGGCGCAAGCCTGGACGCCAGGGACCGGAAGCCCTTGGCCAGGGCGCTTTTGGGAAACAGCTCCAGCACGGTCTTGCCCTGGTTGATGGCGTCCGTGGCCGCGTCGTAGTCCAGGGGCAGTTCGAAGAAGGTCTTCACGCCCGTGGCTTCCTCGAGTTCCTTGGGCCCCACGTCTCCCTCGGGTCTGGCCCGGTTGATGAGCACGGACAGCTTGCCCGCCACTTCCGGCTGGGAGGACCTGACGTGCGCGGCCATGCGCCGCAAGCTGGCCAGACAGGCCAGATTCTGCTCGGCTACCAGGAAAACGGAGGAGGACAGCTCCATGGCCTTGAGGGTGACCTCGTCCAGATAGATGCCCATGTCCGCCACCACCAGGTCGAACAGGTCCGTGAGCATGGTCAGCGCGGCGGCCACCGTGTCCGGGCTGATCATCTGGAGGTCCTCGGCCGAGGCCGGGCAGGGCAGGACGCGCAGCCCGGAATCGTGCCTGGCGAGCACGTCCATGAGATAGAGGGCGTCCAGGCGATCCAGGTTGCGCATGATCTCGCCCATGTCGTATTTGGGCGTGATGTCGAGGAACAGCTGGGTCTCGCCGTAAGGCATGTTCATATCCATGAGCGCCACGGACGATCCGCCCAGGGCCTCCTGCAGGGCCGCCGCCAGGTTGACGCAGACCGTGGTGGTCCCCACCCCCCCCTTGACCCCCATCACGCCGATGATTTTGCCGTTTTTCCCGCGCGAGGGCGGCTGGGCGCACAGCGAGGTCTTGATCCGCTCCAGGGCCTTCATGACCGCCTCGCGCTCCACGGGCTGGGGAAAGAAATCCCGCAGCCCCAGGCGCATGGCCTCGATGAGAAAGCCGGGATCCTTGATGCTCGATGTGGCGAGCAGGATGGCGCCGGGCGTCGCGTCCCTGGCCTTGGCCAGGGTTGTAAGCGGCTCGGGGTCGCCCGCGGCGATTTCCACCAGAAGAACGTCCGGCGGGCGGCTTTCCCCGGGCGAATCGAAGCCGCCCGAGGCGGTCAGGCATTCCTCGAACAGCCGCAGGGAGGGTTCGTCGGTCACGTCGAGGCGCAGGGTAGGGGCGTCGGGCATGGCGCGTCCTCTCCGGGAAAGAGGTTTTTCCAATATGCCCGTTGTCGCTTTTTTCCCGGTTCATGGCAAGCCCGGGCCGCGCGCCGGAAAAACGTCAAGATCGTACAATCAGCCGGGCGGGCTTTTTCGCATGCTGCGCGAAACGCGATCGAAAAGGAGACCGCCATGAAGGATATGTTCGCTTGTTTGGAATGCGGCCGCGCCCAGTTTGCGGGCCGTCCGGAGGAGGCGCTCGACGCGCCCTGGACTCCCCATCCCGCCTTTCCCGGGGTGAGCCTCAAGCTGCTCGTTTCGGGCAAGGACACGGACGGGGCGCTCAGCTGCCATCTGGTCCGGGTGGCGCCCGGCTGCGAGCTCAAAAGCCACGCCCACGAGAACCAGTGGGAGCTGCACGAGGTGGCCGGAGGCCGGGGCGCGGCACGGCTTGGCGACCGGGAAACGGCCTACGCGCCGGGTTCGGTCATGGTCATTCCCAAGGGCGTGGTCCACGCCGTGCGGGCGGACCCGGACAGCCCGGACAGCCCGGATGGCCTTTTGCTGTTTGCCAAGTTTTTCCCCGCCCTGGTATAACCCCCTCAGGGGCGCGGCCGCGAAGGCCTGGACGCCGCGCCCCAAACGCAGGGAGCGGGGGCCTGGAGGCGTGGACAGCGCGCGCGAAGCCGTCATTTTAGACGACGTCCCGGACATGCCGGGCTTTCGGACCGTGCGGGCCGTATCGGTGCGCGCGGACATGGGCAGGCACGTCCACGGCGCCCTGGTGATCGGGCTTGTGGACGAGGGCGACCGGCTCATCGTTTTCGCCCGGGAGACCGCGCTCGTCCCCCAGGGAGCGCTTTTCGCCGTGGCCCCGGGCCAGTCCCACGCCTGCCGTCCTCTTGAGGACGTCCAGAGCTACCGGGCGGTCTGCGTGGATCCCGCACGCGCCGCCGCCATGACCGGACATGCCGGTCCCCTCATTTTTTCCCGGGCGGTCTATTTCGATCCGGACCTCATAGAGGCGGCGGAAGGCTTTTTTGATCTCCTCGCCAGACCGGGAAGCCTTCTCGAGCGTCAGTCCCTGATGGCCGGACTGCTCGATGCGCTCGCCGCCCGCTACGCGGCGCTCCCTCCGCCCGCTCCCGCCGGAAATCGCGAGGCGGCCCGGGAGACCGTCGAGAGGGTCAAGGCCTATCTCAGGGACCGGCTGACGGAAAATCCTTCCCTCGCCGAGGCGGCCGAAGCGGCGCGGCTGAGCCCCTGCCATCTCCAGCGCCTGTTCGTGGAAACGGCCGGCGTCTCCCCCCTGGAGTATCTCATGCGCGAGCGGGCGGTCCTGGCGGCGGACCTGCTTCGCCAAGGGGCCGGCGGCGCCGAGGCCGCCCAGGAATGCGGCTTTTACGACCAGAGCCATTTCACCCGTCATTTCAAGCGCCTCATGGGCGTTTCCCCAGGCCGCTTCGCCGCCTTGAACCGGAAAAAGGCGCGCTAGCGCTTTCCCTTTTTTTTCCGGTCCAGGCGGTTCCTCCCCCCTGAAGGCGCCAAGGCCGCGCGTCCGGCGTTCGCGGAAAGAAAACGGCTTGCCGATCGCGCCGCCTTTTCGTTTGGCGATCCTCGCGTCGCGTTCTTGAAGAACAGGCCAATGCTTCTCAAGGGAAAAAAGAGAAGAGGGCGCCGTAGCATCCCCAAAATGCGTATCCGCTCATTTTGCGGACGCGGCGCGAGAGACGAGTCGGCGGGGGCGTGGGCGGGGTTCAAGCGGTCCGGGGAGGCGCCCATGCATTGCGACGCCCCGTGTCGCTTGAACCCCGCCCACGTCCATGCGACGGGGGGCGCGCTCATGAACAGAGCCGCCGGGATTTTTCCCCAAATTTCAGGTTCCGTTTCCCGCATCCGGGTTTTGGGGGAAGGATGCAAATTCCTGGCACGCTCCCTGCTGGAGGAAAGGCGGGAGAACAATTTTACCGTACGAGGCGATAGGGAGCAGGACAGGCGACTCGAAATGATAAAACAAATCATTTCGATAGGATAAAGGGACAGGGATGGGACGTACTTTTTTGCCCGAACGCGACCTCGCCCTGGCTTGGGCCAAGGACAAGAAGGCCTGGGACCGGTTCGTGGAAAATTTTGCCGGGTTGATCCATTCGGTGGCATGCCGGGTTATCCGCCTGAAAACAGGACGGTTCTCCGAGGATGACGCCAAGGATGCGGCCCAGGAGGTCTTTTTACGCCTGGTCAAGGATGATTTCAGGCTTTTCAAAACCTACAACCCGGAAAAAGCTTCCCTGTCCACCTGGCTTACGGTGGCGGCCCGGTCGACCACCATCGACGTCTTGCGCCGCAAGGCCCGGGACGCACGCTTCGAGCCCCTGGACGAGGCCATTCCCGATCCGAAGATCGCGGCCGATCCCCTGGAACGGCCCCTGGACGGCCTGCCCTCGGGACTGTTGTCCGAGCGGCAGCGCCAGGTTCTCGGACTGCTCTTCGAAGAGGACATGGATGTGGACGAGGCGGCGGCCGTTCTGGAGGTAAAGGCCCAGACCGTGCGCAGTCTGAAGCACCAGGCCCTGGCCCGGCTCCGGGTCCATTACGCCGCGGGATGACGTTTTTTTCGGGCGCCCCGCTAAAGATTTTCTTCCCGTCGCCGATAGGCGATAAAAGCCGGATAACGCGTTCGGCGGCCATGCCTTGATTGTCCGGCCGCCTTGGGCTATTGGCTGAATATGCCGGAAAAAACGAACGGGAAGAGCGCAAGGTGAATGCCATTTCAGACGGAGAGGCCGTGAACGGCGCCGAGGGCCGGGATGCGGTTCCCGGGGATGACCTGAAGACGGGGGAGTGCCCGGACGCCGTGACCATGGCGGGCTATCTCGACGGCAAGCTCGACGGGGAAGAGTTGCGCCGTATGCAAGCCCATCTGGAGGTTTGCGCCGCCTGCCGCGAGGAAGTCGAGGAGCTGCGTGAAATCATGGCCGAAGGCGGCATCACGCCTGAAAGCCCTGAACGCTCCCGCGCCCTGGCCGATCTCATCATAAACGCCAAAGATCTCGTGAAATAACCGCCCCGTCCCAGGGCGCGTCCTTTTGGTCCCAAGCCCGGCGGGCGGTTGCGCGATCTCCGTCGCGGGCGCCCGCCGGGCTCTTTTTTCCTAGATGTAATCCAACAGGCTCATGTTCATGACCTTGGACGAGACGCTGAGCACGCTCTCGTAGACGTACTGGTACTTGGCCAGGTCGATGATGAGCTGGGAGAGATCCGCGTCCTCCACCTTGCTTAAGCTCGTGGTGGCGCTGTCCTCCAGGTCCTCCAGGTTCTTCTCCACGTATTCCAGCCGGATTTCCCTGGCGCCCACGTCCGCCGCGCAGGTTTCGACATGTTGATGGGCGGTTTCAAGGGCTTCGAGACAGTCGCCCACGCCGTCGATGTCGTTGGTTTCCAGCCGTCCGACCAGGTCTCCCACCACCTCGAACACGTTGTCCGAGAAGGGCAGGGCCTGGGTGGCGGACGAGGAGCCGGAGGCCTGGTACAAGCCGCCGAACACGTCCTTGCCGATGTTGTTGATCACGATCTGCGAGCCGGGCGAAATCGGAACGGCGATGTCCGCCGTGTTGGGCACGATGGTGAACTGGGTTCCGGCCGTGAGCGAGGAGCCGCCGTTGGAAGAGAGATTCAGATAGCCCCCCGGCACGGGCAGGGACTGGGCGTCGGCCGTATTGTTCTCTTTCCAGGTCGTCCCGCCGTCCGTGCTGTAGGAATAGCTGACCGCGCCGGACAGGCTGGCGTTGGAGTCGATGCGCACCATGACGTTGCCGGAAAAGACGCCCTCGGCCTCGGCCGCGATGCCCGTCGCCCCGTAGGAGCGCACCGTGGAGCCGTCCTGGTCGTCGCCCATGTACAGGGCTGTGGGACGCACGGTCAGCATCGTTCCTTCGGCGTCGTCCGTGGTTTCGGTCACGGCGGAGCCCGAGGCCATGTTCACCACGCAGCCGTCCAGATCCAGGGCCGTATCGCCCGCCGCCAGGGTCTTTTCCGTCCAGGTCTCGCCGCCGTCCGTGGAAAAGCGGTAGCCGATGCCGGCCGTTCCGCCGATGGTTCCCGAGTCCGTGAACTCGACCAGGACGCTCGTATCGCTGTCGCCCGACACGGAGACCACGGCCTCCTGGCCCAGGGTCTCGTCGTCGACCGAGGCGTAGAGGACCTGGGTGAACGCCGGGCCGCTGGTCTTTTGCCCGCCGAAAATGCTCGACCCGCTGTAGGATGTGTTGGCCAGGGTGATGAGCTGCTCGAACAGCTCGCGCACCTGGACCGCCACGTTTTCCCTGTCCTCGGCGCTAAGGGTTCCGGTGGCCGCCTGCTCGGCGAGTTCCTGGATATTGGTCAACAGGGTGCTGGTCGACAACAGGGTGGAGTCCGCCTGGTTCAGCCATCCGGTGGCCGTGTCCACGTTGTCGGAGTACTGCTGAAACTCCCTGATGCTCGTGGAAAGCTGCCTGGCTTCGAAATAGCCGGAAGGATCGTCCGAGGGCTTGTTGATGCGCTTTTCCGTGGAATACTGTTCCTGCAGATCGGCAAGCCGGGACAGGGAGCTGTTCATATAGTACAGAGACCGGTCGTAGATCATGCTTTGGGTGATGCGCATGGCCGCCTCCTATTTCAGGCTGAGAACGGTATCGAACATGTCGGATGCGGTCTGGATGAGTTTGGCCGCCGCCTGGTAGCATTGCTGGTATTTCATCAGGTTGGTCAGCTCCTCATCCATGTTCACGCCCGAGACGGACAGTCTGCGGGTGTTCAAATCCTCGGTCAGGGAACCGGCGTAGGCGGCGCTGAAGGTGGCGGATTCCACGTCCATGCCCACCTTGGAGGCCAGGCCGTTCAGGTAGGCCGAAAGCGTGGCCCGGCTTTCGCCGCTGGTCGTGTAGAAGGACACGGTGGAGTCCGCCAGTTCGGCCAGGGCTGCGGCCGTGGTATTGTCCCCGGCGTTGACCTCGCCCGAGCCGTTGACATGGGCGGCGCACAGCCGGGAGGGATCGCTGGTTATGGCCGCGCAGACCGCGATGCTCGAGGCGTCCGACCCGCTGAAAAAGGTGTTGATCCCGAGCCCCGCCATGAGTCCCGCCGAGTCTTCGGCGATTTCGAACTCCACGCCTTCGGCCGCCGTCAGCTGCAACTGGCCGTTGACGATGGAGGCCGTCATCTTGCCGGAATAGGAGGCGTTGATGGCGTCGCGCACATCCTCCAGGGAGTGGACCGAGGGATCGAAATTGGCGGTTCCCGGGGTGATGGAACTGAAATCCAGGGCGTCCACGGACAGGGTCTCGCCCGTGTCCGCGTCATAAAAGGCGAACGACAGGGCGCCGGATTGCAGGAAGCCTGCGAAGTCCAGATCCGATTCCCCGAGGGGAACGCCCGGGTCCGTCAGGGAGTATTCCCCGAGGGCGGAAGTCATGTGTTCGAGCCCGGCGCCCTGGCTGTGGATGGAATTCACCGACCAGATGAGGCTTTTGGCGAAGGCGTCCAGCCGTTCCTGGTATTCGCCGATGTACTCGTCGCGCACGGCGAACAGCCCTGCCAGGGTCCCGCCGCTGATGCGGTTCGAGGAAGAGCCCGAAAGCGGGGTGATGTTCACCTCGCCGCCGGTGGCGGTAACCCAGTAGAGTCCGGTCTTGGGCACGATCTCGAATTCGTCCCCGGCGGTCAGCGCCGTGGCGGGCGCCGTCCCGGAATCGTCAGCGGTCCCGAACCAGATGTCCACGCCGTTGACGGTCGTGGGGTGATCCGCGTCGCCCGCGGTGAAAAGCCGCGGGTTGCCGTCCTCGTCCGTAAGCCAGGTCTTGCCGCCGTCCAGGGAAACCTTGAACGTGGCCAGGGTTCCGGCCGAGGAGGCGCCCGTGTTGACGCCGCCGCCGGTGACGCACTCGATGGTGAATTCGTCGCCGGATTCGCCGCTGAAATACGCCTCCCCGTCGAAGGTCGAGGAGGAGGTCAGGTTGGAGTAGCTCTTGGGGCCTTCCACCCGAAGCTCGTAGGCCTTGTCGCCGTCCACCAGGGTCTGGCCTTCCTTGGTGGTCACGGTGACCTGGCCGTTGGAGCCTTCGATGGTCTTGATGTCGATGATCTGGGCCAGATCGCGCAACAGCTGGTCGCGCTGGTCAAGCAGGGAGCTGTTGTCCGGCTGGGAGCCGATGTAGGCGTTGAGCAGGGCCAGGTTTTGCATGATGGCGTTGGCGTCGTCCACCTGGTTTTCGATGCTGGCATTGAGGGCGTCCGCCTGGGCGTCCAGGCTTTCGGAAATCCCGGCGAGCATCTCGGCCAGTTGTTCGGCGTTGGAGATGACCTGGGAGCGGAAGGCCGCGTTGGAGGCGGTCGTGCTGGTGGACAGGTCGCTGAGGCTGGTCAGGAAATCGTCCAGGGCCGAGCTTATGCCCACCCCGTCCACGTCGTTGAACAGGGATTCCACCCCGGACAGATTGGCGGCGATGGCGTCCCATGAGGCGCTTTCCGAGGAGGAGTCCAGATACTGGGCTTCCAGGTAGGCGTTGAGGTTCCTGGTGATGCTCTGGATGGTGACGCCCATCCCGTAGCCGGAGTTCTGGGTCAAGGCCAGGTCGTCCGTCTCGAAGGTGACCGTGCGCCGGCAGTAGCCGTCCGTGTCCGCGTTGGCCACGTTGCTTCCGGTCACGTTCAGGGCGACCTGGAAGTTGGACAGGGCGCTCGCGCCTATGTTGAGTATCGTATTGAGCATGACCTTGACCCCCGTTTAGCCGGTTATCCCTCTAGCGCTTGAGCTGGAGCACTTCCGCCAGCAGCGAGTCCACGGTGGTGATGACCTTGCTGTTGGCCTGGAAGCCGCGCTGGGTGGTGATGAGGTCCACCATCTCCGTGGCCGTATCCACATTGGACTGTTCCAGCTCTCCGGAGGCCAGCGTGCCCATGCCGGACTCGCCCGCCCGGGCGATGCGGGGTTCGCCGGAGTCGCGGGTCTTGGCGTAGAGGTTGTTGCCCTCGCGGGACAGGCCCTGGAGATTGACGAAGTCCGCCAGGCCCACGATGAACAGGTCGATGGCCTCGCCGTTGGAGTAGGAGCCCGTGACCACGCCGTCGGAACTCACGGTGACGCCGAGCAGGTAGCCGGAGGAGTAGCCGTCCTGAGTCTGGTCCTGGGTGCTGGAGTCCTTGTCCCGGCTGGTGGTCGTGGTGGCGCTGGCGTCGGGCTCGGTCAGCTTGGAGAGATTGGTCATGTCCGTGCCCACCAGGGAGGCGTTGGCCACGCCGCCGGTCCAGCCGCCGCCCGCGGCGTCGCTGTTGACGCCGAGGTCCAGAGCGATGTTCTTGGCGTTGGCCGAGGTCACCGCGCTGGCGTTGGAGGAGCCCGAGAAGTTGGCGGTGAAGACCGGGTAGCCGCTGGAGTTGAACTCGGTGGGAACCCAGTTGGAGAGGTCCTGCATGTCGCCGCTGGCGCTGGAGCTCAAGGTGTAGGCGCTCATGTTGGTCAGACGGCCGGTGGAGTCGAAGGTCAGTGTGCCGGAGAGGAGCAGCCCGGCGGCGTCCGTATCCTTGAGGGCTGTGCCGTTGATGGTGCGGCCGTCCTCGTCCGGGTCGCAGGTGACCACGTATTCCCAGACCGAGGTTCCGGAGGCGTTGCTGACCTTGTCGAAATACACGGTCACGTCGTGGGAGCCGCCGGCCTCGTCGTACACGGTCATGGTGGTCTGATAGGCGTAGGCGGTGTCCGCCAGGGGATCCTCGTCCTGGCCGTCCCAGGTCTTGAGCAGGGCGAAGTAGGGGTCCGTGGCGTCGGTGGTGTTGTCCTCGGACGAGGAATCGAGATTGGTGATGAGCCGCATCTTCTTGGTGGCCGAGGGGTCGCACTGGAAGCTGTCGAGCTTGATGTCCCCCAGGGCGCCCTTGGCCGAGGTCACGCCGGTCTTGGAATTGGTGGAGGCGGTCCAGCCCTGGACCACGTAACCGTTGGCGTCCACCAGGGAGCCGTCCGTGTTGAAGATGAAATTGCCCGCCCGGGTGTAGTAGGTGGTCCCGTCCTGGGGATTGTTCACCATGAAAAAGCCGTTGCCGCCGATGGCCAGATCCGTGGAGGAACTGGTGGCCTCGTAGGAGCCCTGGGAGAAGTCCCCGTAGATGCTGGCCAGGGAAACGCCGTGGCCCACCTGGGAGCTGCTCCCGCCCGTGGTGATGGTGGAGTAGAAGATGTCCTCGAACTGGGCGCTCGAGCGCTTGAAGCCGATGGTGCTCGAGTTGGCCAGGTTGTTGCCGATGACCGCCATGGCTTCGCTATGGCTGGTCAGTCCGGAGATGCCCGCGTACAAAGATCCTGTCAGTCCCATGATCGCCTCCTTGTCTCGCAGGGCCTAGTTGGCCGCATCGCTCACTTCGATGATGTTCAAGAGATTCACCTGCCGTCCGTCCTCAAGGGTCAGGACCACATTGCCGTCCTCGAAGCTCATGCCGGAAACGACGCCGGACACGTTGGTGGAGATGCTGACCGAGGTGGACAGCGATTCGTCGGAGTAGCCGGTGAGGGCGATGACGTAGGTCCCGTCGTCCACCTCGTCCCCGTCGTAGTCCAGGCCGTCCCAGACGTAGGAATGGTCGCCCGCCGAGAGGTCGCCGAGGACCTCGGTCTGTACCAGCTTGCCGTCCTCGTCGTAGATGTGGGCGGTCACGCCGTAGACCGGGTCGTCCAGGGTGAACTGGGTCTCGGACATGCTTTCCCCGTCTTTGACCAGCTCATAGCCCTGGGCCATGATGGACTTGCCGATGTAGCTCACGGCCGAGGTGGCGGTCTGGGCGTTCAGGACGCTGAGTCCCGATTCCAGGGTCTCGCTGATGTTGGTGAGCTGCTCCAGGCTCGAGAACTGGGCCAGCTGGGAGATCATTTCCTTCTCGTCCGTAGGGTTGAAGGGGTCCTGGTTCTCCAGCTGGGCCACGAGCAGGGTGAGGAAGTCGTCCTTGCCGAGGGAGGAGGAGTCCTCGTCGTCGTCCGTGGTCGTGGCCGGGGAGAGGCTGTTCAGATAGCTGGTGGTATCGATGTACATGTCGCGCCTCCTTGGGCGTTGCGTTTTATCTGTGGGCCTTGGCCGCGGGCAGGGGCGTCACCCGTCCGGGCGTCTTGCACAGGGACCTGCCCCGCTCGATCACCTGGGCGTCGACCGCGAGTTCCCAGGCCTGGCGCAGGTAGGAGAGCTCCTCCACGTCCCTGCGGCAGTCGCGGCAAGCCAAGAGATGCTTCAGAAATCCGGCCCGTTCGCGGGGCGAGAGCCTGCCGTCCAGATAGGCGGCCACGGCGTTCCAGTCGGGATGTCGCATGATCGAACCTCCTGGCTTTCGCCCTACTGCAGGGGGGGCCTGTTCTTGAGAGCCGACCATTCCTGGCGCAGCCGCTTCGTGGCGGAGGCTTCCAGCGCCAGGGCCTCTTCCCGGGAAATCCCCAGATGGGCGGCCGCCTGGCCGATGTCGCATCCCTCGCCGTGGCGCAGGCGCAGGAGATATTTCTGGGAGGGCGTGAACAGGTGCGACATCGCGTCCAGACAGTCCTCGGCGCCGCGCACGTCGACGTTCATGGCCCGAAACAGGTCGGACACGCTGGAGGAGGCGTAGTAGCGGCGGCGGATGTGGTTCATGGCCGCGCGGCGCACGATGACGGTCAGCCAGGAGTGAACGGCGCACTTGTTGGCGGTGAGGGCGTCGAGCAGTTCCTTGCCGTCGCTTGAAAGCGTGTCGTGCACCATGGACAGAATGACGCGCATATCGTCGTATGCGACGGCGCCGACGTGACGCTTGAGGCAAAGGAAAGCCACCTTCCGGATGATCTTGCAGACCTCCTCACACAGGTCATGGTCGATGGCGAGAGCGTCAGCAAGCGTTCTCGACCAGTCGCTTTCTCGAAACGTCGTAGTCATGTCGCATCTCCTTGAAATATGTAGCGTCGATATTTCGTTTTCGTCGTGCGTTCGAAAACGGGAAGCATGAAATTTCGCGTTCTTATTTGGTTATACGAGTCCAGGGGGGGCGAACATCCAGAGGGGGGCGAAAAAAAGTGAAGAAAATAGTATTACGCAATTATTTCAAAAAATTATCTCTTGGATTCCAAGGCGGGTGGTGGAACGGGAGAGGCGGGGGAGTGTGACTGGAGCGCGATGGAACGCAGGACGGAGACCGGCGCCGCGCTGGGCGCAAGAGGGGGCGCATTCCGGGAGAAGACCCCCGCGCAATGGGCTGGAAGAAAGGCCCCGGCGGTCATGGAGCCGTCGTCCAGCGCAACGCCGTCAACAGCGCAGCCGGTTTCAGAGCAGGGGTGGGGCCTGGGCGGGCTGCCGGAGGATGTTGCGGCGGCGCCGGGAGCGGATGGCGAATGGCCGCGCGGCATGGGTAGGGGTTGCGCGGAGGCCGGGGGACGGGACGGCGTAAAAAAAACGGGGGCCCGCAGGGCCCCCGCCGTAAACCGCCGGATCAGGTTCGGACCTAACGTCCGGTTGTGGACATGGCGTAGATCTCGTGGGGATCCAGGATGAGGACCACGGAGCCGTCGCCCATGATGGTGGCGCCCGAGATGCCGCGCATGTCGAATTCGCTCAGATAGGCCCCGAGCGGCTTGATCACGATCTCCTGGCGCTCCAGGAGCCGGTCCACGATGAGCCCCAGGCGCCGGTCGTTGTCCTGGAGGATGACCACGGGCACGATCTCGCGCTCCTCGGTGTTCTTGGGCAGCTCCAGAATCTCGGCCAGCTCCACGATGCCGAGCACCTCGCCGCGAAGGGTCACGGCCTTGCGGTTGTTGACGTCGGTCATGCGCTTGACTTCGATCTTGGTGGTTTCCGAGACCGAGTCCAGGGGGATGGCGTACATGGCGCCCTGGACGATGACCATGAGCGCGTCGATGATGGCCAGGGTGAGCGGCAGGGCCAGGGTGAATTTCGTGCCCTTGCCCACCTCGCTGACCACGTTCACCGTGCCCTTCAAGTTCTTGATGTTGGTGCGCACCACGTCCATGCCCACGCCCCGGCCCGAGATGTCGGTGATCTTTTCGGCCGAGGAGAATCCCGGGGCGAAAATGAGGTCGATGGCGTCCCGGTCGTCCAGGATCTTGGCCTCTTCCGGGGTGATGACGCCCTTTCTCACGGCCACTTCGCGCATTTTGGCCGGATCGATGCCCCGGCCGTCGTCCTCCACCTCGATGGCCACGGAATTGCCGCGGTGGTAGGCCCGAAGCCACACGTGGCCCACCGGGGGCTTGGTCGTCTCCTTGCGTTGCTCCGAAGTCTCCAGCCCGTGGTCCATGCTGTTCCTGATCAAGTGGACCAGGGGGTCTCCGATGACCTCCACCACGCTTTTGTCGAGCTCGGTCTCCTCGCCTTCCATGATCAGGTTGACCTCCTTGCCGCTTTTGCGGCTGAGGTCGCGCACCAGGCGGGGGAAGCGGGAAAAGACCGTGGACACCGGCACCATGCGCACCTTCATGATGGTGTCCTGGAGGTCGTCGGAAATGCGGGCCATGGCGTAGGTGGTTTCCGTGACCTGCTGGGCGATGTGGACCACCTCTTCCTTGCCCTCCTCAAGGGACCGGGCCAGCATGGCGAAGCGGTTGCGGTTGATGATGAGCTCGCCGATCAGGTTCATGAGGTGATCGAGTTTCTCGTGGTCCACCCGGATGGTGGCGGACACCTTGGGCCTGCCCGCGTCGGCCTGGGCCTGGGCCTGGGCGGCGGGCTCGGGAGCTTTGGCGGCGGGTTTGGGCGCGGGCTTGGGCGCGGCCGACGCAGGCTTGGGCGCGGCAGGCGCAGGCTTGGGCGCGGCAGGCGCAGGCTTGGGCGCGGCAGGCGCGGGTTTGGGCGCGGCAGGCGCGGGTTTGGGCGCGGCAGGCGCGGGTTTGGTCTCCGGTTTCGGAGCGGGCTTGGGCTCGGCCTTGGGCGCCGGGGCGGCCGGGGCGGCCGGGGCGGGCTTGGGCGCGGCCGGGGCCGGTTCGGCGGGGACTTCGGGGGCCTTGGCCGGTTTTTCCGGTTCGGGAGCGGGCAGGGGCTTCACTTCGGGAGCGGGCTTGGCTTCGGCCTGCCCCGAGCGCAGCTTCTCGAGGTCCTTTTTGATCATGTCGCCGATGATGGAACATTCCTGCCGGAGCAGATCCAGCATGAGCTCAAAGGAGGTGCCGGTCTTGCGGGCCTGATCCACAAGACCGGCGGTGCGTTCGGCGTAGGTCTTGACTTCGGTGAAGCCCATGTAGCCCGAGGAATTCTGGATGGTGGTCAGGGTGCGGTAGAGCCCGTCCACCAGGTCCTTGTCATCGGGATTTACGGCGAGCCCTTCGAAGGCCAGCTTGATGTTCTCCATCTGCTGGTTGATGGTGCTCTCGAAAATGGTCACGTCCTCGGGGTCCAGGCCGCCCAGGGCGGGCGACGCCCCGGCGTCTTCAGGTCCGGGTTCCGGCTCCGGCTCCGGTTCCGGTTCCGGTTCCGGCTCCGGTTCCGGCTCGGGTTCGGGTTCGGGTTCGGGCTCCGGCTCCGGTTCGGGCATGGGCGCGGCGGGTTCCTCGATGCGGCCCTCGGTGGCTTCATGCAGCTTTTCCACGATGGGGCCGATGTCCAGGGCCTGGGCCAGGCTTTTTTCCACGTCGATGTGGGAGACCAGGGCCTCGATCAGGTCCACGGCGGCAAGCAGCAGGTCCACCATGCCCCGGGAGACGTCCATCTCGCCCTTGCGCACCTTGTTGAGCAGGGTTTCGGCCTCATGGGTGAGGGAGTTGAGCTCCTTGTGGCCGATGATGCCGCTGTTGCCCTTCAGGTTGTGGAAATAGCGGAAGATGTCGTTGACGAGCTCTCCGCCCGCGCCGGATCCCGCCTCAAGCTCCAAGAGGGAGCTGTTCAGGCGCTCGATGATTTCCCGGGCTTCTTCCAGAAAGTCGGCCATGTGGCCTTCGCCGATGGAGGTAAGCGCGTAGGGTTCGCCCACCAGGGCGGGGGGACCGCTTTCCACGGACATTTGGATCGGCTCGGGCTCCGGTTCAGGCTCCGGCTCAGGCTCAGGCTCCGGCTCGGGTTCCGGTTCGGGTTCCGGTTCGGGATCGGGTTCCGGCTCCTCTTCGGCGCCGATGATTCCGGCCTGGGGTCTGGCGGGAGCGGGCGCGCCGCCGCCGGCCAGGATGTCCCCGATGCGGGCGATGACGGCGGAGGCGTCCACGTCGCCTTCGGCGCCGGTCTGCTCCAGGTTGTCGATCATGGTGCGCAACAGGTCCGTGGACGAGAGGATGACGTCCATGATCTCGGCGGTGACGGCCAGATTGCCTTTGCGCAGCTCATCCAGGATGTTTTCGGACTTGTGGGCCAGGCTGTTGATGCTGTTGAGGCCGAGAAAGCCGGAGGCGCCTTTGAGCGAATGCATGGGCCGGAAGATTTCATTGAGAAGGCCCAGGTTTCCTGGATTCTTCTCCAACTCCAGAAGATTGGGCTCGATGGTCTCGAGGTGCTCTTTGGCTTCAACGATGAAGTCTGCGAATAATTCCGGATCCATGAAATCTTGACTCATTGCGGTACCTCGCCGTTTTCAAGGCCTACATTGCGCATGGCGTCTATCCCAGGAGCATCTTGATGTTCTTGACCATGGTTTCGGGCTGGGCGGGCTTTACCATGTACAGGTTGGCGCCGATGGACAGGCCCGTCTGAATGTCGCGCTCCTCGCCCTCGGTGGAAAGCACGACGATGGGAATGTCCCGGTAGGCTTCCTGTTCGCGCACGTTTTTGATGAAGGTGATGCCATCCATGCGCGGCATGTTGATGTCGGAAATGATGAGGTCGATATGCGGCTCGGAGTAGAGTTTTTCCAGACCGTCCAGACCGTCTTCCGCCGCCGTCACCTTGAAGCCTTCCTTTTTCATGATGAAGGCGACCAGGTTGCGCACGGTCTTGGAATCGTCCACTATGAGTATGTGTTTCGCCATGTTCGCCACCTTAACTTTTCAAAGCCTTTTGAAAAAGGGTGTCAACGGAAATAATTTTGATGAGCCGGTCCCCGGCTTTCATGAGTCCGGCCAGGAAATCCGCGCTGGCGCCTGTTTGCGCCTCGACGCCCCATTCGACGTCCTCGTTCGGCGTCCTGCGCATGGTGGAGATGCGTTTGACCATAAGGCCCATCGAAAGACCCTTGGCCCGGCAGATGATGGTGAAGGCCTGTCCGTCCTCATGGTTGGGAAGCCCGAGGAGGGCGGCCATGTCGAGCAGCGGGATCACCCGGCCGCGAAGGTTCATGACGCCCGCGACGAAATAGGGCGCGGCCGGGAGCCTGGTGGGATCGACGGAGCGGATGACCTCCTGGATCAGGTCGATGGGAATGGCGAATTCCTGGTCTCCCACGAAGAAGATGACCATCTGGATTTCCCTGGCCCGGCGCAGACCGGCCATGACGTCCTCGTCCGGCTCCCCGGCCGGGGAGGTTCGCGGACCGGGGGAGGCCGCGCCCAGGGGACCGGTCACGGACTGCACGGCGGCCGGGCGGTTGAGCCCCTTCTGGGCCAGGGTTTTTTCGAAATCCACGCCCATGTATTTTTCCAGGAAGGCCCGCTCCGGGCCGGTCATGTCCCCGCCCGGCTTTTCGTCTCCGGGGGGGATGACCGTCTCCTGGAAGTATTTTTCCATCGATGCGCTCATAGTATCATGATCTCTTGGGCCAAAAGCCGGTATTCCCTGGCGCCCCGGGAGTCCGGCGCCGCCTGGTGGATGACCTTGCCGTCGGCGCTGGCTTCCCTGAATTTCGTGTCCATGCCTATCACCGTTTCGAACATGCGGGGTCCGAGTTTTTTGCGCAAAAGCCGCAATACCCGTACGCACGCCCCGGCCCGCTTGTCGTACATGGTGGCCAGGGCCTTGAAGCGCAAGGGTTTGGACAGGACCCTGTTGAGCATTCTCACCGTGTCGAAGATCAGCCGAAGCCCGTGCAACGCCAGAAAATCCGTCTGGATGGGGATGATGAGCAGGTCAGAGGCCACCAGGGCGTTGACCAGAAGCACCCCCATGTGCGGCGGGCAGTCGATGATCACATAATCGTACGCATCCTCAATAATCGTAAGCGCCTTTTTCAGGGTCAGGCCCTTTTCCGGCCGGGCGCGCAGCTCGATGTCCAGCTCCGAGAGCCGCACATGGCTCGGGGTGAGGAAAAATCCCGCCTCCAGAGCCGGTCCCGTGACCGCGTCCCACAGGGCCTTGTCCGGGGCTTCGGCCATGAACAGGTCGTAGGCCGAGCCTTCCACCTGTTCCGGGTAGCGGCCCATGTGCACCGAGGCGCAGCCGTGGGGGTCCAGGTCCATGACCAGAACCCGTTTCCCCGCCAGGCGCAAGGCGCCCGCCAGGCTCAACGCCGTGGTGGTCTTGCCCACCCCGCCCTTCTGGTTGGCGATGGCCAGGATTCGCGCGCCCACGGGCTACTCCGGGTCCCGTTTCGCGATACTGACTCCTTTTCGCATCCCCGCCTCAGCCTTCCTTGCCGTAGATGATGGCGCCGGGATAATGCTTCGGCGTAAAGGCCCGGGAAATATTGTGCAGGGATTCCGAGTGGCCGATAAGGAG